>JAKQKE010000040.1 GCA_029560805.1 Spirochaetota bacterium
GAGGAGGCCGAGGAGGCTTAGCGCGATTCGTCCATCAGGGCGAAGTACGGCGCCAGGCGCTCGCCGTATGTAGCCGTCAGGAAGCGCTCGGCTCTGGCCTTGAACAGGTCCAGCCGCAGCCCGTCGGCCTCGCCGATGACCCGCATTCCCAGGCTCTTGAGCGCCTCGAGCCTGGCGGCCTCCATCGCCGACGTCTCGGCGGAGGCCCAGCGACCGGCTTCCGCGGCCGCTTCCGCCAAGGCCTCGCGCTCTCGCCTCGGCAATAGCGACCAGGAGCGTTCGTTCATCACGACGATCTCGGCGCCGACGATATGGCCGGTCAGCATCAGGTGCGACTGCCATCTCTGGAGTTCCGACGAGTAGATCGTCTCGATGGGGTTCTCCTGGCCCCGCGCCGCGCCGGTAGCAAGGGCGGCCTGGATGCGGTTCCAGTCCACCGGGGTGGGGACGCCGCCCAGGGTCGCGACCGCGAGTTCGTAGATGGGATAGGGATTAGCCCGTATCGGGGCGCCTCGCAGGTCGAACGGCGACAGCGCCGGGCCGTCGAAGCTCAGGTGGCGCGTACCGAAATAGAACGTGTACAGCACCCTGAGGCCGGCCCCGTGCCGGAGCTCGTCGCCGAGCCTCGTCATCAGGGGCGAGCCGAGGTCGACGATACGGGAGAGCCGCTCCGGGTCGGAGACCCGGTAGGGCGCGTCCAGCACGGTGAAGCCCTCGACCAGCGAGGCGAGCGCGCCGGCGGTCGTATGGTGGATGTCTATGACGCCGTCGCGCGCCATCGCCAGCTGTTCCGCCGTGTCGCCGAGGACCGACGCGGGGAATACCTCGACGACGAGCCTGCCTTCGCTCAGCTCGCGCGCGCGTCTGGCGAAGTACTCGGCTTGCATGCCCGCTACGCTGTCCAGCGGGCTCATGTGGGCGTAGCGTAGCGTGACGATGGGGCGCTGGTCGCAGGCGGCGGCCGATACGGCCACGGCCATAGCCATCGCGGCGAGCCTCGTCCCGGCCGTCATCGGGCCTTCCCGTCGGCGGACGAGTCGAAGCGGACCGTCACGCGGGTGCCGCCCCCGCTCGGGCGCTCCCAGGCGACGGTCCCGCGGAGCTGATCGGCAAGGCCGGCGATCAGTGAGATGCCGAGCGAGCCCTTGTCGGCCACCTCGGGCGGCAGGCCGGGTCCGTCGTCCTCGACGACCAGGCAGACCATCCTGTCCCGCCCGGCCTCGTCCAGCGACAAGCTGACGCGGACCCTGCCATCGGTTCCCGGCGGTATGCCGTACTTCAGCGCGTTCGATACGATCTCGCCGAGGAGCAGTCCGAAGGGCACGGCTCGCTCGAGGCTCAGCGGCATCGGCTCGTAGGCGGCCAGGACGCTATCGCGGGGTACCTTGTACTCGTCCGCCAGGTAGGCGACGAGGCGGGACGCGTAGTCGCCCGCGTCGACCGAGGAGATGTCCGGCATCTGATAGACGATCTCGTGGGCCAGCGACATCGCGAAGACCCTGTCCTGGGCGCCCTGCAGCGCCGTCGACACGGATCGGTCCGCGGTCACGGCCGCCTGCATGGACAAAAGGCTCGAGATGACCTGGAGGTTGTTCTTGACGCGGTGGTAGACCTCGCGCAGGAGCAGGGTCTTCTCCTCGAGGGCCGCGACGCTACGTTCCTCGGCTATCCTCTGGTCGGTCACGTCGAAGACCAGAGCGTGGAGCAGCTCCTCGTCGCCGAGCTCGAGCGGGCTGACGTACAGGATCACGTCGCGTATCTCCCCGGAGCTCAGGCGGTGCCGCGAGCTCAGCCTGTCGGCGCCCTTATACGCCTGGACCTTACGGCCCGAGGCGTCGAGGTCGGCTATCCCGAGCCGCCTGATCTCCTCCGGCGCGTAGCCGTAGTACTCGAGCGCGGCCGGGTTCGCGTCGCGGACGGACGCGTCGTCGGCGGACAGCAGCAGAACCGGCGCGCCGCTGCGCTCGAAGGTCATGCGGTAGCGCCGCTCGCTGCGCTCGAGCTCCTCGCCCCGGCGCTCTATCGACTCGGCCATCGAGTTGATGGCCCGGGCCATCTCCATGAGCTCATCCGGTACGTCGAGCTCCAGCCGCTCGCCGTAGCGGCCCTCGGCGATCGCCGCGATCTTGCGCGTCAGTGTCGAGAGCGGTGTCAGGAGCCGATGCCACACGAGGTAGGCTATCAGCCCGGCCAGGGCGAAGGAGACCAGGCCGAGCATGGTTATACGTAGCCCGAAGGTCGCGGTAGACTCCCGTATCGGCAGGTTGGATCTGTAATAGACGCCGCGCCAGTCCGAGCCGTGGATGGGCGCGCTCAGCACCGTGTATTCGCCCCGCTCGTCGGCGTAGGCTGTCGGCTTACCGCCGAGTAGCCGCGCGTCGACCCGTTCGCCCGAGCGCATCCTGGACGGGTCGCTCGAGGCCAGGTAGCGGCCGTCGAGCCAGACGATGCCGACCCGATCCTGCGGGGAGGCCATCGCCAGGTAGAGCTTGGCCGATAGCCACTCGAGGTCGATGATGGCGACCACGGACCGTCTCTCGCCGGCGTAGGCCGCCTCGATGACCGGGCGGCCGAAGGTGTCCGACTGGAACGGCGGCGAGAAGGCCGTGACGCCCGAGGCCGTCCTGGCCGCCTTGGCGCGGTAGACGTACCCGGGAGATAGTCCGGTGTCGGGGTAGGAGGCGACGACGCGGCCGGCGGCATCGAGTACGATCAGGGCCAGGTATTCGGGCCGGGGGGCGAGGGTGTCGCGGAGCAGCTCGGTCAGCCGAGAGCCGTCGGCTTCGTCCGCCGCCTGCAGCAACAGCGCCGGCAGGTCTCGGCGCGGGCCCTCGATGGCGCGCTCCCTGGCCGTGGCGATCACGGCTTGGAGCGCCGCCGTCGACACGGTCTCGGAGTACTCGGCCAGCCGGTCTCCGATCACCGACAGGAAGGCCATGGAGAAGACGACGAAGGGCAAGGCGCCTACCGTCGCGAGGATGGCTATCATACGCCGCCGTACGCTACCGCCTGGCATGGTATCCTACGCCTATTCTGTGCGCTGTCTATCGGCCGCCCCGAGGCCGGTCCTCCGCTCGAAGGCTCGGTCGACCAGGGCGATGGC
>JAKQKE010000041.1 GCA_029560805.1 Spirochaetota bacterium
GAGGAGGCCGAGGAGGCTTAGCGCGATTCGTCCATCAGGGCGAAGTACGGCGCCAGGCGCTCGCCGTATGTAGCCGTCAGGAAGCGCTCGGCTCTGGCCTTGAACAGGTCCAGCCGCAGCCCGTCGGCCTCGCCGATGACCAGCATGCCGAGCTCCTCGAGACGTTCGAGGGCCTCGGCTTCCATCGCCAGCGTCTCGGCCGTGGCCCATCGGCTCGCCTCGGCGGCCGCCTTGGCCAGGGCCTCGCGATCGCGCCTCGGCAGGATCGACCACGCGCGGTCGTTTATCACGACGATCATGGCGCCGACGATGTGCCCGGTCAGCATCAGGTGCGATTGCCACCTGTAGAGACCCGACGAGTAGATCGTCTCGATGGGGTTCTCCTGGCCCCGCGCGGCGCCCGTCGCCAGCGCGGCCTGGACGCGGCTCCAGTCGACGGGGGTAGGGACGCCTCCGAGCGCCTCGACGGCGAGCTCATAGGCCGGGAACGGGATGGCGCGTATAGGCGCGCCGCTCAGGTCGTCGGGCGACATGACGGGGGCGTCGAGGCTCAGGTGGCGCGTTCCGAAATAGAACGGGTACAGCACCTTGAGCCCGGTTGCGTGACGCAGCTCCTCGTCGAGCCGCGCCATCAACGGCGACGCCGGGTCGACGACGCGCATCAGGTGATCCGGATCCGATATCCTGTACGGCGTATCGATGGCGGCGAAGCCCTCGGCCAGCGAGGCGAGTACACCCGCGGTCGTATGGTGAATGTCGATAGCGCCTTCGCGGGCCATGGCGAGCTGTTCCGCGGTGTCGCCGATGAACGACGAGGGGAACACCTCGACGACTAGCCTGCCTTGGCTGAGCTCGCCGACGCGCCTCGCGAAGAACTCGGCTTGCCTTCCGGCTACGCTATCCTGGACGTTCATGTGGGCGTAACGCAACGTCACGATCGGCCGCGCCTCGCAGGAGACGACAGCCATCGCGAAGAATGTGGCCGTCGCGACGGCCGCCGCTAAGGCGGCCATGCGGATTCCGGTCATCATCGGCCCGTCTCGTCGTCGGCGGAGCCGAAGCGGACCGTCACGCGCGTGCCGCCCATGGCCGGCCGCTCCCATTCGACGGCGCCCTGGAGCTGGTCTGCCAGGCCGGCGATAAGCGAGATGCCGAGCGAGCCCTTATCCGCTACCTCGGGAGGCAGGCCGGGCCCGTCGTCCTCGACGACGAGGGTGACCGATCGGGACGACCCTGATCGTTCGGCCGACAGGCTCACGCGGACCCTGCCGTCGGCGCCCGGAGGCAAGCCGTATTTCATCGCGTTCGATACGATCTCCCCGAGCAGGAGGCCGAAGGGCACGGCCCGCTCCAGGTCCAGCCGCATCGGCTCGTAGGCGGCCACGACGCTGTCCCTCGGCACCTTGTACTCGTCGGCCAGGTACGCGACGAGCCGGCTCGCGTAGTCGCCTACGTCGACCGACGAGATGTCGGGCATCTGGTAGACTATCTCGTGGGCGAGCGACATCGCGAACACCCGGTCCTGGGCGCCCTGCAGTGCCGTCGAGACGGAGCGGTCGGACGATACCGACGCCTGCATCGACAGGAGGCTTGAGATGATCTGCAGGTTGTTCTTGACCCTGTGGTATACCTCGCGCAGGAGCAGGGTCTTCTCCTCGAGGGCGGCTATGTTCCGTTCCTCGGCTATCCTGCGGTCGGTCACGTCGAAGACCAGCACGTGGAGCAGCTCCTCGTCGCCGAGCTCGAGCGGGCTGATATAGAGCACCACGTCGCGGATCTCGCCGGAGCCCAGGCGGTGCCGCGAGTTCAGGCGATCGGCGGTCATGTAGGCTATGGCCCTGCGGCCGGTAGCGTCGAGGTCGCCGATCGTGAGCCGCCGGATCTCGTCAGGCGCGTAGCCGTAGTACTCGAGG
>JAKQKE010000073.1 GCA_029560805.1 Spirochaetota bacterium
GCGCCCAGGTCCCCGTCGTCGAGTACGTCCACCCCGACGCCTTCGCCGCCTACGCCGAGAGCGCCCGCGAGCGCGGGTTTACGGCCGTCGTCGCGGGACCGCTCGCGCGTACGAGCTACCACGCCCGCGAGGCCTTCGGCGAGGGAGGACGCGCGTGACCGTCCAGCGCGTATTCAAGTCGCCTGGCACCAAGCTCCTGAGGCTGACCGTCGACCTCGAGGCCGGCGTCGTACGGAGCCTGTCGATGCGCGGCGACTTCTTCGCCCATCCGGAGGAAGGCTTCGACCGCGTCGAGGCGTCGCTGGCCGGTGTCCCCGTCGGCGCGTTCGAGGCGACCTTCCGCTCGGCCCTCGAGCGCGAGGGAGTCAGCCTGTACGGCCTCGACCCGGCCGACGTCGCCAGGTTGATAGAGGAGGCCGCCCATGACGCTTAGGCTGCTCAGGACGGGCGTCGCGCGCGGCGCCTTCAACATGGGCCTCGACGAGGCCGTGCTCGGCTCGGTGGCCGAGGGTCGGCAGCCGCCGACGCTGCGCTTCTACGGCTGGAACCCGCCGACCGTGTCGCTCGGCTACTTCCAGGGGCTCGACGACGAGGTCGACCGCGAGGCGTGCCGGGCCGCCGGCGTCGATGTGGTCCGCAGGATAACCGGCGGCGGCGCCGTCTTCCACGACGACGAGCTGACCTATAGCGTCGTCATCCCCGAGCGCCACCCGCTGGCCAGGGCCGACATCATGGAGTCGTACCGCTTCCTGTGCTCCGGCCTCGTCGACGGCCTCGCCCGCCTCGGCCTCCGCGCCGCGTTCGCGCCGCTCAACGACATCCTCGTCGACGGCCGCAAGGTCTCGGGCAACGCCCAGACCCGCAGGAAGGGCTGCATACTGCAGCACGGCACCGTACTGCTCAGCGTCGACCCCGAGCGCATGTTCAGCCTGCTCAAGGTGCCGTCCGAGAAGCTCAAGGGCAAGCTCATCCAGGACATCAAGGACCGCGTCCGCGGGCTCGACCAGCTCCTGGGCCGCACGATAGGGCTCGACGAGGCCGCCGACGCCCTCGCCGCCGGCTTCGCCTCCGCCCTCGGCGTCGACCTGTCCCCCGCCGAGCCGACCCCCGCCGAGCTGTCCGAGGCCGCGCGCCACGCCGAGGAACGATACGCCAACGCGGAGTGGACGTCGAAGCGATAGCGACACGACACGCCGCCCCCTGATGCTCGGGAATTCTCACAGGCCTCGTATATCATCTCGGCGGGGCCTGTCCAGGAGGCGGGACCCTCGCTACGCGAGGGCCGCCGTCTCCTGGACACCCGCCTCCGCGTGTATGCGAAGCCTGGTTACGAGCAACGTTCACGGGGGCGGCGTGTCGTGGCGGTTAGCGGGTAGGGTATCAGCCAGAGATGTTCCGTTCGTAGTGAGCAGCCGCCGTTAACCTGCGAGCGCAGCGAGTCAGTTTGAACGACGGCTAGCGATCGCCGCGCCAGTCGGCAATCGCAACGTTCAAGGGGGCGGCGTGTCGTGGCGGTTAGCGGGTAGGGTATCGAGCGCCATCCCCCCGATACGGCGAGCTAGCGATGCCGCCCCGCACGCGCCGCCGTTAACCCGCGAGCGCAGCGAGTCAGGTTAAACGACGGCTAACGATCGCCGCGCCAGTCGGCGATCGTGGTATTTCGCTCATCATACGTGGTATAGTTATCGTTAGTATCGAACACGGTTCCATCCGCTACTGGCGTTCGTTTAGTACTTGACCATAGGAGTCTGATTCATGAAACGTCTTATTTCCATCACGCTGTCAACCGCGCTGGCCGTGGCCTGCCTATCCGCCTGCCGATCCACCGTTTCCGTATCCGGTTATAAACCACTGTACATAAACATCGAGGTACCGGCCGACCTATCTAGCGACGTGCCGGCGGCCGTCCGCAAGGCTATAGCCGACGAACTGTTGGACGCCGACGAGGCGGCCTCGCCGCGTTTCATCCATCCTGACGCCTCGTACGCCGTGGCGAC
>JAKQKE010000084.1 GCA_029560805.1 Spirochaetota bacterium
GACCGCTGGGAGGCCCGCGGCTACCTGGCGGCCCAGTATACGCTCCGGCCCTACTCGCCCGAGGCGATCATAGCTATCCTGGAGCGGGTCCTGGAGCGTGGTTCGCCGGCCGACGCCGAGGTGGCGGAGCGCTTCCTGGCCGAATACGGCTCCTCGTCCTTCGAGCTCGGGCTGGTGCAGCGCAGCGACGCGCGGCTCGGAGGCGACGGCTTCGAGTACCGGGGCGAGAGCGGGGCTGGTCTCGAGCTGCTGTCGGCCGTGGCGCCCGGCGTCTGGGCCCATGGCGTGTTCGATATCGTAATCGTCGATGGCGATGACCTCGTCAAACCCGCGACCGAGAACGCCAAGCTGGATGTGCATAGCGACGGTTCGATGAACTTCCTGCCCGCCGGCCTATCAGGGGACGCGATGGGCCTCCTCTACGCCCTGTCGTCGTCGACTTGGTTCGGGGGCGCCGACCTCTGGGGTTCCGCGTCGTTCGCCCGCTCGAGCGTCGGGCCGTTCTTCTCGAATGGCGTGGTGATAGGCCCGCAGGCCACGGCGACGCCGAACTGGACCCTGCACGCGAGGACCGGCGCCTGGCGCTTCTCGACGCTCCTGGCGCAATTGCACGCTACCCGGGGCGCTACGGAAGGCAGTAGCGAGAAGTATATCGCCTATCACTCGTATAGCGTCGCGCCGCTCGATACCGTCGATATCGGTTTCTTCGAGACGACGGTCTGGGGCGGCAACTTCAAGCCTCTATACATGGTGCCCATCTCGTTATTGTTCTACCTGCAAGGGCAGGTCGGGTTCTCCGACAACTCGCAGGCGGGCCTCTACGGCTCGTGGCGGCCGATGGACGGCCTTCAGGCCAAGGCGACGGTCTTCTTCGACGATGTGGGCTTCTCCGACCTCGTGAAGCTCCAGCTGGATACCAAGATCATAGGCGCCGCCGAGGCGGGCCTGAGCTGGGCGCCCGAGGCCGGGATCCTGTCGCTGGCCAGCCTGGACTATACGGCCGTCTTCCCATACATGTACGCCCACCATTGGGACGTGGCCGAGGACGACTACACGCATTACGGCGAGTCGTTCGGGGCGGCGCTCGAGCCGAACTCGGAGCGCTGGGAGCTACGGGCCAGGCTCGATCCGTTGCCGTCCCTGAGCGTGGAGGCGGTCTCTCGGCTGATACGCCATGGCAACGCGAGCGAGGGCCTCACCGATGGGGACGGCTCCTGGTTCGACGACGGCTGGGTCT
>JAKQKE010000103.1 GCA_029560805.1 Spirochaetota bacterium
CTGATGGAGGTCATGAACGACTACGACCTCCTGCCGACCAAGAATCACAAGTACGGCCAGGATCCGCGCGGCCCCGAGCTGGCCAGCTGGGTGTGGGAAAAGCTGTTCAGCCAGCACCTGCCCGACGGTTGCTGGTTCGGCTGCACGATGGCCTGCGCCCACGCGGTCGACGGCTTCGAGCTCCAGACCGGCCCGTACAAGGGCCAGAAAGTCTGCGTCGACGGCCCCGAGTACGAGACCGCTGCCGGCGTCGGCTCGAACCTGTACGTCTACGAGCCCGAAGGCATCCTCGAGCTGAACTTCTACTGCGACACCTACGGTATCGACACGATCAGTTTCGGCACGATGACCGGCTTCCTCATGGAGTGCTGGGAGCTCGGCGTCCTTACGCCCGAGCGTACCGACGGCATCGACCTGAGCTGGGGCAACTGGAAGGGCGCCGCCCAGATACTGCACGACCTGGCCGACGGCAAGCGCTTCGGCGTCCTCGCGGGCAAGGGCGTCAAGTTCCTCTCCGAGTACTTCGCCTCGGAGTACGGAGCCGACGCCCGGCTCATGAAGGACATCGCCCTGCACGGCAAGGGCCTCGAGCAGAGCGAGTACATTTCAAAGGAATCCCTGGCCCAGCAGGGCGGCTACTACCTGACCAACAAGGGTCCGCAGCATGACGAGGCCTGGCTGATCTTCATGGACATGGTCAACAACAAGCTGCCGACCTTCGAGGCCAAGGCCGAGGCCCTGCACTACTTCCCGATGTTCCGCACCTGGTTCGGGCTCCAGGGTCTGTGCAAGCTACCCTGGAACGACGTCGAGCCGGCGGACAACGCCAAGTGGCCCGAGTCCAACAAGGTACCCGAGCACGTGCACAACTACATCGCCCTCTACAAGGCCATCACCGGCAACGACCTGGACTGGGACGGCCTGATCCGCCAGTCGGAGCGCGTCTACAACTTCCAGCGCGCCTTCAACGTCCGCCAGGGCCACGGCCGCCGCGAGGAGGACTACCCGCCGTACCGCGCGATGGGTCCCGTGCTAGAGGACGAGTACCTGGCCCGCGAGGAGCGCTACGACAAGCAGATGCTCGAAAAGATCGGTGTCGATCCCGCCGGCAAGAGCATCGCCGAGAGAATACGCATCACTCGAGAGTACCGCCAGAAGCAGTACGACTCGCTGATCGACGCCGTCTTCAAGCGCCGCGGCTGGACGCCCCAGGGCACCCCGACGCCCGAGCACCTCAAGGAGATCGGCATGGATCTGCCCGAGGTCCTCGAGGTGGTCAGGAAGCGCCTGTAA
>JAKQKE010000107.1 GCA_029560805.1 Spirochaetota bacterium
TGGACGGTCGCTCGGCCGGTATTGACGGTACTCTCGTTAGCAACAATCCCTCGACGTAAAGCGCGGAAAAACATAGCACGGGGCTATGGCAGTGTCAATCGAGTCCGATCCGGGCGTTTCTAGGCGCTGTCACCCCAGAACGAGTAGGCGTTCTTGCTCATATGCTTGACCCGGTACATGGCCGAGTCGGCGCGGTTGACGAGGTCCTCGATGGACTCACCATCATCGGGGAAGAGCGCTATGCCTATCGATACGCCCACCTTCCAGGAGGCGCCGGAGAAGGTCAGGGGGGTTCCGCACTCCTCTATGACCTTGCGGGCGACTCGCTCCACGTCGTCGCGGTGCTGGATGTTCGTGATGATGGCCAGGAACTCATCGCCGCCGATGCGCGCCACGATGTCGGAGGCCCGCACGAGGCCGCGGATGCGGTCGGCCATCGCGACGAGGGCGCTGTCTCCGGCCGTATGGCCGAACTGGTCGTTGATCGGCTTGAAGTCGTCCAGGTCCATGAACACGACGCCGATCTTGCTTCCGGTGCGCCTGGCCGTCTCAACGCTCTTATCCATCAGTTCTACGAGGAGGCGCCGGTTCGGGAGCCCCGTCAGCGTGTCGTGGTTAGCCAGGTGGCTGATCTTGAGCGTAGCGCGCTCAAGCCGCCGCTTCTCGTCCGAGAGGGCGCGGTTCAGGACCTCCAGGCGGTCGTGGATCAGGGCGTTCTCGACGGCGATGCTGACATACGGAGCCAGGGCCTGGAGGAAGGACAGGTCGCTCGGAGCGTACGCGCGCGGTTCGTAGTTCTGGATGGTCATCACGCCGATGGTCTTTTCCTCGATCGACAGCGGCATACAGACGATCGACTGCGAGGGGCGCCCCTTGCTCGATGGCCGCCTGGTCAGGTACTGCCCGTACTCGTTCTCCTTGTCGGTGATCAGGACCGGCTTGTTGTTCCTGAACGCCCAGACGGTGAAGCTCGAATCCGTCGCCAGGTTGATCCTCCAGTCGCTTTTACGCACGCCGTCCTCGTAGTAGCGCTTATAGACGAGCTGGCCGCGCCCGGGGTCGGAGAGGGCTATGCCGAACATGTCTATGTCGATGAAGGGCTTGAGGCAGTCATAGAGGGTCTGCACCACCGTACCGTAGTCGAGACTCGCCGTGATGCGTTGGCCTATTCGCGAGATAGAGGTGATCTGGCGATTGATGTTCTCGAGCGCCTCGGTCTTCTCCTTGAGGTCGATGTTGCGCAGGCGGTAGATCTCGGCTTCCTGCTGGGCGCGTTCGATGTCGACCTGGGCTTGGAACCCGCGCAGCTTGTTCGCCGTGTCCTCGTGCTGGACCAACTGCCTGAAGTCGGAGAATTTCTTGTAGTAGTCGAGGGCCCTCTCGTAGTCGCCTAGGGCGCGGTAGACTTCCGACATCTGCTCGTGGACCTTGAACAGCCTGCTCTTGAGGTTGAGCGACTCGCTCAGCTCCTCGGCCCGCTTGAGCGGCCCGAGCGCTTCGCCATGGCGGCCCCTGGCGTTCAAGAGCGTGCCCTCGACGATGAGCAGGCCGACGCGCTGGCCCGAGTTGCCGGTAACATCGACCAGCTCGAGGCCTTCGCGGACCAGGCGCTCCGCCTCGTCGTACTCGCCGCTCTCGATGGCCACATCGGCCAGGGTCTC
>JAKQKE010000128.1 GCA_029560805.1 Spirochaetota bacterium
TACCGCGAGCCGTCGCTGTTCAGCCCGGGGCGCTTCCTGGAATACATGGACGAGACCGGCTTCAAGGGGACCGGCGAGAACGCGGCGCCTCCCGAGGCGGTGATCCTGTCGTACCAACCGGCGCTGTTCGCCTACGTGACGAGGAACCATCCGGTCCGCTTCCACCCGGGCATGTTCAGGAAGAAGCTGGCCTACCTGGAGGAGACCGGCGGCAGGGTGGCCATCATGGGCGGCTTCGGCTTCGGGGCGCCTGCCGCCGTCGCCACGTTCGAGGAGCTTATGGCGCTCGGGGCGCGCTCGTTCGTGTCCATGGGCACCGCCGGGGCGCTCGTGCCCGGCCTGCGGCCCGGCGACCTGGTGCTGTGCGACGGCGCGTTCCGCGACGAGGGGACGTCGTACCATTACATGCCCGACGGCGGTCCGGCCCTGCCGGACGAGGCGCTGACCGAAGCCCTGGCCGAGGCCATAGGCGAAGCAGGCATAGGCTTCCGCCGAGGCAGGAGCTGGACGACGGACGCTCCGTACCGCGAGACGAGGGCCGAGATCGACGCCTTCGCGGCCGAGGGAGCCCTGGTCGTGGAGATGGAAGCGTCGGCGCTGTTCACGGTGGCCCGCTACCGCGGCGTGGCCCTGGCCTCGGCCTTTACCGTCAGCGACTCGCTCGCGGAGCCGGAATGGAAGCCCGACTTCCTGTCCAAGCCGACCAACGCCGGCCTCGAGACGCTATACCGCGCTGCCCTGTCCGCCCTCGGGGCGTGATAAAAAGGACTAGGGGGAGCGATGGAACTTCCTTGGCCCGCTCCCCCATCCCTGTATCGACCTCTCGTTCCTACCTCGTATTCTTATATCCTCTTCGTTGAATTAACCGAAGCCCTCCATCCATACCTTTACGGTTTCAAAATATGTGAGCGGTTACTCACCGACGGGCGATAGCGCGACGCGACGCGATAAAAACGGGGACCCCTCGCGAGGTCCCCGGATTCAATAAGCGTTTTTGCCATTGTTTTATCGGCTCAGGATGCCGATGCGGGCATCCTACAACCACGACGCCCATGCTTCAAGCGACGAAAAGCGTCGCCCCGTTGCGGATTCTCACGGATTAACTCTGGCTATCGATAAAATAACGAAGCATATTCCGTAGTACCGTTCTATAATGAGGAATGCGCGAAACCGAACCACGATCCTTGGGCGCCATGACGCTCGTCGTTTCCAGGAAGCCCATCCTGGCCTGGGGCTTGGCCATCGTCGTCTTCCCGCTGGCCAACGCCTCCCTGAGCCTGGCCGCCAGGGACGCGTTGCCCCTGTTCCTCGACTCGATCCTCACCGCCGTCGCGGCGGCGGTCCTGGGGCCATGGCACGGCCTAGCGACGGCGATCCTGACGAACGGCTGGAGCGAGGCGCTCGACGGCTTCCCCGGCGTCCATCTGCCGTTCGCCGTCTGCGGCATAGCTACCGCCCTCATCGTCCGGGCCTTCGTCGCCTCGGGCAAGTACCGCGGCGCCCTGCCGGTATCGCTGTGCGTCGGCGCGGTCACGCTGGCCAACGCGCTGCTCGGCGCCTTGATAGCGGCCTTCGTCTACGGCGGCGGCACGCGGATGAACCTCGACAACATCGTCGCCGGTTTCGCGCTATTCACCGACTCGGTGCTGACCGCGGCCTTCCTGGGCAGGCTGCCGATCAACCTGGTGGACAAGACCCTGGCGGTGGCGCCGGCCCTGTACCTGGCGGTCATCAAGGCGGAGGCGGAGACCCGCGGCCGGGCAAGCACGGAGGGCGCGAAAGCCCGAACACTCGCCTGAACGCTCGCCTGAACGCTATATCGAAGCGATGAGGCCGGCGCCGAGCGCGATGCGCACGAGCTCGACGGGGCTCCTGGCGCCGAGCTTGGCGTACACGGCGCTCTGTAGTTCTCCGCGGTGCGGTGGCTGACCCCGAGCCTCTGCGCGATCTCCTTGGCGTTAAGCCCTTCGAGCAGCGCGTCGAGGGTGG
>JAKQKE010000167.1 GCA_029560805.1 Spirochaetota bacterium
TCGCCATGCTTGGCTTCGCCATGGCGCACCTCAAGTTCCGGCCTGCGCTCGCCGGCCTTGCCGCGCTCGTCGTGCCGCTCGCCGGGCTTGCGCGCGACGACATTCTTATCGATAGCGAGCACGGTGCCTTCGGCGACGAGCCAGGAGCGGATCTTGGAGCGCGCTTTGCTTGTCCTGACTATCTTGAGCCAGTTGACGTTCGGCCTGGCGGCGGCCCCGGTGACGATGTCGACGACCTGAGTGTTTCTGAGTTCAGAGTCGAGCGGGACGATGGCGCCATCCGCCTTGGCGGCCAGGCAACGGTTGCCGACGTCCGAGTGGATCGCGTAGGCGAAGTCGAGCGGCGTCGAGCCCGCCGGCAACTCGATCGCGTCGCCTTTGGGTGTGAACACGATGATCGAATCCTTGAGGATCTCCCGCTTGATGTCGTCGAGGAAGTCCGAGCCCTCCTCGAGCATGGCGGACCAGTCCTTGAGCCGGTTGACGATGGACAGGTCCTCGGGTCGGACGATCTCGGCGCTCGTGCCCTTCTTATACAGCCAGTGCGACGCGACACCGAACTCGGCGACTCGGTGCATCTCGCGGGTACGTATCTGGATCTCGAGCAGGGTACCGTCGTAGGACATCACCGTGGTGTGCAGGCTACGGTAACCATTGGACTTGGGCATCGCTATGTAGTCCTTGAAGCGCCCATCGAGAGGCTTCCAGAGCCCATGCACGATGCCGAGGACGGCGTAGCATTGGCTCTCCTCGTCGCATAGCACGCGGATGCCCGACAGGTCGTACAGCTCGTCCGCGCCTTTGGCGCGCCTGCGCATCTTCTGGTATATCGAATAGAAGTGTTTGGCCCTGGACATCACCTCGACGTTTAGTCCATCCGCGCGAGCCGCCGCGTCTATCTCGGCGCGCGCCCGTTCCAGGAAGGCTTCGCGCTCGGGCTTCTTGGCGGCGACGAGCAGCTTGATCTGGTCGAAGGCCTCGCGGTTGATCTCCTTGAGCGCGAGGTCCTCGAGCTCGTCCTTCATCCAGCTGATACCCAACCGGTCGGCCAGCGGCGCGAAGACGTCGACGCACTCGGCAGCGATGCGGCGCCGGTCGGCCTCGGGCAGCCATTTGAGGGTACGCATGTTATCGAGCTTGTCGGCCAGCTTGACGATGATGACGCGCAGGTCGCGGGTCATCGCGAACAGCATCTTGCGTATGGTCTCGGCCGCCTGGATGGTCTTGTTCTTGGCCTTGAGGGTAGCCATGCGCGACAGCTCGTCGACGAGAGCGCCGACCCGCTCGCCGTAACGCTCTCCTACCTGCGCGCCTGTGGCCAGGGAGTCCTCGATGGCCTGATGGAGGAGTCCGGCGACGACCCTGTCAGCGTCCATGCCCATGCCGGCCAGGATGGCGGCGACCCGTTCCGGGTGAGTCACGGTCGGTTCGCCCGACGCCCGCGTGCTGCCCGAATGCAACTCGGCCGCCCAGACGCGCGCGGACCGTATGCGTTGCGCCTCGTCGTCCGTAAAATTACCTAGGTAGTCGTCGAGCCGTTCATCGTACTGCATGCCTGCCCCCGGAGACCACGCGGTCGGAGCCGGCCAGGTCGACGTGGACCCGCACCTCGCCGAACCCGGCCGCTTCGAGTATGGCGCCGACCGCCCTCCCCTGCTCCTCGCCTATCTCGACGGCCAGGGAGCCGCCGTCTGCGAGGAGCGCGTAAGCCTGGGCGGCGAGCGCCGGATAGATATCGAGCCCGAGCTCGCCGCCGTCCAGGGCCATCCTCGGCTCGCCGTCGCCGGAGGCGAGCAGGCAATCGGTCAAATCGGTCGTGACGTAGGGCGGGTTGGCGACGATCAGGTCGAAGGGGCCGACGGCGGCAGACAGCACGTCGCCGAGGCGCGCGTCGAGCTCGCGGCCGAGCAGCTCGCGGGCATTGGCGCGCGCCACCTCGAGGGCGGCCGGGGACGCGTCCGATAGCGAGACCTCGACATCGGGACGCTCGGCCGCCAGCGTCACGCCGATGCAGCCAGAGCCGGTAAAGGCGTCGTGGCACCGTACCCGGGCCGATCCTCCGCGCGTTCGCGATACCGGCGGGAGTAGCGACAGAGCTACCTCCACGAGCAGCTCGGTATCCGGGCGCGGTACCAATACGCGCGGGTCGACGGTATATCGTCGTCCATAGAATTCCTTATACCCGACGATATACGCGATAGGTTCGCCGGAGGACCTGCGGGCCACGAAGGCCTGGTACGCCTCGAGCGCCGAGGCGCCGAGCTCATCCGGCATGGAGGCGAGGACCCTATCGCGCCCCACACCGAGTGTGTGACCGAGGAGTAGGGCGGCGTCCAGGAAAGGCGATCCCGAGCCGCTCCCCTCGAGGGCGCTGGATCCTTCCGCGAGCGCCGCCCACACGGTCACGGGGTCGGCTCCGATCGGGGGATCACTGCCCCTCCGCCTTCATCGCGTCCTCGCGGGCGCGGATGGCGAGGCCTTGCACGATCTCGTCCATGTCGCCTTGCATGAACAGGTCCAGCTTGTACAGCGTCACGTCGATACGATGGTCGGTGACGCGGTTCTGCGGGAAGTTATAGGTACGGATGCGCTCGGAACGATCGCCCGAGCCTATCTGGCCGCGGCGCTCGGCGGCCCGCTCCGCGTTCTTCTTCTCTTCCTCGAGCTCGTAGATGCGCGCGCGCAGGATGCGCATCGCCTTGGCCTTGTTCTTGATCTGGCTCTTCTCGTCCTGGCAGTGGACGACGAGGCCGGTCGGTATATGGGTCAGCCGGACCGCCGAGTCGGTCGTGTTGACGCACTGTCCGCCAGGGCCTCCGGCGCGCATCACGTCGACGCGCAGGTCTTCGGGCCGGATCTCGACCTCGGTCTCCTCGGCCTCGGGCAGCACCGCGACCGTGACGGCGCTCGTATGGATGCGGCCGGAGCCCTCGGTGGCCGGTACGCGTTGCACGCGGTGCACGCCCGACTCCCAGCGAAGCTTGCCGAAGACCTGGTCTCCGGAGATCGACAGGATGATCTCCTTGAAACCGCCGAGGCCGGTCTCCGAGCTGGACATAACTTCGATCTTCCAGCCCTTCTCGTCCGCGTAGCGCGTATACATACGGTAGAGGTCCGCCACGAACAGGGCGGCCTCGTCGCCGCCGGTACCGGCGCGGATCTCCATAATGGTGTTCTTATCGTCGAGCGGGTCGCGAGGTACAAGTAGCTCAGAAACACGCTTCTCGGCCGCCTCGAGGCCGTCCTCGAGGCCACGCAACTCATCACGGGCCAGTTCCTTGAGCTCGGGGTCCGCCTCGTCGTGCAGCATGGCCTTGGTGCCCGCTATCTCGGCCTGGATACGCCTTACGCCGTCATAGGCCTCGACGATCTCGGCCAGGCGGGAGCGCTCGCGCATGGCGTCCTTATAACGCTTGGGGTCGCGCGATAGGCCTGGATCGGAGACGAGGTCTTCCAGCTGCCTAAGGCGGGACGCGACCGCTTCGATTCGCTCGTTCACGGCGCGATCTTTTCCTTGAAATACGGGCAGGAGTAGATGACGATTTCCATGCCTTCGCCGTCGTCAGGGCCGACGAGGCTCAGGTTCTCAATCAGCTTGCGCTGGACGCGGCACGACCCGTGCGATACGCACAGGGGGCAGGCGCCGTTGCCGCGGGGGTTCATATCGAGCTTCATGGCGCTAGGGTACAAAAAAAACGCTTGGAATACAAGACGCGAGCCGGACGGCGCGCGGGACCGTTGACGCGACGACCCGGTTGCCTACCTGCCGCGCCGCAGGATACTATGCGGCATGGGCCGAGTCGACGTAGCCGGAATCACGAAACCTTCCTCGTCATCCTCCTCCAGTCGAGGCTCCTCCGCCGACCGGCCGGGCGGGGCGAGCGATAGCCGTTCCTAAGGCCGGACGAGCGCGCCGGCGCAAGCCACGCCAAGACCGACATCCAGACCAAGGAGAACAGCATGCTCGACTTTAAATATATCAAGGACAACCTCGAGGCGGTCAAGAAGAACATCGACGACCGCTTCATGAAGGCGGACGCCGACCTGGTCGCGTCGCTGTACGATAAGCGCAACGAGCTCCTCAAGCGGCTCGAGGACGAGAGGCGCGCCCGCAACGAGAACGCCGCCGCGATGAAGGGCAAGCTCGAGCAGGCCGTACGCGAGCGGCTGATAGCCGAGGGCAAGCGCCTCAAGGACTCGATAGCCGCGATCGAGGCCGAAGCCGAGCGGATACTCGCGAGCCTCGACGACCAGGTGCGTAGGATACCGAACATGGCCCATCCGGACGCCCCAGTCGGCAAGGAAGACAAGGACAACCTCGAAGTCAAGCGAGTGGGCGAGCCGACGGCCTTCGATTTCGAACCCAAGGACCATGTCCAGCTCGGTCAGGACCTCGATATCATCGACTTCGACGCGGGCACCAAGGTATCGGGCACGAAATTCTACTACCTCAAGAACGAGGGCGTGTTCCTCGAGCTCGGGCTCGTGCGCTACGCGCTGGACATCCTGGCCAGGAAGGGCTTCACGCCGTTCATCACGCCGGACGTCGCCAAGACCGAGATACTCGAGGGCATAGGCTTCAACCCGCGCGGCGCCGAGTCGAACGTCTACTCGGTCGAGGGCGAGGGCTCCTGCCTCGTCGGCACCGCCGAGATCACGCTCGGCGGTTACTACTCCGATACGATACTGCCCAAGGATCGGTTGCCGCTCCGCATGGCCGGCCTGTCCCACTGCTTCCGTCGCGAGGCGGGCTCCTCGGGCCAGTTCTCCAAGGGCCTCTATCGCGTGCACCAGTTCACCAAGCTGGAGATGTTCGTCTACTGCCTGCCCGAGGACTCCGACCGCCTGCACGAGGAGTTGCGCCTGATCGAGGAGGAAATCTTCGCCGGGCTCGGACTGCCCTTCCGCGTGGTGGACACCTGCACCGGCGACCTCGGCGCGCCGGCCTACCGCAAGTGGGACCTCGAGGCCTGGATGCCCGGCCGCAACGGCGGCGAATGGGGCGAGGTGACGAGTACCTCCAACTGTACCGACTACCAGGCCCGGCGGCTCAATATCAAGTACAAGGACGACGATGGCAGGAATAAATACGTGCACACCCTCAACGGCACGGCCGTCGCCATCTCGCGGGCCCTCGTCGCCCTACTCGAGAATTACCAGCAGGCCGACGGCAGCGTCATGATGCCGGCCGTTCTCGTACCGTACGTCGGCTTCGAGGTTATCCGCAAGAAGTGAGCCGCCGGCCTACGGTCTGAGCGGATCCGGCGACGCTCAGGCCGAAGGCCGATGCGTGTACTCGAAGAACTGGCTGTCCTCTCGGACCAGGTGCTCGACGACGACCTTGTCGACGAGGAAGTCGAACAGGGCGCCGTGGTCGAGTTCTCCGGCCTCGACCTTGGCGCGCAGCTCGAGCGATTCTGATACCAGCTTGGCGTGCAGGAGCGCGTGCCCTGCGAGCCCCGGATAGACGAGCTCGGCCAAGACCCGTTCCTCATCGCCAAAGTGCTTCTGGATATGGCCGATGAGGGCGTCGAACGCCTCGAGCATGGCCGTCGCGTCGGCACCGACGAGCGACAGGTCTATCAGGTTGTTCGATAGGCCGAGCAGCTCGCGGTGCTCGCCGTCGATGAGCCGATTGCCGGACGACCACTCGGCCTTCCAGTCGATGCGCACCATCGCCGCCGGTGCGGCCTCTCCGGCGTCGATGCCCACGACGCGATTGCGTCCGGTATTCTTGGCCCGGTAGAGCGCCCGGTCCACCCGCTTGAACCATTCGTCGCAATCCTCGCCGGGCTTCCACTCCGCGACGCCGAAACTGGCCGTCACCGTGCCGGCCTCCGGGAAGCTCTCGGCCTCGATGGCGGCGCGCAGCTTCTCGGCGAGCGCCGTCGCGCCGGCCCTATCGGTGTGCGGCGACACGAGCATGAATTCCTCGCCGCCCCAGCGGAACAGGTCGTCAGGCTGGCGTACCAGCGCGCTCGTCAGTTCGGCCATACGCTTGATCACCCCGTCGCCCGCCTGGTGTCCCCAGGTATCGTTGACTCGCTTGAAGTAGTCGATATCGAAGAGTATGACCGACAAAGGCACTCGATACCTCGAGGCGCGTTCCAGCTCTCCCTCGAGTTTCAGCTCCAGCGCATGCCGGTTCCGCAGGCCCGTCAGCCCGTCGCACATAGCCAGGCTCTCGAGCTTAGCGTTCTTCTTCTCAAGCAGGCTCACGAGATGGGACACGTCGATGATCAGGATGAGCCCCGCCATCGCTATCGAGAAGATCAGGGTGAACGAGAACGTATAGGCGTTGACGAAAGCGTCATCCATAAGTCTGGCGTTGGCGTTAGCCGCGACCAGTCCGACGCGAACCAGGTGGCAGGCGATGAACGCCAGTACGACGCCCCAGGCGGCACGCCGGATTATAGGCGGTATCCCCTCTCCGACGCCCCGGACGGCGACGAGAAACTCGACGCTAGCCGCGATGATGAAGACTGAAGCGCCGATGGCCCGTACGGCGAATGAATCGTAGACGTAGGTACCTATGGTCAACAGAGCAAGCCATGCGGCCATGTAGGCCCAGAACCGGGCGGGCCAGCCCTTGCCGACCCCGAAGAAGCTCCTGACGCCCCAGGCCATGCAGAGCTGGTAGAAGACGATCAGAGCGTTGGCGAGTATGAACGAGGCCCAGTCATGGGGCTTATTCTGGCCGATCAGCAGTACGAAGCCTACCATGGCCGAGAGAAAGCCGAGGGAGAAGATGGCGAGGCTACGCTCGTGACGAAAGGCTACGAATAACGCCGTGACGGCTACGATGGATAGTCCGGCCATGGCGACGGCGAGCGTCAACGTTTGAGTATCCATGGCGATCATAGTAGTTTATTAGCGATTCGGAATCCAGCCGTCGGCTCTCGCGTACCGCGCCGGCCTTAACGCGCCACGTCGGGCCGGACTCGCTCCCAGGACTCGACGGGCCCCGGCGTCGATACGAAGACCGGGTTGAGCGCCACCGGTACCGAGGCGGGTAGCCCCGTAGCCAGCTCCGGGTCGCGGGCGTTAAGCTTGCTCCTGAGTAGTTCGAGCTCGTAGGCGACCTGCCCGAGGGTCACGGGAAGCGGCGCCGGGTCAGGGCGATCGAGGCCGTGGATCTTGGAGGCATCGAACGTGTAGCCGCGAGCACCGGCCTCGCCGGCGAGCGCCTCGAGGAAGCGGCCGAGCGACGCCGCGGGGTCGGGCGCCCGCCTGAAGCGCTCGAGTTGCGGATGGCGGGCGTAGCCGACGGTACGACCCTCGAGCACGGCCTGGGCGAGTAGCGCCTCGCGCCAGGCGGCGACGAGGCCCTTGGCGTCGAGGTAGCGCGGGTCCAGGGTCCACAGGCGCATCGCGCGGCGCCTAGATCTCTACCGCCAGCACGGCCACGTCGTCGTCCGCCTTGTCGGCTCCCATGGCCTTGACGAAGGCGAGCGGCAACTCCTCCAGGGGCAAGCCGCGAAGGCGTTCCGCCACCGTTACGAGGCCGCCCTTGGCGTCGGTCCAGCTAGCCTTGTCGTCTCCGCCGCCCTCGATCAGGCCGTCGGTATACAAGATGAAGCGATCGCCCTCCGCGACGTCGAGCGACGTCGCCTCGTAGCTGGAGTCGTCCAGCATGCCGATAAAGGGGTTCTCCCGCTCGGCCAGCCGTGGCGAGCCGTCCTTGGGGATGAATAGGGCCGGCGGATGGCCCGCGGCGGCGAAGACGACCTTGCCCGCGCGCCGGTTGACGCGTAGTGCGAAAGCCGTCAGGTAATTGTCCTCGAGCACGGTCTTGGCCAGCACGCCGTTTAGATAGGCCAGCGTCTCCTCGACCGAGTGGGCCGGCGTCGCGCTCTGCTTCAGGAGCACCTTGACGGCCGGCGTCACGTAGCTCGTACCGACGTCATGGCCGGCCACATCCGCTATCAGGTAGAAATAGACGCCGTCGGACACCGGCACGACGTCGTAGAAATCGCCGCCAGCCTCGTGAAGGGAGCGATAGTAGACGGAGAAGCGGGCCTCCGGCAGCTCGGTCGGCTTGACCAGGAGGGATCTCTGGGCCTCGGAAATCTGCCGCAGGCTGGCGGCCCTGGCCTCGATCAGCTCCTCGTTGGCGAGCGCTAGCTGCACGTGGACGCGCACCCTGGCCCGGACTTCGGCCTCGTTGGCGGACTTGATGATATAGTCGACGGCGCCGTAGTCGAAAGCCTTGAGCTTGGATTCCTGGTCGCCGAGGCTCGTCAGCATGATAACGGAGATGCGCCTGGTGGCCGGGTCGGCCTTGAGCCGCTTGAGCGTCTCGAAGCCATCGAGCCTAGGCATCACCACGTCGAGCAGGATCAGGACCGGCCGCTCCGTCGCGGCGGCGACCAGGCCGGCCTCGCCGTCGGCAGCCTGCGCGACGCGGTAGCCATCCTCCTCCAGTATGCTGGAAAGGAAGGCCCTGTTGGCGCCGGAATCGTCGACCACGAGCACGGTATACGAAGCCTCGGCCATACATCCTCCGCTACCAGTATGCGCGTTTCAGGCGCTTTGGCCAGATCGGGAAAGGCGCGAACCCGCCCTTATAGGCCTATGCGCTGCTGGATCGCCCTCCGCCAGTCGTACTTCTCGCCTTCTTTTTCCCACTGGAGGCGGCGCTTGACGGTGAAGGCGGTCATACTCTTGTCCCGATACTCGACGACGGCGAACGAGCCTCGACCGATATACGCTATGCGCTCGGTCGGCTCGAGGCGCTCCCCCTCGGAGACGCTGGCCAAGGCGCAGTCGAAATGGACCGGCTGCCCGCCGTCCCGCCCCGCCAGGGCGCTCGAGAGGTCGAAAATCTGTTTGCCGCATATGGAGCATACGACCGGAGGCTGGTCGGAGAAGATAGACTTCTGTTCCTCCGGCATCTCGGCCGCGACTGGCCCGTCCTGCACCCCGGTAGTCTCCACGCCCTTAGCGCCGGATCTTCCGCGCCCCCGCCCTCTCCTGCCGAACCGTCGCTTCGAGCCGTTATTTCCATCCGCCATAGCTTACTCCGATACCGTCCATGATTTCATCGCTCAGCACGTTGGCTATACGAAGTATGGCCCCGCTCATGTAGGACTCATCATGCACCATGGCCTTGAGTTCTTCAAGCCGTTCGGCGTGTTCTTCCCTGTTCGTTTCGCTACTCATGTACGCTCCGAGAAAGCGTTTTCGAAGTAATCGGCCAAGGCGCCGGCCGCCACGGTGGCTACGTCGTAACGGACGGCCGCGCTATTAAATTCTCGATGGGAGTGGATGAAGAGTTTAGACGTTTCGACGATCCTGGCTCGTTTTCTCCCGCCGACCGAAGCCTCGACGCTCTCGAGGCCGAAAGCGTCGATATCCTTGACCTCGACGACGGCGAGCACCCCGTCCCGGAAGGCGACGATATCGAGCTCGCCTCGTCCGCGCTTCCAGTTACGCGCCACCACGTCCCAGCCGCTCGCCAGTAGCGACGCCGATACGATCCCCTCCGCCGCGCGCCCTTTCGCGCTACGGCTATCGGGCGTGCCACGCCTATCGGGCGTGCTCATGCCTAAGCCGACAGCTCGCGCGGGTCGACGGCCCTGGCTATGAAGAGCGATTTCTCCGCAAGCAGGTCTATCGTATCGCCCGAGTCGTCCTTGAAGTGCTTACCGAATTCGTCGACGATGATCTTGAGCCTCGGACGTAGCGGCGCGTCGGCGTGAGTATCGACGACCCGCGCGATGGCGGCGTTGTTCAGCACGACTATGGAGCCGATAGGATAGATGCCCATACTACGGACGAACGCCTTGAGCACGTCGGGGTCGAAACGCCGCGAGTTGTCCGACAGCAGATTCTTCATCGCGGCGTAGCCTATCATCGAATTCCGGTACGGCTTCTGGCTGACCATGGCCTCGAAAGCGTCGGCGACCGACACGATGCGAGCGAGCAGATCGATGCCCTGGCCACTCGTCCGGCGCGGGTATCCCTCTCCGTCCCATCGCTCGTGATGCTGAAGGCCGACCAGGCCGACGTCGTCCGGATACTGCAGCTCCTTGATGACGATGCGGTAGGTCAGGAGCGGATGGGCGCGCATCTTCTGCGCCTCCTCGGGGCTGAGCGCGCCTTTCTTCTTTATGATCTCCTGAGGCACGCGCAGCATGCCGACGTCGTGCAGGAGGGCGCCGGACGCCAGGTGCACGAGCCTATGGGGCGGCAGCTTCATGGTCTGGCCGACCACGACCGACAGGATGGCGCAATTGATGCCCGCCCTGGCCATATCGTAACCCGAGAACTCCGAGGACAGGATAGCCGAAACGACCACGGCCTCCTTCTCGCGTACCAGCTGAACGAGATCCTGCGACAGGGAGTCTATATGCTTGGGTTCCACGCGTTCGCTCGCGGCGATCTTATCCATCAGGGCCTTGAGCCTGTCGATCATATCCGTATAGGACGCGTAGAGCGCGTGATCCGAGAACGACGCCGCGAGCCCCTTCGACGCGGGGGCGCGCCCGTCGTCGTGGCCGGTCCCGGCGCCGGACGAGGAGTCCTGGCCCACGGGCTTCTCGTCCGGAGACTCGAGCTGGCCCTCGCTGAATACCGCGGTAATACCCCAGCGCTTGAGCCCCTCGAGGTCCTTGGCCCTGACCTTGACGCCGGCGGGCACGAATAGGTTATTACCGTCCGAGAACGCGTCGGCGGTGAATCGAGAGCCTGGCAAGACCCTGTCGAGCGAATACTTCTTCTTCATGATCGCACTTTCCTTATAAAGACGAACACGCGCGCTACGAGTTCCCAATACTCCGGTGGCACGAACTCGCCGATATCGACGGGTTCGAGGGCCGCAGCCACGACGTCATCGCGGACCAGCGGCACGCCCGTCCGGGTCGCTATCGCCTCGATGCGCTCGGCCACTCGCCCGCTACCCTTCGCTAACACTATCGGCGCAGGAAGCGTCTCGTCATAGCGCAGGGCTACGGTTTTTTTACCGGAGCGCCTACGCATCGGCGTCCAAGCCGTTCCCGGAGGCCAACTCGCCGCAATAGCCGCGCTCCAGCCCCTCGACGCGCACGGTCCCCTTCCCCCCGAATTCGAGCTCGAAGGTCGATAGTTCGCGCTGGTCGTCGCTATAGTAGGCGATATCGGGACGCGAACGCGGGCCGCGAAGCTCCAGGAGCCGCCGCGAATCTCCGCAACGGATATCAGCGGACATTCTTCCCGCTACTCGAGCTCCCCCCTTACTATAATACCAAATTCGGATAAAACCCCGAAACTCCGTTCCTCCGTACTCCAGCTCGAACGGCGCGCAGACCCAACCGGAGCCGTCGGCTTCAGGCTTGTGCATGGCGGCGAGCCTCGGATCGGACATGGCTCGCCCGGCCGCCTTCATGAGGGCCTCGGATAGAATAGCGACAGAAATGGCCTCGTCCTCTGATGTCGACCGTCGAGCCGACTCTCCCCCGGTTCGGCGGTCGGAGTTTCCGGAATTTCCGGAGTCACCGGAGCCGTCCGAACCGCCGCGACGGCCTCCCGGCGAGTCGAGGATACGGAGCACGCTATCCAGATCGGGCGACTCAGGATCGATGCCAGCGGCTACCGCCCTTGCGGCCAAGCGGGCGGCGGCCGGATCGGAGCCGTGGCGCAGGGCGGCGCGACGTACGGCCATGATCCTGCTTGGTTCTAGCCTGAGTCCCTCTCCCATCAGCGCGGATATAGCCGCCGCCGACAGTGGGTCGGCGGGAACGCGTAGCGAGGCGCATAGATCGGCGGTCTTGGCTACCCGGCCATCATGAAGAGCGCTGGAGGCCGGCGCTATGGGCGGAGCGAGGGTCGGTGCGGCGCGAGACCACGGCGACGATGGTTTTAGCGCCGTCGCCCCCTGAACGGAGCGAGGCACGTCGGCCTGGGCGATTCTCGGGACGGTTTTTCTTAAAAAACGAACGTCGGCCGATGACGCATCGCCATCGCCGACGTTCGTTGTATGCGGAGCGGTCGACCTGTCGTTAGGACCGACCGGTCGCAAGGATCAGCCCTGGACCGCCTGGGAGCGGACGGGAGGCTTGCGGCCGCCAAGCTGCTCCTTGATTTTGGCTTTCTTGCCGATCTTCTCGCGGATGTAGTACAGCTTGGCGCGGCGGACCTTGCCGTAGCGCACGATTTCGATGCTCTCGATGCGCGGCGAGTGCATGGGGAACACGCGCTCGACGCCGACGCCGTATGAGTTCTTGCGTACGGTCAGCGTCTGGCCGATGCCGGCGTTCTTCATGGCGATCACGAGCCCTTCGTAGATCTGGATACGCTCGGTCTTGCCCTCGACGATCTTGAAGTGCACGCGGACCGTATCGCCGGCCTTGACGTCCTGATAGGCCTTGGTCTGCTCGGCCTCGATCTTCTTTATGAGGTTCATGCCTCTCCCCCTTGTCCAATTAATTCCAGTATCATCGCCCTGAGTTCACCCTCGAGTCCCTTGCCCTGGAGCAGGTCGGGACGGTACAAGAGAGTCTTCTCGAGCCGTTTCTTCATGCGCCACTTGACGATGTTGGCATGGTGGCCCGAGACCAGAACGTCAGGGACTACCATGGTATCATAAACCGCCGGGCGTGTATACTGGGGGTACTCGAGCAAACCGCCCTCGAAGCTCTCCTCGTCGAGCGACTCGCCGGTGATGACTCCCGGAATGAGCCTGTAGATCGCGTCGACGATGACGAGGGCGGCGGTCTCCCCCGACGACAGCACGTAATCGCCGATGCTTATCTCGTCGGTCACGTAGCGGTCTATAACACGCTGGTCGACACCCTCGTAACGGCCGCAGAGTATGACGAGCTTCTCCTCGGAAGCCAGCTCGCGAGCGTAGGCCTGATTGAACAAGCGACCGCCCGGAGTCACATACACGACCCGCGACTCACGAGCGCCGACCGATTCGAGCGCGGCGGAGACCGGCCCGGGCATCATCAGCATGCCGGCGCCGCCGCCGAACAGCTCGTCATCGCATTTATGGTGCTTATCGGTCGCGAACTCGCGGATGTCGGTCAAGGAGTAGTCGACGAGGCCACGCTCGACGGCGCGGGCCATGATCGAGCTCGTGAAGAAGCCTTCGAGGATGCCGGGAAATAGCGTCAGGACATCGAGCCTCATCCGCGACCTTGCCTTACTCGAGTATCCATGGGGCTACCAGCTCTATTCGCCTGGCGTGGACGTCGACCTCGCCGACGAATTCCTTGCGGAACGGCACGTAGGCCGAGGAGCCGTCGGGCTTGGCGACCTCGAGCAGGTCGCCGCCGCCGGAATCGCAGACGGCTACGACCGATGCGAGTTCCGTCCCGCCGGCGACCAGCGCGCAGCCGACGAGATCGGCATAGTAGTACTGGTCGTCGTCGAGCGGGGCCGCCATGTCGCGGGGCGCCCATAGTTCCATCCCCGACAAAGCCACGGCCCGCTCCGGCGAGTCGTAGCCGACTACCTTCATGAGCACGCCGTTACCGTGGGCCGTTACGGACTCGATGCGAACGAACAGTTCGCGGCCGTCGCCGCGCAGGGTAGCCTCGGTAAGACGCATGAGGTGATCCGTCTCGCCGGAGTAGGATACGAGGCGGAGGCGGCCGTCGACGCCATGGGGCTTGCCGACGCGGCCGAGCGCGAGGAGGTCCACCGTCAGTCGAGGATAAGGAGCTTGGCGTCCTTACCGCCGCGCGTCGCGGCCGCGGACAGCAGGGTGCGGATAGACTTGGCGATGCGGCCGCGCTTTCCGATGACCTTGCCGATGTCGTCCTGCGCGACCCGCAGCTCGACGACGGTACCCTCGTCGGTCTCGACGAGATTGACGGAGACCGCCGCGGGGTCGTCCACGAGAGACTTGGCTATATACTCGATGAGATCTCGTTCCATTCCTTGGCCCTTTCGTCCGTCGGGTTCGCCAGGATCACCGGCTATGAAACCCGCCTCGAGGCTTGGCGCCGGGGCCTCGGGCGTCCTTAGGACGCCCGTACCCTTTAGCCGAGACGGATGTTCTGCTTGTTAAGGAGGCTGCGGACCGTATCGGTCGGGAGAGCGCCCTTGGCGAGCCAAGCTCGGGCCTTCTCCTCGTCGATGCGGAGCTGAGCGCCTTCCTTCTCGACCGGGTGGTAGATGCCGAGCTCGTCGATGGTCTTGCCATCGCGCGGCTGGCGGCTATCGAGCACCACGATGCGATAATACGGGCGCCTCTTGGCGCCGAATTTCTTGAGCCTGATCTTTACGCTCACGAATTCCTCCTGAAATATTGCCGGAACGTCGATTTCGGTTATTGGGACGCGGTATAAAACCGCGAGCCGCGCCGCCGATCGATAGGCGACCGCGACGCGGAAGCGCCGATACTCGCGCCTTGGGTTTATACCGCATAAGTCGTGGCAGAGTCAATCGTCGGGCGGATGACCGCTTGCTATCGGCCAAGACGGCGGCGTATAGTGCGCCGATGCAGCCACTCCCGCCCCGCCCCCTGATGCTCGCCCCGATGGTCGAGCTGAGCCACCGCCCCCTCCGCGAGCTCATCGAGTCGTTCGGGGGATGCGATCGATACTACACCGAGATGACCAGCGCCGCGGGTTACCTGGCCAACTCCCCTTACGACCGCTTCTTCGTCGATTCGGAGCCGCGTCCCGAACGTACCGCCGTCCAGTTCTATGGCGCCGAGGTCGAGCCGATCGCCGCGGCCGCCGCGCGGCTCCTGGGCGAGAGGACGGCCGCCGGCTCGTGCCTCGGCGGCCTGGACGCCAACTTCGGGTGCTCGGCCCCTCTCATAGAGAAGGCCGGCGGTGGGGTAAGCTGGATGAAGGACGCAGACCGGTCGGCCCGCCTGATCGCGGCCCTCAAGACCGCCGCTCCGGGCGTTCCGGTCTCGGCCAAGCTACGGCTCGGTTACGAGGCCTCCGAAGCGGCGCTGATAGCCTTCTGCCGGGCGCTCGAAGCCGCCGGCGCCGACTACATCGTCGTCCACCCCAGGCTCAAGCACGAAAAGTTCAGGCGTTCCGGGCACTGGGAGTTCGTGGCCGCCGTCTCGACGGCCGTCGGCATACCAGTGATAGGCAACGGCGACATCCGCGATGCGGGCGGGTATAGGACCGTCATGGAGCGCTATGGAGCCACGGGCGCTATGCTCGGCCGAGAGGCCGTCCGTCGGCCCTGGATATTCTCGCTCATCCGCGGTAAAGAAGCGAATCCGGCCTTCGGCATGAGCGTGGCCATCGAGGAGACGGGCCTGAGGATGATAGCCTTGATCCGGGAGCTGCTACCCTCGCCGCTCCATATCAGCCGGGCCAGGCGTTTCTTCTTCTACTATTGCGACAACCTGTCGTTCGGCCATCACCTCCGCTGGTCCATCCAGAACGCCGACGGCCTGGACGAGGTCGAGCGCCTGTTCAGGGCCTACTTCGACGAGGTGCCGTCGGATCGCGTCAGGCTGGAGCGCTGAGCGTAGAAGGTTTTCGCCGACACTTTTCAACCCTTGCGTCTTTTTACACTTTTCAGTATATTGTCAAAAGAAGCTGAAGAGGAGGCTACCATGGCCGAGACGCTCGCGACAATGTTCATGGAACGGGTCAAGGCGAGACCCGAGCTCGTGATGCAGTACAGCAAGGACGGCGACGGCCGCTTCCAGCCGACAAGCTACGCGGAACTGCTCGAGCACGTGGCGACCTTTGCTGCCGGGCTGCTCGAACTGGGCCTGAGGCGAGGCGACCGGATAGGACTCATCTCCGACAACCGCCGCGAGTGGCTGATCAGCGACCTAGCCATCATCGGGCTCGGCGCGGCCGATGTACCGCGCGGTTGCGACGCGACCGACCAGGAGCTGGCCTACATCCTGTCGTGGAGCGAGTGCGCCGTGGCCATCGTGGAGAACGATAAGCAGCTGGCCAAGCTGGTGGCCAGGAAGCGGGAAATGCCGCTCCTGTCGACGGTCGTATCGTTCGACCCTCCGTCGGATGGCGCCGCTGCTGCGGCCAAGGACGCGGGCTTAGCGCTCATCGATTTCGAGGCGGTCTACGAGCGGGGCCGCGCTCGCAGGACCGCTAGGCCCGGGGAGTACGAGGCGGAGGCGGCCAAGGGCGGCGCCTCCGACGTGGCTACCATCATCTACACGAGCGGCACGACCGGCGAGCCCAAGGGCGTTATGCTGTCGCACCGCAACTTCATGCACCAGGTCGAGGTGCTGCCTGAGATCATCGACCTGAAGCCGGGGCAGATCTGGCTGTCGGTGCTACCGGTCTGGCACTCGTTCGAGCGCATCGTCCAGTACGCGATCATCGGAGTACACAACTCGATAGCCTACTCGAAGCCTATCGGCGCGGTGATGCTGCCGGATTTCCAGGCCATCCGGCCCCACTGGATGGCGAGCGTGCCGCGCATCTGGGAATCGGTCAAGGACGGCATCTATAAGAACATCAGACAAGCCGGAGGCGCCAGGAAGGCGCTGTTCGGTTTCTTCGTGGGCGTCGGCAAGAGCTTCGCGTACTTCAAGAATATGATGCTCGGCCGCCTGCCGGACTTCGGCAATCGCTCCAGGATACTGGACGCCGTGGTCGCGGCCATACCGCTCCTCCTGCTCGCGCCGCTACGCGGCCTCGGCGAGATCCTCGTCTTCAAAAAGATCAAGACCAAGCTCGGAGGGCGCTTCAAGGCCGGCGTCTCCGGCGGTGGCGCGATGCCCGCTTCGGTGGACATCTTCTTCGATACGATAGGCGTTCAGATACTCGAGGGCTACGGCCTGACCGAGACTGCGCCGGTTATAGGCCTCCGCCCGCAGCGCAAGCCGGTGCTGGGAACCGTCGGACCGGCGATCCGCGGCACCGAGTTCAGGATTACAGACGAGGCCGGCATCGACGTCGGCAGGTGCCGCAAGGGCGTGGTGCACGTGCGCGGCCCGCAGGTGATGCTCGGCTACTATAAAAAGCCCGAGCTTACCGCCAAGGTCCTGAGCGACGACGGCTGGCTGAACACCGGAGACCTCGGCATGTTGACGAGGCAGGGCTTCCTTAAGCTGACCGGCCGCGCCAAGGACACCATCGTGCTGCGCGGCGGCGAGAACGTCGAGCCGCTACCCATCGAGCAGCGCATCTGCGACAGCCCCTACGTCAAGCAAGCCGTCGTGCTCGGGCAGGACCAGCGTTTCCTCGCCGCGCTGATCGTGCCTGACCAGGACGCCGTCATCGCCTGGGCCAAGGATACGACCGTGCCTATCGTCGACTATGAGGCTCTGCTCGCCCAGCCCGAGGTTAGGGAGCTGTTCGACTATGAGATAGGCCAGGCCGTCAACCAGAAAACGGGCTTCAAGAGCTTCGAGCGCATCTTCAGGTTCGAACTGCTGCCCGAGCCGTTCGAGGTCGGACGAGAGCTATCGGCGAAGCAGGAGATCAAGCGCCACGTGGTCGCGGAGCTGTACAAGCAGCGCATAGCCAGGATGTTCCGCGACTGATCCGACCGGATTACGAAGAATCTGCCGCAGAGGCACAGAGGAATAGGGTTAAGACAGAACAGGATTATCAAGATTTGGACAGGATGAACAAGATAGGTCTTAGACCTGGACGTATCTTCATCATGTCCATCTTCTTCCATCCCGTAGCATCATGTTCTCGTCTTCGCCTATACGGCCTCTGCGCGAAATTCCTTATTCGACGGCCTCACATTGAGCAATTCCGGCACAGAGGAAGCCGATCCAAGGAGCCGGAGGGGCCAAGCCATGGCTCTGCCCTCCGCCCCCATCGCGCTCCTCTTCTCCGCGCCTCAGTGTCTCCGTGGTTCAACTTCCCCGATCTTCGCCCGTATTCGCCTACTACGGCTTGGCGGGCACGAGCTGGTCGACGAAAGACCTGGCCTTCTCGACCTTGGGCGCCACGACGGCGCGGCAGTAGCCGTAATTCGGGTTTTTACGGTAGAAGTCCTGATGGTAGTCCTCGGCGGGCCAGAACGCGCCGAGCGCTTCCAGCTCGGTGACGATAGGCCGAGCGTACCGGGGAGCGGCTTCCCGTATCGCGGCCTCGGCCGCCTTCTTCTGAGCCTCGTCAGCGTAGAGGATGATGGATCGATACTGGGTGCCGATGTCCGCGCCCTGTCTGTCTTCGGTCGTCGGGTCGTGGATCCTGAAGAATAGCTCGAACAGGGTCGGGAGAGAGACGAGTTCCGGGTTGAAGCCGACGCGGACGACCTCTGCGTGCCCCGTGAGCCCTGTCGAGACCTGCTCGTAACTCGGAGCCTCCCTCTCGCCGCCGGCGTAGCCCGACTCCACGGACACGACGCCCGGAACCAGCTCGAAAGCCGCCTCGAGGCACCAGAAGCACCCGCCTCCGAGCACGATGGTCTTCGTATCCTCTGCCATGGTACCGGCTCCTTCCCGCGTTGCCGCATCGGTCGGCGCCTGGGCGTAACAGGAGGCGACCATAAATACGAGCGCGATAGTCAGATAGCTCATGATCAGAAGATACTAACGCCCCGGGCCTTAGGTATAGCGCCGAGGCGTTCCGTACGTCGCTTAGCGGACGCTTATATCGCCGGAGACGGTTTTGACGCGGACGCGACCGGGGCCTCCCGAGGCGACGACCCGCGAGCCCACCGGGCCTTTCCCGACGCGGTCGCCCGGGGCCGAGACGTCGCCGGACACGCTCTCGGCGAGCAGGTCCGGAGCGGCGCCCTGGACGAGCCGCACGGCGACGTCGCCGGAAGCGCTGCGAGCCGAGGCGTCGGCGTCGGGCGACGCCAGTTTGAGCATGATATCACCCGACTGGGTATCGATACGCGCCTCGCCCAACACGCCCTCGACGTAGACATCGCCCGAGGCGGTGCCGACCCGTACGCCCGACGAGCGTCCCGAGACCGCGACGTCTCCGGACGCGGAGGACAGCTCGACGACGCCGCCCGAGACGCGGCACGACAGGTCGCCGGAAGCGGTCCTGATCCTGGCCGAGGCGGCGGCTGGCAGCTCCAGGCTACAATCCCCCGAGGCGCCGTTGGCTATCAGCTCGGCGACCGACTCGGGCAGTACGAGCTCGAGCTCGTCGGCGTCGGGGCCGCAGTCGACGCGCCAAGCGCCGCCGTCCCGCCGGATACGAGGCGCCGTCTCGTCGGACCAGCGCCCTCGGATGACGAACGAGAACGAGTCGCTCGTCTTGGCCGACACGTCGCACGCGACCGACTCGATCACGACGCGGTCGACTCCGTCCGCCTCGCCCGACAGCTCCCGCTCCTCTCGTCTGGCGAAGCGGAACATCGAGTAGAGGTCACCGAAGGAGAAGCCACCCCGGCTCTCTTCCCGTGCTCGTGTGCGCCCGTCGGCCCTGCCGTCGGCCCTGCCGTCGGCGCTACCGTCACGCCCATCGCTTGACGACTCCGGCCCGGCCTCGGCGTAGTAGCGCGCCGCGACGCTGGCGGGCGGGGGCAGCCTGTCGACCACGGCCTCCTCGCCGAGGTCCTGTCGCGCCTCGATCGTATCGTCGATATGGCTCTCGAACTCGCGCAGGGTTTCGGCGCGCTCACGGACCGTTAGGAAGTACAGCTGAGCCGCCAGTTCATCGAGGTACTGTCGCTTGGTCATCCTTCGCTCCTTTTTCCTGGCTCGCCGCCACCCCGGGCGGCGCTATAGTCGCGGTCCTCGTCGCGGTCCTCGTCGCGGTCCTCGTCG
>JAKQKE010000175.1 GCA_029560805.1 Spirochaetota bacterium
TCGCGCGCATACTGCCGCGCAGCGCGGTCGACGGGCCGGGCAACCGGGCCGTCGTGTTCATGCAGGGCTGCGACTTCGACTGCCTGTACTGCCACAACCCCGAGACGCGCTCCCTATGCGTCCACTGCGGCGAGTGCGCGCCCGCCTGTCCGTCCGGCGCGCTGACCGCGAGGCCCGCCGCCGGTCCGGAGCGGCCGTTCGGGCTCGAGGTGGCGTGGGACGCGACCCGCTGCGTCGACTGCGGCGCCTGCGTCGCCGCCTGCCGGCGCGACTCGTCGCCGAAGGCCGTGGCGATGAGCGCCGAGGAGGTCGTCGCGTCGCTCGGGCGGCAGCGCGCCTTCCTGTCGGGCATCACGGTTTCCGGCGGCGAGTGCGGACTGCAGCCGGCCTTCCTCGAGTCGCTGCTCGCCGCGTCGCGGGCCGCCGGGCTGCCCGGCCTCGTCGACACGAACGGCTCGACCGATTACCGGGAGCTGCCGGGCGTCGTCGAGGCGGCGGAGGGCTTCATGCTCGACGTGAAGGCCTGGGACGAGGCCGAGCACCGCGCCTTGACCGGCGCGTCGAACCGGGCGGTGATAACCAACCTGCGCTTCCTGGCCGCCGCGGGCAAGCTGTACGAGCTGCGCACCGTCGTCGTTCCCGGGCGCTTCGACGCGGAACGGACCGTGCGCGAGGTGTCTAGGATCCTGGTAACGCTCGGCTCGGCGGCGCGCTACAAGCTGATACGCTTCAGGCCGCAGGGCGTGCGCGCGCGCTGGCGCGACCTGCCCCTGCCCGACGACGGGATGATGGAGGCCCTGGCGGGCCTGGCCCGAGCCGAGGGCGTCCGCGAGGTCGTCGTCGTCTGACCCGCCGCCCCCTGCCCGGGAAACCCCGCTTGCTAAGGGCGCGCCCGGCGGCTATCCTGTCGCCGTGAAGAACACCCAACGCCAGGAGCTGGCCGTCTGCGGCCTCGAGTCGGTCCGAGCGCTCGCTGCCGTCAGGCCGGACGCGGTCAAGCGCTTCTTCTACGCCGACGAGCGGGCACGGGAGTTCGGCTGGCTGTGTAAGCGCCTCGCCTCCCTACGCCGACCGTACCGCCTCGTCGGCCCGGACGAACTGGCCAAGCTGTCGGGCACCGCCCATCACCAGGGCGTCGTCGCCATGGTCGAGGACTCGCCCCCGAGGCCCGTCGACGACGCGCTCGTCGCCTCGTGGGCGGCCTCCGGCGCCAGGATAGTCGCGCTCGACCGGGTCGGGGACGACCATAACCTCGGCTCGATAGCCCGCTCCGCCGCCTTCTTCGGCTGGACGGCCATCGTGCTCGGCCGCGACGACGGGGCGGCCCGTCTGTCGACGAGCGCCTACCGCGTGGCCCGCGGGGCCCTCGAGCGCATCCCGGTCCACGCCGACGAGACGATAGCGCGCTTCGTGGCGCGTTGCCGCGGCGTGCTTCCGGTCTTCGGCGCGGACCACCGCGGGACGATGGGCGTCCGCGAGGCCCGGGCGGCCCTGGTCGGCGGCTCCGTGCGTTCGGGCGGGCCGACGCGAGGCCTGGCCGTGGCGCTCGGCAACGAGGAGACGGGCCTCTCCGCCCCCGTGCGCTCGGCCTGCTCGAGCCTCGTCCGCATCGACGGCACGGGCGCGGTCGAGAGCCTCAACGTATCCCAGGCCGCGGCCGTGCTCCTGTACGAGCTCGGCCCGGGCGGCGACTAGCCGCCGGGGTAGCGTCGCATGGGCCAGCGGCGATCGAGGCGGGTCATGCTCGATACGAACGTCTTCGATCGGCTCGACGCCGACTCCGAGGCCGCGTCCGAGCTCGAGAACCGGCGCGACCTCCGGCTGTTCGTCTCCGAGGTCCAGCTGGCCGAGCTCGCGGCCCTGCCGGACGAGGTCAGGCGCCCCCGCTACCTCGAGCTGGCCCGACGCCTGTGCGTCACGGTGTCGGCGTCCCCGTCGTCCGCGGCGGCGGCCTCGGAACGGGAGCCGAAACGGGAGCCGAAACGGCCAGCGGCCAGCAAGCACGGTTCCGACCGCCTCATCGCGGCCGCGGCCCGGGCCCATTGCGACCTCCTGGTCACCGACGACGCCGGCCTCCTGGCCTACGCGCGCGACGCCGGCGTCAGGGCTATGGACTGGGCCGCCTTCGTGTCTCGGGTGGTCTTCGGGCGTTAACAGAAAGGATACGGATGATGGATGCCGGCAGCCTGGCGGCGTTGCTCGACCGGGAGGGCAGGGTCACGCGATGGCCCAAGAAGCAAGATCAAAAGCGGAGCGTCCTCGAGTACCTGGGCGGCAAGTTCTCGGCCGACGTCGAGTACTCCGAGCGCGAGGTGAACGCCGCCCTCGACGCCTGGCACCTGTTCGGCGACCACGCCCTCCTGCGCCGCGAGCTCTTCGAACGCGGCTTCCTCGATCGGACGCCGGACGGCCGCCGCTACTGGCTGCCGCGGCCCTGAAAGGCTACCAGGCGCCGGCGCCTATCATCAGGAAGGCCGAGAACGAGCCCATGTCCGGGGCGACGAGCGGGCTGACCAGACCCATCATCGCCCTGAGCTGGCCGCGGTAGCCCGAGTAGAAAGCCCAATACGGCCGGGGCCGATACGCCAGGCCCTCGAGCCCGTAGTACGCGATGATCTCCTTGGCCGTCGTCGGCTTGACGAAGGGCTCTTCTGTGGGCTTCGTGTAGAATGGGAAGACCGTCATGACCGTCCACTTGGCCATCTTGCCGGACGCCAGGAACGCTGAGAGGTCTTCGAAGCCCCGCTCGGCGTCGCCGTGGAGCAGCTGGAACACGTGGGAGCACAGCCTGGCCCGTTCCTTGGCCGACAGGCTCCTCACCAGGTCGCGGAACGCCGGTTTCTCGAAGATCGACACCATCGACGACGAGGCGACCGTCTTGATGATGTCCTCGGCCATGCGTTCGCTGTCGTCGAAGCGTTCCGGTGCCAGGACCGTCCTGGCCCGCTCGACCAGCCTGCCTATCCGGTGCCGGCGGCCGCGCTCGAGCATCTCCGGGTGCTCGAAGCCGCCCGGGTAGCGCTCCATGAAGGATGCTTCGGCTCGTCGTAACCGTTCTATATCCATGCCCGATACGATACCGCCTCAGCCCGTTCCCCGGCAACGCCGCGCTAAACCTCGGCTGATAGAATTTCGCGCGGAGATGCGGAGACGCTAAGGAAGATGGCTCGTAGTACGAAAGGCGGAACATAATGTTGCAGGATTTCTCAAGATGACCATGATGAGGGATAAGGACTAGGCCGCATACTCAGGAATTCATCATGGGAATCCTGCTGCATCTTGATCATCCTGTCCGAATCCTGATCATCCTGTTCCGTCTTTGCTCTATTCCTTTCTATTCTCTTGGCGAGCGTTCCTCTTTCCTGCCTCTTCGTCTCGTATCCTCTCGTTGCCGCCTTGTTTACTACGCCGCCTTGTTCGGTCCGCCGCCTTACTCGCCCTTGGCTCGCTTCTTTTTAGCGTCCTCGGCCTTGCGGGAGACGCGGTTCCAGACGGCGGCCATGCCCATGGCTTTTTTTGCGGCGGACAGCGTCGCGCGGGCCTCCTCGCGCATGCGCAAGGTGCCGTCGTAGACCACCTCGTCGGCCAGGCCGGACTGAGACTCGTACTTGGCGCGCCGCTCGCGTATCGGGTCGAGGAACGCGTTGAGCGCCTTGGCCAGCTTCTGCTTGACCTCGACGTCGCCCACCGTGCCGGCTCGGTAGCGGGCCTTGAGGTCCTCGACCTCGGCCTTGTCCGGGTTGAAGGCGTCGTGGTACTGGAACACGGGGTTGCCCTCGACGGTGCCTGGCACGTCGGCGCTGACCCGCTTGGGGTCGGTGTACATCGACATGACCCGCTTCTCGACGGTCCGTTCGTCGTCAGACAGGAAGATCGCGTTGTCGAGGCTCTTGGACATCTTGGCGTTGCCGTCGGTGCCGACGAGGGAGCCGTATTCCGATACCATCGCGTCCGGCACCGGGAAGGTATCGCCGTACAGGTAGTTGAAGCGGCGGGCTATCTCCCGGGTCACCTCGACGTGGGCCACGTTATCCTTGCCGACGGGCACGAGGTGGGCGCGCGGTAGGAGGATGTCCGCGGCCTGGAGCACCGGGTAGCCCAGGAGCCCGAACGGCATCTCCTCGATGCCGGCGCCCTGGGCCATCTCCTTGAGGCTCGGCACGCGGGACAGCCGCGGCACGGTGATCAGGTTCTGGAAGAACAGCGACAGCTCGACCACCTCGGGCACCGCCGACTGGAGGTAGATGACCGAGCGCGCCGGGTCGATGCCGCAGGCCAGGTAGTCGAGGGCGGCTGAGCGCACGTTGTCGGCGAGCGCCTCGATATGCTCCTTCTCGGGCTTGGTCGTCAGGGTGTGCAGGTCGGCGATGATGAAGAAGCACTCGTACTCGTCCTGTAGCCTGACGCGGTTGGCCAGGCTGCCGACGTAGTGGCCGAGGTGCAGCTTCCCGGTGGGCCTGTCGCCCGTCAGTATGCGTTTGCGTTCCATGGTGATGCTCCGGATGATGTCATTGGGGCGGCCCGGGGGCCGATGCGGAAACGGTGGATCAGGCGGGCCGCCTCGCGGGGCTCCGCGAAGCCCCGGCGCCCCTCGACGAGGAGCGCGCGCCCGCCTAGCGCCAGGACCAGGAGCCCGGCGCCGGTGGGATGAGGCGAGTCCGCATGACGGGCGCGCGAAGTTCGTTCATACGCCGATTCTATCGACGATAGCGGGCCGTGGCAAGGACGGGCGGGGCTATTCGCCTTCGTCGTCACCGCCCGCGTTGCCCTTGTCGTCCGGGCAGTCGACGCCGTCGGGGCAGCCGTGCCCGTCCTCGACCTTGGTCCAGATGTAGAAGTAGAAGAACCAGTACTTGCCCACGGCGAAGACGGCGTAGAGTATCCTGGCCACGACCGAGTCGGTGATCACGAACAGGACGATGAGGAGCAGCGAGGTGACGGACAGCGTACGGATCTTGTTGCGCCGCGTCATCGACCGTTCGCGTAGGAGGTCGTCGATGTACGACGACTCCCTGGGCGTCCGGTTGAAGCGCGATACGAAGTCCGGCGAGGTGTGCATGAGGCCTATGGCCGCGAACAGGATAAGCGGAAGGCCCGGTAGCTTCGGCGTGAATAGGCCCGCGATGCCTACGATGGCTACTATCGAGCTGATGACGACCCCTAGGGTGGCCAGCGGCTTCTTCATGGGTATCCTCAAGGATCGGGTTTTTACAGTATTAATTCAAGGGTACCGCCATTATATAGCATGGCTTTGGCCAGCGGGATAGGGGAAAACGGTTGAGGCGACGATATTGTCGGGCAAAACCGGCGATTTCCTACCCCTATCCCGCCAACGGCTATCAGTCGCGCATCGCGGCGGCGGCCGGCGCCATCGCCTGGTCGATCCTGGCCAGTATCTCCGTTGTAAGCTTGGGCACCAGCTCGAGCGCCCCGAGGTTCTCCTCGAGCTGGGCCGGACGGCTCGCTCCGGTGATGACCGTGCTGACGTTCGGGTTGCGGGCGCACCAGGCTATGGCGAGCTGGGCGGGGGTGCCGCCGAGTTCGCGCGCGATCGGCCCGAGGGCCGCGGCGGCGCGCAACACCGATTCGGGGTAGCGCTCCTTGAGCCAGCCGTAGCCCGGCAGGGCCAGGCGCGAGCCATCGGGGATGCCCGTGGCGTATTTGCCCGACAGCACGCCGGAGGCCAGGGGCGACCAGGTGGTCAGGCCGAGGCCGATGTCGCCGTACAGCCGCCCGAACTCGCGCTCGACCTTATCGCGGAACAGCAGGCTGTACTGCGGCTGCTCCATCTGCGGCTTGCGCAGATTGCGCCGGTCGGCAATTTCCCAGGCCTGCCTGATCTGCTCCGCGCTCCACTCCGAGGTGCCCCAGTACAGGGCCCGGCCGGAGGCGACGATGTCGCTCATCGCCCAGACGGTCTCCTCCATCGGCGTGTCGGGGTCGGGGCGGTGGCAATAGACGAGGTCGACGTAGTCCAGGCCGAGCCTGGCGAGCGAGCCGTCGATCGCCTGCATCAGGTACTTGCGGTTGAGCGTGTTCTTCTCGTTCGGGCCTTCGGCGAGGCCCCAGTAGAACTTGGTCGACACGAGGTAGCTCGCCCGACGCCAGCCGAGCCGC
>JAKQKE010000179.1 GCA_029560805.1 Spirochaetota bacterium
CGCCCTGGTAGCCGCCGGACGAGCCGCCGCCCTGGTAGCCGCCGGATGAGCCGCCGCCCTGGTAGCCGCCGGACGAGCCTCGATAGCCTCCGACCCTGCCTACGACGCGAGGGCCCGTGCCCGCGGGCCTCGTAGTCCGCAGATTCGTCGACGAGGAGTCGGACGGCCTCGGTCTATCCTGCGGCGCGGCGGGGCGAGGAGCCTCAGTGGATGGCTGGGGGGACGGCGCCGAGGTCGGGGCGGCCGGATGAGCCTGGTCGTCGGCCCTTTCCTGATGATGGGCTACGACCCTGGCGGCCGGCTTCCTCGCGGGAGCCTGGCCGACGGACGGCGCGGCAAGGGGAGCGGAAGGCGCCGCCGGGACGGGTGGCTTCTTCTTTACGACGACCACCTTGCGCTTTTCGATCGGCGCCGCGGGATTCGACTCGGCCGTCTCCTCCGCGGGTCTGGGTTTTGCCTGCTTGATGAGGACGGGCTTGGGTTTATTCTCGTTATTATCGGACATAGCTCACCTTCAAGATTCCTGGTCTTCCGCTTCCGCTTCCGCGTCCTCGTATTCGAACGAGAGGGCTACGCCGCATTGCGGGCAATGGGTCATATCCGGCGTTATGACCGCGTGGCAATCCGGGCACTCGTACGTCTCCTGCTCGACGTCCTCCTGCTCGACCGGAGGCGGTTCCATCGCCTCCGCCGGTACGGCATTCTCCTCGATCTCCTCTTCGATGACCTCGACGTTCTCGTCGATGACCGCCCGCAGGCTCGAGAGGGCGTCTTCTGCGACGCCCTCGATGGCGAGCAGCTCGTCTTCCGACCTGGCTAGGAAGTCTTCTATCATCTCGATTCCGGCGCCAGCGAGGGCTGCGACCAAGCCCGGGTCGAGACCCGGCAGTTCGTCCAGCCTGAGGATCTCCTCCTCGTCGCCGAACAGGCTCGAGGCGGCACGCCTGGCCTCGCTCGAGAGGTCGAGCTCCCTGAACTGCTCCTCGGTCTTGACGTCGATGCTCCAGTCGCAGAGCCGGTTGGCAAGGCGTACATTCAGGCCCTGCTTGCCGATGGCGACAGACAACTGGCTCTCGTCGACGACGGCGAGGGCGGTATGCCTAGCCTCGTCGATGATGTAGACCTCACGCACGTCCGCGGGGGACAGCGCGTTCTTGATGAAGCGGCGCGGATCGATCTCGTACTTGAGCACGTCGATCTTCTCGCCCTCGAGCTCGCGTATGATGCTTTGGATGCGTATGCCCTTGAGGCCGACGCAGGCGCCGACGGGGTCGACGTCATCCCGCTTCGAGTACACGGCTATCTTGGTACGATAGCCTGGCTCGCGCACTATCTTGAAGACCTCTATGGTCTTGTCGTAGACCTCAGGCACTTCGAGCTCGAGTATTTTTTGGACGAACTCGGGATGAGTACGGGACAGCACGATCTGAGGGCCGTTCTTGCTGACCTCGGCGATGAGGGCCTTGATGCGCTCTCCTGGCTGGTAGGTCTCGCGCGGAGACTGGAATTTCTTCGGAAAGAAGCCCTCGACCCTGCCGAGGTCGACGAAGATGTTCCCGCCCTTCTCGCGCTGGTAGTAGCCGATGATGATCTCGCCCTGCTTGGCCTTGTACTCGGCGTACAGAGTGTCGCGGGATATCTCGCGGAGCGACTGACGGGTCGTCTGCTTGGCGAGCATCACCTCCTGCAGGTCGAACTCCCTCGGGTCGATCGGAATCTCGAGGATATCCCCGAGTTCGGCGCCGTCGACCAGCTCCTTGGCCTCGTCCAGCGATATCTCGAGTACCGGATCGTCCAGTTCGTCGACGATGGTGCGCTTGGCGAGAATCTCGACGCCCTCGTACTCGCCGGTGAAGCGGACGACGGCGTTCTCCGCGGTGCCATAGCGCTTCTTGTACGCCGCCAGCAACGCGTCCTCGATCGTCTTGAGGACTAGATCCTCCGAGATACCCTTTTCATATATGAGCTGGCGAATCGCTTCTGCCAAATCTGAGGCCATGGCTTACCTACCCTCCTGGGAATAATCGAGCTTACCTTTTCGAATGCTTGCGATAGCGACTGAACGGTCTCCGCCCGCGGTCGAGACGACGACTGCCTCGCCGTCCGAAGACGCGATACGCCCCTCGACGACGTCCTCATCGTCGAGGAATAGACGAACGCCACGGCCGACGAAGATGGCATACTCGGCCGGAGAGCGGATTACGCGGTCGACGCCTGGGGAGGCGGTCTCCAGCTGGAAGTCGTCGTTCCCGAGCAGGACTTCCAGACGAGCCTGAATGAGACGGTACGCCGCGGAGCACTCGTCGATGCCCGTGCCGCCCGGCTTGTAGACGACGGCGGACGCCTTCGTACCGCCGTGCGTACCGCTCAGGTGCAACTCGACCAGCTCGACGCCAATCCCCGAGAGGAGAGAGGCTATATCATTGTAGAGTTCTATTGACTCCGTCATACACCTATAAAAAAAGAGCCGTGGGAACGACTCTTCTTACATTCAAACTAAGAAAAACCATGTCTGTCGCCATCATAGCCTTCGCGTCACGCTAAGTCAATACGCCGCAGGCCCCTCGCCATGGCCATCTATCAGTCGGCCGCTATGACGATGGCGTCGACACGCCCCGCGCCGGCGCCCTTGAGCGCGTCGGCGCAGGCGGACAGGGTCGCGCCGGTCGTCATCACGTCGTCGAGCAGGACTGGCGCGAGAGGCGCTTCCGCTCCGCGCCGTAGCGATATGGCGCCGCGCATGTTCACCGCGCGAGCCTCGAGGCCAAGGCTCTTCTGCTGGTGGCCGCCCGCGCGCTTGAGCACCCTGGCTACGGCGATCCCGTGGCGTCTCTCCAGTATACGGGCGATGCGTTCGACCTGATCCCAGCCGTAACGTCGTATCTTGCCGGGCCGAGGCGGCACGGGTACGACCGTTCTCTCTGAGTAATGCCCCGATAGGGCCACGGCCAAGGCGTCGGCGAAGAACGAGGCGAGGCTCGTGCGTCCAGCTTTATACGACAGGAGCGCGGCCCGCGCATCTCCGGAATAGCGCAGGAGCGGCAGGGCCGAGTCGAATCGGTAGCCAGCCGACCGGCAGCGCATGCAAGGGCCGAGCTCCGATACGGCGAGCTTGCCGCAGACGGGGCAGCGCGAAGGATCTCGGGCGGCTGGCCGTGAAAGCTCCGCCGACTCGAGCGCTTCGTCGAGTAGCCGCCCCGCGCATCGGGCGCACAGCGGATAGCGGCTATCGGGGTCGGCAGGCAAGCCGCAGACGACGCAACGCATCGGCGCGAACGTCGAGACGGCTCGCCGGAGCGCTCGGAGGGACGCGTACCCAACTCGATCAGGTCGTACCATGCCTATTGTACGCCGCGAAGGTTCACGGCGCATTCACCCGTTACGGTTCCCCTTCCGGCCCCGTTACGGCTCTCGTTCCGGTTCCCTCATGCATCCGCTTCAGCGCCCCCGCAAGGCTTTCTGGGCGGCCGCCAGCCTGGAAAGGGCCTCGATCGGCGTGATACGGTCCAGGTCCAGCGATCGCAACTCATCGAGTACGAGTTCCTCGACCGAGAAAAGCCCGCCGGCCTCCGGTTCCCTCGGGAGCGTAGCGCCGCCGACCTCGGGTATATCGTCGACGGCGAGCCTGGCCTCGCCGGCTTCGAGCGTCGCCTTGATCTCCATGGCCCGGGCGACGACCGCGAGCGGCACCCCGGCCAGCCTGGCCACGTGGATGCCGTATGACCCGGTCGCCGCGCCGGGCCGGATCCGCTTGAGGAAGACCACCTCGCCCTCGCGCTCCTCCACGGTCATCGACAGATCGACGAGCCGCTCGTGCCTGAGCGCCGTCAACTCGTGATAGTGCGTGGCGAACAGGGTCCTCGAACGGCACGCGTCGAGGACGTGCTCGCTGACGGCCCAGGCTATCGACAGGCCGTCCAGCGTGCCGGTGCCGCGCCCCACCTCGTCCATCACGACGAGGCTACGCGCGCCGGCGTTGTTCAGAATGCTCGCCGTCTCGTGCATCTCGAGAAGGAAGGTAGACTCGCCCCTGGCCAGGTTGTCCTGGGCGCCGACGCGGCAGAAGATCCTGTCGACGACGCCTATCCTGGCAGACGAGGCGGGCACGAAGGAGCCCGCCTGCGCGAGTAGCGCGATGAGCGCGTTCTGCCTGAGGAACGTCGACTTACCGGCCATGTTCGGGCCGGTGATTAGGGCGAAGCCTGTTCCGTCGCCATCGAGGAGTAGGTCGTTCGGTACGAACTCGCCCGAGGGCAGGTACGCCTCGACGACGGGATGCCGCCCTCCCCGGACCTCGAGAACCAGCGATTCGTCGACGGTAGGGCGGACGTAGCCTCGGGCCGTAGCGACCCAGGCGAACGACGCGGCGCAGTCCAGCTCGGCCAGCTCGGCGGCCGTCTCGAATAACAGCGGCGCGGACGGCTTGAGCTCCTCGCACAGAGCGGAGAAGAGCGATCTCTCCAGCTCGACGATACGCTCGGCCGCGCCGTGGATATCCGACTCCAGCTGGCCGAGCCGCTCGGTCGTGAAGCGCTCGGTGTTCGTCGTCGACTGACGTCGGATGAAGTGCGCCGGAGCCGACTGGGCAGCGCCTTTGGACAGTTCCAGGTAGTAGCCTATGATCTTGTTGTACCTGACCCGCAGCCCCGAAAGCCCCGAGGACCGCCGCTCTTCCTCGAGGTAGGCCTCGAGCACGCCGTGGGCGTCCGACCGCAACGACCGTAGACCGTCGAGCTCGGAGCTCCAGCCCTCCCGTATCACGGAGCCGTCGGCGGGGGACATGGCCGGGTCGTCGACCACGGCCCGCGCTATGACGTCGGCGAAGGCCAGGGCCGCGTCTCTATCGCCTGGTTCGGCGAGCGTCGACAGGGCGGTCGGCGCGGCTATCGGCAGGGCCGGCCCCAGCGACAGCGCGGCCCGGATCGTGTCCCGCAGAGCGACGAGATCCTTGGGCGAGGCGCGGTCCATCGCCAGCCTCGAGGCCAGGCGTTCGAGGTCGCGGCACGAACCGAGTATCGCGCGTACGCGCTCGAGCGATCGCTGGTCGCGATACAGCGCGTCGACGGCGTCGAGCCGCCCGTTGACCGCGGCGGCCGACCGGAGCGGGCGCTGCAGCCTCGAGCGGAGCGCCCGAGCGCCCATAGCCGTCTTCGTGTGGTTGACGACGCCGTACAGCGTGAACGCCGCCCCCCCGTCGCGCAGGTTACGGTCTAACTCGAGGTTCTTCTGGCTCGACTCGTCGATCGACACGAACTCGGCGTCGTCGCAACCGCCGAGGGTCCTGAACTGCGACAGACGCGCCTTGACCGAATCGCGCAGGTACTCGAGCAGGGCGCCAGCCGCGGCCAGCGCCGGGTCGCCGTCGTCGAAGCCGAAGCCCTTCATGCTGCTCGTGCCGAAGTGGCCGAGCAGGGTCGACCTGCCCTGCTCGAGCGAGAAGGTCCAGTCCGGGAATCGGTTCAGCACGATAGCCGGTCGCTCGGATAGGGCGCGCGCCACGCCGTCGTCGTCGAGGGTCGACTCCCGGACGAGGGCCTCGCGCGGCGACAGTCTGAACAGCTCCCTGCGCAGCCGCTCAGGATCGCCGCGCCCGAACGAGCCTGCCTTGAACTCGCCGGTCGAAGCGTCGGCCCAGGCGATGGCCATATCGTCGCCGAAGGCCCCTATGGCGACGATGTAGTTATTCGCCCCCGACTCCAGATAGTCGTCCTCGACCACGCTACCCGGCGTGACCACCTCGACGACGCCGCGCTCGATGACGCCCTTGCCCCTGCCGGGAGCCGATAGCTGCTCGCAGACGGCTATCTTCTTGCCGGCCCGTAGCAGCCTGGCTATATAGCCGCGAGCCGCGTGATGAGGTATCCCGCACATCGGGGCTTCCTGACGATGCGTCAGCGTCAGCCCGAGCAGGGAGCTCGCCTCGACCGCGTCGCCGTAGAACATCTCGTAGAAGTCGCCCAGCCTGAAGAAGAGTATCTCGTCCCTATGGAGGGCCTTGATGCGATCGTATTGCTCGAGGAGCGGTACCTGTTCGGCCATGGCGTTGCATTATAGGGTAACTTGGACTAGGATACAATCGAGGCGATTCTGTTAGGCGAGAGGCAGCGCCATCTTCATCGTTGCGAGGTCGTCGTGGAAGAGGTCCTTTACATCAAGGAGACGAACAACCGCGTCTATATTCGCGCTCAGGGCCACATAACGGCCAACGCCTGCCCGGAGCTCAAGGCGCGCGTGTTCGACCGGCTCGACGCCAAGCCGGCGGTCGAGGATGTGATCATCGACCTTTCGTCGTGCGAGTACATGGACTCGACCTTTATGGGACTGATCGTCGGCTTCAATAAGCGCTTCATGCGCTTCTCGGGGCGGCCGATACGGCTCGCGGGCCTGAGCGAGACCTGCATGAAGCTACTCAAGACGATAGGCATCGTCAGGCTCGTGACGATAGAGAAGGAGCCGCCGGCCTTCCCCGAGCCGCTCGAGAGGCTTGGCGCCGAGGCCAAGGCGGGCGCCGGCCTCGTGCTCAGGGCCCACGAGGAGCTGATTGAGCTATCCGAGGAGAACGAGCGCCGATTCTCCGCGCTCCGCGACGCGCTCAAGGGCGTCGCGGGGGCGGATCAGGACTGAAGGCCGCCGCTCAAGCGCCTAGGAGCGCCTGTATCACCTTGTCGGTGATGTCTATCATAGGGCTGAACCAGATCACCGACGAGCCGACGTCGGACGCGTTCCTTGAGCTAATGACCAGCGAGAAACCCTCGGCCTCCGAGATGGCCTGCACGGTCCTATAGAGCATCTGCACGAACGCGTCGCCCTTGGTCATGCTCTCGGCCTTGGCGTCGAGGTCAGCTTGCTTGATCTTGACGAAGTCAGACAGGAACTGGGCCTTGCGGTACAGCTCCTCGTCGAAGGTCTTGAGCGCGGCCGCGTCGGCGGACGACAGGAGCCCGAGCCTACGCTTCTGCAGCTCCTTGATCTCCTCGCTCAGGCGCTTGATCTCCTCGTTGACCCTGGCCTTCTCCTCCTCCAGCGCGCGTACCGCCTGCGAGTCCTTATAGTAGGTCGTATAGACCTTCTGAAGGTCTATCACGCCCACGCGCGTGATCTGCTGGCCGAAGGCCTGGGCGCAGAGCGCGAATAGCGCCAGGCCGATGATCGCCGTCTTCTTCATATCGTACCCCCCGCTATGCGCGTCAATCGAGGCTCGTCGTCACGCTGAGGACGAACTGCCAGTCGTCGTCGGACGACCAGGCGAAGCCGTCGTCGTAGATAAATTTCTTGGCGAAGTAGATCCTGAACGGGAACTGCAGGATGATGAAGCGCAGGCCGACGCCGGCGCTGAACGCGAAGTTGTTGAGACCGAGCTCCGACAGGGTCCCGCCGTAGGCCGTGGAGCCCGAGTCGACACCAGCAACGTCGAGGAGGCCGCTCTCGGTCGACAGCATCGCCGCGCTCAGGAAGCCATCGAGCGATAGCACGCTCGGCACGATCGGCATACGGAACTCGAGCCAGTTGTCCCAGAGGGCGGTGCCGTAGTACGAGCCGAGCGACGACCAGCCGCGGCCGACGAAGGTACCGTCGATGTTGAGTTTCTTAGAGTCCGAGGCGACGAGGCCGTCGTCGTACCAGGGCTGGGCGATCAGCGCCGAGAACTTCGAATGGGCGCCGAGTACGCCCTTGAAGGAATAGCTTTCGGTGATGGGCAGGTCGAACAACGTGACGAAGGCGTCCGCCCGGGTATCGCTACGCAGGAAGTGGTTGATCTCCCCGTCGAACCAACCGGTCAGGCCGAGGCGCTGGCTGGCGTAGTAGCCTCTCGACGGGTCGTACCATAGGTCGAGCTTATTCAGGTAGGCGCGGGCGTAGACCGTGTTGGAGAACAGCCAGGTGTCCAGGTTCTCCGAGATAGTCGAGTCGTAGGGCCGGTACAGATCGGAATCGTAGGTCTTCATCCCCAGCTCGTGGGTAACCCCGGGCACGACGCCGGCGGTACCCAGCTTGGTATTCCAGCGGTAGCCGCCCGAGTAGCCGAGGCTGAAGGTCCAGGTATCGTAGGTCATCTTGTACCCGTCCGGCACGAGCTTGCCCGCCGCCACGTATTCTTCGTAGCTGTTGTACGGGTCGGGTACCCTCGTCGGGTCGCCGTAGGGGAAGATGACGCCGGTCGAGTCCTGGGCGGCCTCCAGGTACTCGTGCTCGAACGCGAACTCGAGCGATCCGGACAGGCGCTTGCCGAACAGCCAGTCGTCGCTGAACGAGAAGGTCAGGTCCTGCGAGTCGACCGCCAGGTTGGTCTTGAGCGCAACGGTCTGCCCGTTACCGAGGAAATTGATGTCGCTCCAGTTGACCAGGCCGATGATCGGGAACTCGCCTGCGCTCGTGCCTGGCGAGTAGGTCATGCCGAACTGGATCGACGCGGTGCTCTGCTCCTCGACGCTGATGATAAGGTCGACGAAGAGATCCTGGCTACCCTGCTCGTATTCAGGCACTATCGAAGAGAAGTACTGGGTATTGTACAGGTTGCGCAGACTCTCGAGCACCTTGGCCTTGGAGAACACGTCGCCCGACTCGAGAGGCACGAGCCGGCGTAGCACGAATTCCTTCGTCTTCACGTTGCCGCGGAAGATCACGTCCTCGATGTGGGCCTGCGGTTTCTCGTCGATCACGAGCGTGTACGCGATGGAGCCGAGTTCCTCGTCGCGGGTCTCAGCGAGCCTGAAGCCGTTGAAAATATAGCCATTCTCGAAGTAGAGGTCGGCTGCGCGCGACTGGTCCTGGAGCAGGCGCTCGTAGTTGAGCACGGCGCCTGGCTGCTGCCGGACGAGGGCGCCGAGCTGCTCGCTCGTGTACAGCGAGTTGCCGGCGAAGCCCATACCGCCGTAGGTATAGCGTCGGCCCTCGTCGATCACGAAGATCAGGGTCAGGCGCATCGCGCCCTTGTCGCTCGCCGCCGACTCGCGACGCACGTCGGAGACCTTGGCGTCGACGTAGCCGCGCTTCTTATAGAAGGCCTCGATCGCCCTCCGGCTCTCGTCGAGCTTGCCTTCGCTGAACTGGCCGCTCTGGAACAGCCCCTTCTCCTTGAGCTTGATCTCGCCCTTGAGCGACGACTCGGAGACGGACTCGAGGCCCTCGAACCTGATGGACTCGACGATATTCTGGACACCCTCGGCGACGGTGAAGGTAACCGCGACGCCGCCGTCTGCCAGCGTCGAGCTGGCCGCCGTCACCTTGATCTCGGGGAAGCCCTTCTCCTGATACAGCCTTCGCAGCGATATCTCGTCGAGCCGCATCCGCGACGGGTTGAAGATGGTCCGCTCCTTGACCGACAGGGCGTCCAGAATCTCCTGGGTACGTATACCGGAGTTGCCGACGATCGCCACGCTCGTCACGGCGGGCTTTTCCTTGACCTTGAACAGGATGATGACGGCCGTCGCTGCCTGGTCGGACGGCACGGCCTCGGGGGCCACCGCGTCGAAATAGTCGGTCTCGTAGACCCTGGCCAAGAGGTTCATCCAGAGCTGGTCGTCGAACGGCTTGCCCCTGAATTCCTTGACGATGGGCTCGAGATCCTTCATCGGGACGACGACGAGCCCGTCGAACCTGATATCCTTGATCGTCTTGCCGACGTACCAGTCCGGTTCCGCCTGGGCGAACGCTACGGCGCCGAGCGCTAGCAGCGCGAGAGAAGCTACAAATCGCTTCATATCGATGGCCTTCCTCATTGTAGGGGGATTCTCCAAAGGAACGAAAATGATTGATCCTCTATGAACAGCGAGTCCGGGTGCTCCGGTTCGATACTCCAGTTCAGCGTAAAATGCGGAGCCTTCCACTCGAGGCTGAACTCGGAGTCTAGACTCAAGGCGGCGCTCGATGCAAGCGGATCGGCGACGAGGGACAGGGCCAGCTGGGCGAACAGCTTGTCGCCTATGTACTTTCCGCCGACGATGGCCGTCTCGTCGAGGTAGTCGGCCAGGCTCGAGGCGCCAGACGAGCCGGAAAGCCCCGATACGTCGTAGAGCCAGCGCTGGAAGACCTGCGAGCGCACGACGAACAGGTCGAGGCCGAGGAGGCCGTGTAGGTTACGCTCGAGCACCGACATGACGTTCAGCTGGGGTATGAGGTCGCTATTCTCGAAGACGAAGCGGCCGAGATCGGCGGAGCCGCCCTGGGCGCCGATGAGGTTCTGCCCGAGCATCTGCAATATCGTGTCCTCGGCCATGCTCGGCGACGACTCGAGCGAGAAGGATAGGCTCGATAGCCTGCTGTCGACCGCGCGGAGCGTTACGACGACAGGGCCCGACTCCGAGCTGGTCCTCGTCTCGGCCTCCGCGTTGATCAACGGGTCGAACTGCTCGGCGTCCTCGTCGAAGTCTATCGTCGCGTGCTTGAGGTAGAAGTTACGCTGGATGTAGAAGACCGAGCCGCCGCGTAGCACGGCCTGCCCATCGAGGTTGAACTCGCCGAGGGCTGCGTCGAAATCGACCGAGAGCCGACTCGACGGGTCGGTCAGGCCATAGATGACGGGCAGGCGCTTATCGGGGAAGTAGACGCGGACCGCCTTGCCGAACGATATATCGAGGGCTCCGGTAAACTCCACGGGCTCGAGGATCCCGGCACCACGGCTCGCCTGCATCCGTCCGCTGACGACCCCGGGCGTGATCACGACGTCGCCGGAAGCCAGCATGATCGAGCCGGTCATGCGCGATCGGTCGCGGTTGGCGTCGATGACCAGCTCCGGCCTCGCGAGGCCGTCGATGTCGAGCCCGAGCAGCCTGGTGGACACGGGCACGAGCCCTAGCCCCGAGGTAGAGACGGTCAGGTGAACGTCGTCGGGTATGCCCTGGTTCAAGACGCCCTCGAGCGCGACGGTCAGGACCGCGTCCCCGCATGGCACGTCAGTCTGCAGCGTCTCCATGGTCCGGCCGGTGAAGAACAGCGGCGCCTCGAGCGGGCCGATCGGCTCGGATACGTAGTCCGGGAGCGACAGGTAGAAGCCCTCGAGCTCGAAGGAGCCCTCGACCGACGGATCGACGGCCTTGCCGCGTATGGTGACGGCCCCCCGGCCGACGCCGGAGTCGGCGCCGAGCATCGGCAAGCCTATCAGCTTGAACAGGAAGGGAAGGTCGACGACGGCGTCGCGAACGTCGACGTTGATCACGCCGTCGGCGAGCACGCCTTGGGCTTCGAGCGATATCGGCATGGAACGATCGAGGCTCGCCCTGAGCTCGCCGGCGGCTCCGAGCGAGGCCTCGAGCTCGCCGGACGGGCCCATCGACAGGCTCGCGTCGCCATCGGCTAGCCCGAGGGAGAACGGTATGTCGCCCAGCTCGCCGCCGGTCCACGAAGCCCCGGACAGCTCGCCCGCGACTAGGTAGTCGCCGAACGGTGACGGCCCGGCGCCGTTGGAGGCGCCTACGGCGACCAGCCTACCGGTCAGTCGGTTCCGGCCCATGGCCAGTTCGACGTTCGCCGCCAGCGAGGCCGCGGCGTCGCCGACGCCGTAGCTGAGCGTTAGTCCGGAGACCGCTTGATCGCCCAAGCGGACGCGAGAATCGACCAAGCTGAGCACTCCCCTCTCGAAGGTCCCGGCGCCGGCCGCGAACGGCAGGTTGTCGGCGCGTTGACCGCCGTTCACGGTGAAACTGAAGCGGGCGGATGGATCCCGTATCGAGCCGCCTATCCTGGCGTCGGCATCGACGACGCCGCGTAGCCAGGGTAGGTACAGCCTGGCGAGCGGCGCCTTCCTCGTCGATAGCGCCGCGTCCATGGTCCCGTCGCTAGCGTACTCGCCGTCGAGCGCGTAATACTCGCCGGCGGGGCCGGCCATCCTCGCGTTGCCCGACACTCGAAAACCGCCTGACAGGGTCCAGGTTACGGTAGCCGATCCGTTGAGCGACGATACGGCGTCCCGATAGCCGAGCGAACCGACGCGGCCGCCGGATTCGTCGAAAGCGCCCGCTAGGGAGACCGACGGCAGGCGCGAGGCGGAGCCGTAGGGTTGCTCGAGCGCCAGCGACTCGAAGACGAGGTTCCAGTCGTCGGTCGAGGAGAAGCGGCCGTCGGCGGCGGCCGACAGGAAGGATACTGACCCGAACAACGGTATGGGCATCTGGTCTATATCGAGGCTGGCGACGTACTCGTCGTCGCGTCCGTTACCGACGAAGCGCAAGCCGTAGTCCCCGGAGACGAAGACGGCCCCGTCTGCCATGGCGCCAGATAGCCCGTAGGGTACGTCCTCCACGCGTAGATCGGCGGCGAACGACGGGCCGGACGAGGCACCGTACTCGAGCGAGGCCGAGCCCTTGACCGAGTAGCCGCCGATCGTCGCGTCGATCGACGATATCCGCAGTCGGTCCAGCCCTCCGGAGAAGCCGAGCATGCCGAAGCCCTTGATCGCGCCGTCGTAAACGACGAGCAGGCCCGACGAGTTGTAGGACAGCCCGGAGAGGTCGCTGTACAGCGACAGCTCGCCCCCGACGCTGAGCGGCGCCAACGCGTCCGCGGCGCCGGCGCCGACCAAGGCGGTCAGGAGCCCGGGAAAAGCCTCGAGCGACAGGGTGCCGACGCGGGCGACCGCCTCGAGGTAGGGCTCTTCTCCGAGCGAGGCGGAGCCCTCGATGGTCAGCCTCGAGGCGGCTCTCGCCGACGAGGGCTCTACGATGCCCGGGCTGTCGACCGGCTCGACAGCCGGATCACCATCAGCGTCGGCGATAGTCGGTAGCGACGCGTCGAGGTAGAACGAGGCCTGGTCAAGCGCTCCGGATGACGAGGACAGCTCGAGCGATACGATCGCGTCGCCTAAGGTCGCGTCCGCGGCGCGTATGGCCGGGGCGTAGGCGAACCACGACCGCCCGGCCCCGGACAGCTGGAAATCGGCCGACGCCTCGAGGCCCGGACCGAGCGCGTAGGAAGCCGATAGCCGCCCGTCGGCGCTTAGCCGCCCGAGCGACAGCTCTCCGGAGAATTCGGCGCCGAGCGAGCCGTTACGCAGGGTGGCCGAACGCACGCGCAGGGTGTCCCAGCCGCCCGAGGCCGACAACGTGGCCCGCGGCCTACCGCCTGGCAACGCGAGCGGGATGACGCCGCTCAGGTCTGCCGCGACGCTCGTGCCCTCGGCGCTCAGGTCGCTCGAGACGCGGAGCGAGCCCGAGTACGACGACTCGAGCCAGGGCCGTGCGCCGGACAGGCGACCCGCGGGATAGAACAGCGAAGCCGGGGACCAGCGCGTGACGGCCAGGTCGAGCTTAGCCAGCCCCGTGGAAGGGTTCCAGTCGAAGCGTAGCCGCTCAATCCCCGCGCCGGGTTCGACGCTCGCGCTCAGGCCGGTATCGTCGAGCGTCGCGTCAATCCGCGCGCGCGATAGCCGGCCCAAGTCGCTATCGCCGGCGATTACCGCGGCGATGCTCGCCTCCAGCCCGGAGCCCTGCCCGCCGGGGCTCCGTACCGAGGCGGTGCACGAGAACGGCAGCTCGACGGCGGTCGCCAGGTATCGACCGCTCGGATCGGAGGCGCGTATCGACCCGGCGGCGCTCGCCCGTACGCCGCCGGGGCCGTCCAGCAGCAGGTCGGCGGCCCGCAGCGACAGGGTCGCCGTCGCACCGTCGCCCAGCTCGAGGGTCAGGGTCAGCCTGCGTAGCTCGACCGCGAGGCTAGCCGCCCCCTCGGACGCCGAGGATCCGGTTCCAGGCAGGGCGGACGCTAGCCGCTCGACGAGGGCCTTCGCGTCTTGGAGCTCGGCCGCCATCGACACGCCGTCGACGCGTACGCCCGTCAGCTCGAACCGGCCGCCGAGCAAGGCGCCGAGTCCGTAACGTAGCTGGAGCCTCCGAACCCGCGCTACGACCGATTCGCCGCCGCGCAGCTCTACTCCACGTAGCTCTATCGAGCCGAGGAGGCGCCGCGAGGCGGCCCGGTAGGAGGCCGACAGCCCGAGTCCCCGAATGGCGTAGGCCGCCTCACGCTCTATCAGGGCCGCGGCCGCCGACTCCATGCGCCCGAGCAGCGGCGGCGCGACGACGGCCCAGGCCGCTGACACGGCGAGTACGACGATGGCGGCTATGACGATGGGCGCCGGGGCTCGAAGCTTCACGGGATCCACAGTACCACAGCGCCGGGCCTTGCGCCATATCGCGCCTCGGGGCTATGCTCCCTCTCCGATGCAACAGACTAGAACCATACTGGAAGGCTTCGTCGCGCTCGAGGGCATAGACGGCGCCGGCACGACTACCCAGCTCCGGCGCCTCTCGGCCAGGCTCGAAGCCGCGGGCGTCGCTTTCTCGACCGAGTGCGAGCCGACTCCCGGCCCCGTCGGGCGCCTGATCAGACAGGCGCTATCGGGCGCCTTCGACGCGCGGCCCGAGACGGTGGCCCGCCTGTTCGCGGCCGATCGCGGCGAGCACCTCTACGGTCCCGGCGGCATACTCGAGCGAACCGCCGCCGGGAGCCTCGTCGTCAGCGACCGCTACCTCTTCTCGTCGCTGGCTTACCAGGGTCTGACCTGCGGGCCGGACCTGCCGGCCGAGCTCAACGCTCCCTTCCCGCTACCCGAACTACTCCTATTCTTCGAGCTCGACCCGGAGATAGCCGCCGAGCGCATGGCCGCACGAGACTCCCTGGAGATCTACGAGAACCTCGCGTTCCAGCGCCGGGTCGACGCCGCCTACCGCGCGGTCGTCTCGTCCTTCGAGGGCTCCGGCATGGCCGTCGTCAGAGTCGACGCCGCCGCGTCGCCCGACGAGGTCGAGAGAACGCTCTGGTCGGCGATCGAGCCTATATCGATGGCGAGAGCGCGCCGATACTCGTAATGGATGAAACGAACGGTCGCCCTCGCACTAGTGCTCATCTTCTCGTCGCTGTCCCTGTCGGGGTATCCCGTATACTTCAAGGAACAGTACTACCGGCTCTACCATACCCACTACATCCAGTATCCCGATGATACGATCGAGAACATCTACTGGCTCGAGCAGGCCAGGAAGGCGGACTTCTGCAATCCCCTGTACGCCCTGGCCAAGATCGCCGACGAACGCCAATGGGAGAAGTACCGCTATCTGTTCAACATGCACATCGAGCTCAAGATTATAGAGCAGCACCTGTACCTCGGGGCTAAGTTCGACAAGCGAGTCGCGTACTTCTACAACGCCCCCTGGAAGCGGGAGAACCTCGATAGCCTGGCTACCGCGGAGACCGCCTATAAGGCGGCCCTCGCCTATTGGCCGTCGGCTAAAGCCTGGGCCGAGAAGGCCGCAGGCATACGCTTCATGTACCTGACCGACGTACAGGCCTGGGAGGACGAAGCGTACCGCATCGCCGAGGGTAGCCTGGACTACGGCCGCGTCATCGAGCGCGAGCTCGAGCGCCTCGCGAAGGTCAGGGCCGCCTTCGAGGCGATGGACGAGGCAGGATATTGATAGCCGATAGGCCCGCCCTGCTCGTCACCGGCGGCGACGCGCCTCCGTTCTCCGCCCTATCCGGCCGCCTCGGGGAATTCCTCTATATTTGCGCCGCCGACTCGGGCCTCGATACGCTGCGTTCCTGGGGTCTGCGGGCCGACCTGGCCGTTGGCGACATGGACTCGCTGGCCGATCGATCGCTACTCGACGGCTGCGCCGAGGTGCTCGCCTTTGACCGCGACAAGGACGATACGGATACCGAACTCGGCCTCAGGGAACTGCGCGCCCGCGGCTACGGCCCGATCACCATGGCCGGCGGCGGCGGCGGCAGGCTCGACCACCTCCTGGCGCTCCGGGCCTTGCTCGAGCGGCCGAGCGGCCCCGACGAGTGGTTATGCGCCGGGGAGCGCGTGGTCAGGCTCGAGGAGAAGCGTAGCTTCGTTCTTGCCGTCGGAGCGACGGTCTCGGTGTTCCCGTTATCAGGCGGCGCCTCGGGCATGCGTAGCGTCGGCCTCAAGTGGCCGCTCGATGGCTTGTCGTGGGGTTCGGGCGGGTTCGGGGTATCGAACGTGGCCGTCTCGTCCATGGTGACCATAGACCCCGGCCAACGCCCGATCTTCGTCGTGCTGCCCCTCTAGTCAGCCCGGAAGCCTCGCGAACGCCTCGACGAGTAGCCGCTGCGTCTCGAGCGGGTCCTGGACCAGCACGCGCTTACCGGCCATCAGCTCGGCTATGCCTATCTCGCGCGGGTAACGAGGTATGATATGGACATGCAGGTGCTCGATGCTGGCTCCGGCGACGAGGCCCATGTTGCAGCCGACGTTGTAGCCGCCCGGCCCATGCGTCGAGTCGAGCGCGTCGAGGCTGCGCCTGACGAGGGCGTCGAGGTCGGCCCGCTCGGCGTCGCCTAGCTCGCGTATGTCCGATAGATGCCGCTTCGGGAAGACCATCAGGTGCCCGGGATTGTAGGGGTACAGGTTGAGCGTCGCCATGGAGTATTCAGACTCCGCGACGACCAGGCGCTTGACCTCGGGAGAAGCGTCTCGCACGAGGCAGAGGATGCAGCCGTCGGGGCGTTTCTCGGTCAGGTACTCCATCTTGTCGAAGTTGAAGAAATAGTCCATGCGTCACTTCCCGGAGCTCGGCCGCGGCGCTATGCCGGCCTCGATGGCCAGATAGTCGACCAAGGCTGGGAAGCGCTCCAAAAGCTCGCCGTAGCGCTCGAGCCGCTCGAGCCTGACGTTTTCGGCCGCGGCTCCGGCCGACGACTCGGCGAGGGCCGGCTCGACGGCGGCTCGATAGGTCTCGAGGTACAGCGCGTACAGCCGCCTGGCCTCCTCGTACAGCCGCGCGTCGGGCATGCGCGACGATATGATACGGACGCCTCGCAGGTCGAGGAGCGGATGGGACTGAGACAGGGCCAGGGCCAGCGCGCGCTCGTCGACGCCGCCGAGTGGAGACGACGATCCGGAGCGCAGGGCCTCCTGGATGGCGGCGCGCAGGTCGGCTGTCGCCAGGTCGAGCTCGGAGGCGAGCCAGGCGGCCAGAGCCTCGTCGTCGGTGACGCCCCAGCGCTCGTACAGTTCGGGCAGGGCCTCCGGCTTAGGCGCCGCTATCAGGCTGGCGACGAGCGAATACGAGAAATCTGGCTCGCCGGCCATGAAAGCGCCGTAGACCTCGGCTGAGGGTAGCTCGCCGGACGCCTCGAGCCTACGCTCGGCCGCGGCCGGGGAGAAGCGGCGCAGGACCAGGTTGGTCGGCAGCAGCGCCTCGGCCGCCCAGCGGAAGTGTCCGGGTGCGACCACCTTCGGGTCGACGCCGCCGGTCTTGGTGACCAGCACCGCGTAGCTACCCGGCCGGAGCCGTAGCGGTATCCACCCGATCATGAAGACGGCTACGCCGAGCAGGGCCAGGACGGTCAACGTGAACGAGAAACGTCTCATGCCATCCGTTATACAGGATATTCGACCCTTTTGCCACTGGACGTGCGCCGCCGCACCGGACGTGCGCGACAGTGCCGGACTTGCGCCGCCGAGCCGGGCCGGGCTAAAGTGTCGGCATGAACGACGACCGAGCGCTGACCGTGAGCGAGCTCACCGGCATCGTCAAGGAACTCCTCGAGGGCTCGCTACCGAGCGTACTGGTCGAGGGCGAGATATCGAACTGGCGACCCGCCTCATCCGGCCACGTCTATTTTACGCTGAAGGACGCAGGCGCGTCGCTCCAGGCGGTGATGTTCAAGGGGCGCGCGTCCAGGCTCGACTTCAAGCCATCGGACGG
>JAKQKE010000182.1 GCA_029560805.1 Spirochaetota bacterium
CGACGACCGTGTATGCCTCTCTTAAGGCGAGGATCCCGATAGGGGCGGAAGTCGATACGGCGTACGAGGACGTAGACTCTATCTGTACTAGCGACCGCCGCTGGTCGCTGAGGCTAGGCGGGCATATCGATTACATCGACGACCCGGCCGTTCTCGCGACAGAGCCGTATTTCGGCTATGACTTGGCGCGAGGGGCAGAGATCGCAGATGGCTTCATGGTTATCGGCAATACCGTGGCTTCCGCCTTCGCGCTTACCGACGAGCTGGCGTTCAAGGTCGTATTCGACATGAGATACGCCTATCCGCTTGACGGTAGGTATCTCGGTTCAATCGCGGAGAACGGCATGTCGAGCTCCATCACCTTCTCGTTCGTGCAGAATAGTGGCGGTGTCATTACGGATGGCGGGATACGCCGATCCCTGGCTATCCTCGGTCAGACTGCTTACGTCGGTTCGGCTTCGTATGTCTTAAGGCTGAACGAGGACGATTGACGCGCCCGCCCCTGCGAGCGGCGCTCTAGGATCGGCGCTCTAGGATCGGCGCATGAAACCCGCCACGGCGCGCTCGAGGCGGCGGAGGTAGCCGGCCTCGCCGTGGTAGGCGGCGACGAAGCGTGGGTCGGGCTGGACGGCTGGCTCGGGCGCGCTGACGGCGGCGGCGAGAGCGGCCGCCAGCCCGTCGCGCTCCGGTTCTGGCGCCAGGGCCACGGCGGCGGCCACGGCCGCTCCGGCCGCGGCCCCCGCTTCGCCTATCCTGGCCACGGGGCGGTTCCACAGCGCGGCGATGCGCTTCAGCGTCCCGTCGCTGGCGGCCGCGCCTCCGGTCACCGCCAGGGTTTCCCGCGGATCGGTCGATCCGGCGTCGAAGCTACGCGAGCCGAGCAGGAGCAGGCCGAGCGACGAGTCGACGACGCCCGAGTAGTCGGACTCGAAGTCCGCCCCGCGGCCGAGGTCGAGCGTCGGCGACGCCGGGAACGATTCGGCCACGGTCTGGAGCACCCTGATCGACGATCCGGGGGGTACCGAGGCGAGCGCCCGCTCGCAGGAGGCGAAGTCGTCGGCCCCGACGCCGCGCTCGAGCCGCGCCGCCTCCCAGGTTAGCGCGCCGTTGGTACGGCAGCCGAATAGGAATGGCCGGCCGAGGCCGTCGTACATCGCGTTGGCGGCCGGGTGCGGCGCGCGGCCGCCGGTCATCAGCACGAAGCTCGTGCCCAGGGATAGGAGCCCGCCGCCCGCCAGTACCTTGGTCTGCGGATTGTCACCGGAACCGGCGACGACGATAGCGTCCGCCGGGATGCCGTAGCGTTCCGTAAAATAGCGGGCGACCGAACCGACGCGCGACAGCGGGTGGGATAGCTCCGGCAGGCGGGCGGACAGGGCTGCGGCGCCGCCGGGCAGGCCGTCGGCGGCCGCGGCGACGAGGCCGTCGCTCCATCGCCGTCCTTCCCAGTCCATCAGGCTGGTGCCGGCGCCGTTGCCCCAGTCTATAGGAACGTCGGCTCGGCCCGAGAATACCCCCGCGAGGAACGACGATATCAGGTGGACGGTACGGCAGGCCGCGTAGAGCTCCGGCTCGCGCAAGGCCCGATGCCGTAGCACGGCGCCGGAGAACCGGAGCGGGCTGTCGGAGCCGGACAGGGCGGTCATCGCCACGGTCCCGCCGGCCGCCTTGCGCAGATGGTCCGCCTCGCTCGCGGTGTTGGAGCTCATCCAGATGGGCGACCGGTCGCTCGCGAGCGACGAGGCGAGCCGCTCCGCCAGAGCGGGCCGCCCCGCCGCGCCTGAGCCTGCAGCCCGGAGGTCGGCGAACGCCGACGGGGCGCCGGCGGACAGCCAGACCTGGCCGTGCTGCTGGGCCGATACGGCTACGGCGCGTACGCCGGCGAGCATCCGCCCAGGCAGGTCGGACAGGACGGCGTCGAGGGCCGCGAGAAAGACCCCGACCGGCTGGTCGGCCTCGCCTTCCTCTCGGGGCGGCAGGATGGGTGCGGCTCGATCCAGGGCGAACGCGCTCAGCCTGGGATCGTCGCGGTAGCGTACCTTGGCCCGAGCCGCGATCGATCGCGAGCCCAGGTCGACGATGACGGCCGTGGTGCCCTGGGTGCTCGAGTCTATCCCGAGCGAGTATCCCGCCTCTTCCATCCTTCGTCCTCCTCTCGACTGGGCCGCGGCCTAGATGTAGCGGTTGACGACCGACTCGAGGTACTCCTGCCGCCCCGAGGAGAGCTCGATCGCCTTGATGTCGAGCGAAGCGGCCTCGAGGCTCCGGAGGCTCTCCTTGCCAGCCTCGATGGAGGCGCCCAGGCCCTCATCCCAGCCGGCGTAACGCTCCGCGAGCGGTTTCTCGAGCGCCCCATCGGCGAGCATGCGGGCCGCCGCCTCGTAGCCGCGGGCCATCGCGTCCATGCCGGCTATGTGGGCTGACGCCAGGTCCTCGGGCCTATAGCTGCCGCGCCTGGGCTTGGCGTCGAAGTTGAGGCCGCCCGAGCCGAGGCCGCCGTTCTTGAGTATCTCGTACATCATCAGCGTCGAGACGTATAGGTTCGTCGGGAACTGGTCGGTGTCCCAGCCCAGGAGCTCGTCGCCCTGGTTGGCGTCGACCGAGCCGAGTATGCCGCGCTCGCGGGCGTAGCGCAGCTCGTGTTGGATGGTGTGCCCGGCGAGGGTGGCGTGGTTCGTCTCGATGTTGAGCTTGAAGTAGGGCAGGAGCTCGTATTCCTTGAGGAAGGCGTAGCAGGCGGCGGCGTCGGCGTCGTACTGGTGCTTCGTCGGCTCCTTGGGCTTGGGCTCGATGAGGAACTGGCCCCTGAAGCCTATCTCCTTGGCGTACTCGACGGCCATGCGCAGGAACCGCGCCAGGTTGTCCTGCTCCCGCTTCATGTCGGTGTTGAGCAGCGTCTCGTAGCCCTCGCGCCCGCCCCAGAAGACGTAGTTCAGGCCGCCGAGCTCGAGCGTCGCCTCGAGGGCTTTCTTAACCTGACCGGCGGCGTAGGCGAAGACCCGCGGGTCGGGGCTCGTCGCCGCTCCGTGCATGAAGCGCGGGTCGCCGAACAGGTTGGCCGTGCCCCAGAGCAGACGGGTAGGGCTCGAGCGCATCAGATCCTTGGCCAGGGCGACTATCTTGTCGAGGTTGCGGTTCGTCTCGCGGAGCGTGTCGCCCTGCGGCGCGATGTCGCGGTCGTGGAAGCAGAAGAACGGTATGGACAGCTTCTCGGTCAGCTCGAACACGCCGCGCATCCGCAGCCTCGCTACCTCCATCGAGTCGTTCACTCCGTCCCAGGGGCGCACCGCCGTAGGGTCGCCGAAGGGATCTCGGCCGCCCGCCGTCATCGAGTGCCAGAACGCCATCGAGAAGCGCAGGCTGTCTTTCTGGGTGATTCCGGCGGACGAGCCCGCGGCCGCGGCGTCCGGCCTATAGTATTTAAAGGCCAGCTCCTTGTTCGAGTCGGGGCCATCGTAGTCGATCTTGGGTACTGTCGGGAAAAGCTCTTTCACGGAATCCTCCTCGCGCTGCTTGCCTGATCCGTCGATTCTAGGCCGCCGATCAAGGGAATCACAGCGCCGAATTTGACTCTACATACCTAAAATTGATATTCCATGCTATCGTCGATGAGGGCTTCGGGAGGTGCGGCATGCGCTTCGACGATATAGTCTTCGTCTACCATCTCCAGGACGAGCGGCAGATAGCCTGGCACGGCCGTCGCCACTCGCACTCGGGCGGCGGCTACGAGTTCCACTACTTCATCTCCGGCGACGGTAGCTTCAAGAACGGCACGGCTACCTGGTCGATACGCCCGGGCAGCCTCCACCTCACCCCTCCCGGATGCGTCCATCAGATCCTGGCTACCAACCTGCGCAAGCCGATAACCTACTTCGCCGTGCTCTTCAGCTCCGACGGTGACGCCGAGCTCGAGCGGCTGCTCGGGCGAGCGATCGGGTCGCTGGCCCGGCCTACCGATATCGGCACCTCGCATCGCTTCTTCTTCGCCGACCTTATGGAACGCAACTCGTCGGGCCAGGTGGACCTCGTCGAGGCCGCTCGGCACTCGTTCATCGCCTTCGTGTACGAGCTGCTCGCCGGCGCCCCGTCGGCCTACGGCTCGGCGGAGAACGCCCACGTGGAGAAGGCCATAGCGATCATGCAGGCGAATATAGAAGGGAACATCGATCTGGACGCGCTCTGCGGACGGCTCGGCCTGTCCTGCGAGCACTTCGTGCGGCTCTTCGGGCAGCGCATGCGCATGCCTCCGATGCGCTACTACGCGAGGCTCAAGATCGAGGCCGCGCGCGCGATGTTGTCGAGCACGAACCTGAGCGTCGGCGACATCTCCGAGAAGCTCGGCTTCGCGAGCCAGTTCGGCTTCTCGCGGGCCTTCAAGAGCATCGCCGGGCTGTCGCCGTCCGACTATCGGGCGAGGTGCCTCCAGAAAGCCGACTTCACCTGAGGGCCGATATCAATTTGCGGTATAGAAAATCAATCTTTCCCATAGGATGCCTGAAGTTTGCGCTCATATCATCAGCGTAGCTTACGGATCTATTCTTTTTAGGAGGCACCTGCGATGAAGAAAGTCCTATTAGTAGTCCTGGCCCTCATGATCGTCGCCGGTTCGGCGTTCGCCGACGGCGAGCTCATCGGCGTGGCCATGCCGACCCAGTCCCTGCAGCGCTGGAACCAGGACGGCGCCAACATGAAGGCCCAGCTCGAGGCCAAGGGGTACCGCGTCGATCTGCAGTACGCCAACAACGACATCATCACTCAGATCCAGCAGCTCGAGAACATGATCACCAAGGGCGCCAAGGTCCTCGTGATCGCGTCGATCGACGGCTCGGTGCTCTCGGACGTGCTCAAGAAGGCCAAGGCGAGCGGCATCAAGGTCATCGCCTACGACCGCCTGATCATGAACACGCCGGACGTCGACTACTACGCCACGTTCGACAACTTCAAGGTAGGCGTGATCCAGGGCCGGTACATCGAGTCCGCCCTCGGCCTGGCCCTGGGTAAGGGACCCTTCAATATCGAGCTGTTCGCCGGCTCGCCCGACGACAACAACGCGGTCTTCTTCAACAAGGGCGCGATGAGCATCCTCCAGCCCTACCTGGACAAAAAGCAGCTCGTCGTCCCGACCGCCCAGACCGAGTTCACCACCATCGCCATCCAGAGCTGGAGTTCCGAGAAGGCCCAGGCCAGGATGGACAACCTGATCGCGATGAAGTATTCCCGCAAGACGGTTCTCGACGCGATCCTGTCGCCGAACGACAGTCTGGCGATCGGCATCGTCGCATCGCTCAAGAACGCCGGCTACGGCACGGCCAAGAAGCCCTACCCGGTGCTGACCGGCCAGGACTGCGACAAGGCCAACGTCAAGGCGATGATAGCCGGGCAGCAGTCGATGTCGATCTTCAAGGACACGAGGACCCTGGCGGCCCAGGTCGTCGCGATGGTCGAGGCGATCATGAAGGGCAAGGAAGCCCCCGTCAACGACACCAAGACCTACAATAACGGCGTCAAGGTCGTACCGTCCTATCTCTGCGACCCCGTCTACGCGGACAAGTTCAATTATCGGACCCTGCTCATCGATAGCGGCTACTATACCGAAGCCGACCTGAAGTAAGAGCACGTAACCCTAGCCGGGCGCCGGCCCGCGGACCTCCCCGCGGGCCGGCCTTTAGTAACCAGGCTACGCGAGGAGAAGCTACCATGGGCGACACCATCCTCGAGATGCGCAACATCGTCAAGACCTTCCCCGGCGTCCGAGCGCTGAACGACGTGACGCTCTCGGTACGGCGCGGCGAGATCCACGCCCTCGTCGGCGAGAACGGGGCCGGCAAGTCCACCCTGATGAACGTCCTCGGCGGCGTCTACCCTCACGGCAGCTACGAGGGGCAGCTCGTCTTCGATGGCGAGGAGTGCTCCTTCCGCACCATCCACGACTGCGAGAAGAAGGGGATAGTCATCATCCACCAGGAGCTCGCGCTGATCCCCT
>JAKQKE010000187.1 GCA_029560805.1 Spirochaetota bacterium
GAGCAGTTCTGGACCGACGTTCGGTGGGGCGAGCTCGACTACCTGATCGTCGACTTCCCGCCCGGAACCGGAGATGTCCAGATTACCGCCTTCAACAAGCTGCCGATAGACGGCGTGGTCGTCGCGACGACCCCCCAGTCGCTGGTGTCGATGATCGTGGCCAAGTCGGTCAAGATGGCCGGCATGGTCGACGCGCCGGTACTCGGCGTGGTCGAGAACATGGGCACGATGGTCTGCCCGTCCTGCGGCGTGGAGCACAAGCTGTTCGATTCGCTCGATGGTTCGACGATCGAGAAGGCGCTCGGCCTACCCGTGCTCGCCAGCCTGCCGTGGCGCAAGGAAGTCGCCCAGGCACGCGAGCTCCGCTGGGGGAAGCTGCCCGAGGATTTTAGGAAGCTCGTCGAGGGCTTGGCGTCCGAGACGCTTCTCGCGCTCTCCTCGGTCAAGAAACCGGCCGCCGGCTCAAAGGAGTAGCCGTGCCGAGACCCGTCAGCGAGCGCCGCGTACGCGGCCGAATCGCCACCGGCCTGTTCAAGCCGGCCGGCGTGCCCGCGCGGGCCATCGAGGAGATCGTGCTCGGCCTCGACGAGGCCGAGGCGATCCGGCTGGCCGACCTGGAGGGCCTGTATCAGGAGGCCGCGGCGAGGCGCATGGGCGTCTCGAGGCAGACCTTCGGCCGCATACTCGAGGAGGCGCACCGCATCGTCGCGGACGCGCTCATAAACGGCAAGGCCCTCCGCATCGAGGGCGGCCAGATCATAGAGCAAGAGGAGCAGCATATGCACGAGAAGGTAGCGGTCCCGACCAAGGCTGGCATGGTGGACGAGCATTTCGGCCACTGCGAGTACTTTACCGTCTACTCGATACGGGACGGCAAGGTCGTCTCCGAGGGACGCGTCGACAGCCCGAACGGCTGCGGCTGCAAGACCGACATCGCGTCGGTCCTGGCCAAGGACGGCGTCACCCTGATGCTCGCGGGCAACATGGGCGAGGGCGCGGTGCGCGTGCTCAAGGCCAACGGCATCGAGGTGGTGCGCGGCGCATCCGGCCAGGCCCGGGCCGTCGTCGACGCGTGGCTCGCCGGCTCGGTCACGGACTCGGGCGTCGGCTGCTCCGCCCACGAGGGGCACGACTGCTCGCACTGATCCGCTGGGACGCCCCTTCCCGGCTGTTCGGGCCGATTGCCCACGACCGCCCGGGGAGGATACTATCCCGCGCATGACGTATCAACAAAAAGACCGCGGCCTCGGCGCCCTAGCCCTGGCAGGCACGTCCTTCCTCTGGAGCCTCGCGGGGCTCCTGATCAAGCTCGTCGATTGGAACCCCTTCGCCATAGCCTGCGGACGCAGCGTCGTCGCCGCCGTATTCCTATTGCTATGGATTCGCAAGCCCAAGTTCACGTTCTCGTTCCCGCAGCTAGGCGCCGCCGTGGCGAGCGCGGCGACGATGGTCCTATTCATCTACGCCAACAAGGCGACGACGGCCGCGAACGCCATACTCCTTCAGTACGGGTCGCCGATCTACACCGCCGTCCTCGGCGCCTTCCTCCTCAAGGAGAAACCGAGGGCCGAGCACTGGGCAGCCTTCGCCATGGTCGCCGGCGGCATGGCGCTCTTCTTCATGGGCGACATAGGCGGCGGGAGCCTGCCGGGTAACATAGCCGCGGTAGCCTCGGGCCTGACCTTCGCGGCCTACTTCGTGTTCATGCGCATGCAGAAGGACGGTTCGCCGCTCGAGTCGAACCTACTCGCGCACGCGATCACCGCCGTCATCGGCTTCGTCGTCGCGCTGTTCATGCCCGCTCCTCAGTTCAACCTCAAGGCCGCGGCCGCTATCGGCGCGCTCGGCGTATTCCAGATCGGGCTCGCCGCGGTGCTCCTGTCCTGGGGTATCAAGCGGGTCAACGCCATCCAGGGCTCCATCATCACGGGGCTCGAGCCGGTGTTCAACCCACTCTGGGTGTTCCTGGCCCTCGGCGAGAAGCCGAGCCCGAACGCGCTCGCCGGAGGCGCGGTGATCATCGCGGCCGTCGTCGGCTCATCCATCGTCACGGCGCGCAGGAAGACCAAGGCATAGCGGCCGAGCGCATCGCGTCTTCTCCACTCCGCCACCGTACCCCGATTCGCCTTACGCCAAAGTGCCCCAAGCCACCGTCGCCTTCTGGCGTTCAGGCACGTGCATTTTTTTCACATCGCCTAACGTTTCTTTCTCGATCGGATGAATACTTAGTCGCACATTCCACCGCCCGCCAGGCACAGCTTGGTGGGCCACATCGTTTTCATATTGTATATCATTATATAATAATGACATAGAATGAGTTCATACAAATCTAATCAACCTGGCACGCTTACTGCTATATAGTAATTACTCTATGCCGGTTGGGGGGGTGCCTATGAAAATCACTAGAAAACGCGCGCCTATAATCGCCGCCGCGATCGCCGCGCTGGCCGTATCGGCCTACGCCGAGGGTTCGGGCCACGGGGCGAGCGCCGCGATCGCCGCGCTGGCCGCATCGGCCTACGCCGAGGGTTCGGGCTACGGGGCGAGCGCCGCGGTCGAGGCTGGCCGGGCAATCACTATCGTCGACAGGCTCCGTTGGGCGGTCGAGGACGAATACCTGGCTCGCGGCGAATACGAGGCCATCATGGCTAGGTTCGGCGCCATGAGGCCGTACGACAACATCATGGCGGCCGAGGAACAGCATCTCGCCTGGCTCAAGGCCGAGTACCAGGCCCGCGGCCTACCCTTCCCCACGGACGGCTCGGCCTCGAGCGTCGTCGTTCCTACGGACCTGAAAGCCGCCGCCCAGGCCGGCGTCGACGCGGAGATCGCCAACATAGCGATGTACTCGTCCTTCCTGAGCCGCCCCGAGCTATCGCGCCCCGAGAACGCGAGCGTCAGGGACCTGTTCGAGCGGCTGAAGCGCGCGAGCGAGAATCACCTGCGGGCCTTTAAAACGCAGCTGTCCAAGTACTAGACTAGAAACGATCAGGAGCAAGGAGGCACCATGGCAAGCGGCGCGTCGACCAAAAAGCCGAAGAAGGCATCGCGATGGATCAGGCGGGCGGTTCAGATCCTGTTCTTCGCCCTGGTCGCGACCATAGCGACGAATGAGATACTGAGCGAGCGAGGCATCACGGCGCTGTCGTTCGTCGAGGGCGCCTCGCTGCACGCGATCTGCCCCTTCGGCGGCGTGGTCTCGTTCTGGCAGCTCGTCACCGCGGGCACCCTCGTCAAGAAAGTGCACGAGTCGTCGGTAGCCCTCGGCGTCATAGCCATAGCGCTCGCCGCGCTATTCGGCCCGGTGGTATGCGGCTGGATATGCCCCCTCGGCAGCCTGCAGGAATGGCTCGGCGCCCTGGGCCGCACGCTGTTCAAGAAACGGTACAACGCCTTCATACCCGGGCGCGTCGACAAGCCGCTTCGCTACCTGCGCTACCTCTCCCTGGCCTGGGTCTCCTACATGACGATCGTGAGCGGCAAGCTGGTGTTCCAGGACTACGACCCGTACTTCGCCCTGTTCAACTTCTGGACCGGCGAGGTCGCCATAGCCGGCCTCGTCATCCTCGGCCTGACTCTCGTCCTCTCGTTGTTTGTCGAACGGCCTTTCTGCAAGTACGCCTGTCCCTTCGGCGCGTTCCTGGGCCTGTTCAACCTGTTCAGAGTGTTTAGCGTCAAGCGCGTCGCGTCGACCTGCATCTCGTGCAAAGCCTGCGACCGCGCCTGCCCGATGAGCATAACGGTATCGACGAGCGGTACCGTCCGCGACCATCAGTGCATCAGCTGCCTCAAGTGCACGAGCGAGGACGCCTGCCCCGTCGAAGCGACCGTCGTGCTAGCGGCGGGCAAGCCGAGAGTCGCGACCACGACGCTTCAGGCGACCGGCTCCGAGGAGGTATCGCGATGATACGCGTCAAGACGCTTCCGTTAGCCATAGCGGTCGTCGCCGTCATGTTCGGCGGCGTCGCGCTATCGAAGGCCGTCGGCTATTGGAATACGACATCGACCAAGGAGCCCGCCAAGTTCAAGAATGGCGAGCTCGCTGGCCTGCCGAACCCCGCCGATATACGAGGCTCCTATACCTGGCTGGATCTCGAGAAGGCCTTTGGCGTACCCGCCGCCGAGTCGGCTCGGGCTTTCTCCACCGCCGACCGCGCCCTCGACCCGGCCGAGAGGGTCAGCGTGCTCGAGGAGCTATACCTGCCGATACTGCCTCCAGGCCTCGAGATCGGCACGGGAGCCGTACGGCTGTTCGTGTCGCTCTATACCGGCCTGCCGCTCGAGGCGGAGGAAGGCTCGGTGCTGCCAGACGGCGCCCTCGAGTTACTATCGCAGCGGCCGGGGATGGATGACGAGGCGCTCGGCCGTTATGTCATTCCGTCCAACGCTCCGGCGGCTCCCGCTCCGGCGGCTCCCGTTCCAGCGGCGGCAAGCCCCGCCGCGAGCCAGTCCGGCACGTCTCAGGCCGGTACCGGAAGCGGCCAGGCGACCGCACGCTCCATCGTCGGCAAGACCACCTTCGGCGACCTGTACGATTGGGGCCTCACCGAGGACCAGGTCGCCGCGGCTATTGGCTATGCGCCCGGCCCGAGGTCGCAGAGCGTACGCGACAGCGCCACGGCCAACGGCAAGGAATTCTCCGAGCTCAAGATAGCACTCCAGGCCTTGGTCGACGCCAGGCCCTAGTCGCGGCGGGAGCCGCCAAGCAGCTCGAGGAAGGCCGCGCCGTAGCGTTCGAGCTTGGCGCGGCCGACTCCGTAGACGGTCGCGAGCGAGGCCTCGGTGGTCGGCTTGAGCGCGGCCATCTCCTTGAGCGTCCGGTCGGGGAACACGACGTAGGGCGGCACGCCGGATTCGTCGGCCAGGCGCTTCCTGAGCGACCTGAGCTGCATGAACAGCTCCTCTGAGGCCAGATCCCCGTCGTCGCTGGAGCGAGCGATGGCCAGGCGCGGCTCGCTGTCGTCGCGCCTGCGTCGCTTCGAGCGTTTGGCGTCCAGGGCGCGCTCGGTCGCGGAGCCGCCGTTCGTCGAGCCGCCGATGAGGTCGACCGGTACGAGGTAGGGTCCCCGGTCTCTAAACAGTTCGTAGGCCGGACGCCCGAGCGACAGAGTCTGGCGCTCCGGCTCCCGCACGAGGTGGCCGGTCGACTGGAGCCGCCTCGCCAGCGCCATCCACGCGCTCCGGCCAAGCTCCGTGCCGATGCCGAAGGTGGTCAGGCCGTCGTGGCTGAAGCGCTCGACCTTCTCGGTCCGCTCCCCCAGGAGCACGTCGACGATATGGGCCGCGCCGAAGCGCTCGCCGGTCCGCTTGACGCACGACAGCAGCTTCTGGGCCGGGATCGACAGGTCGACGCTAGCGCGTGGGCCGGCGAGGCAGTTGTCGCAACGGCCGCAGTCGGCGCCGCCCTCCTCGCCGAAATGCTCGAGGATCAGCGCCCGCCGGCAGCGCTCGCTCTCGGCGTAGTCGCGCATCGCCTCGAGCCTCGAGAGCGCAGCCCGGCGCTGCTCGTCGGGGAGCTCGTCGAATAGCCTGGAGGCCGCCGCCACGTCGCCGGCTCCGTAGAACAGCACGCACTCGGACGGCAGGCCATCGCGTCCGGCCCGTCCTATTTCCTGATAGTAGTTCTCGACGCTCTTCGGCAGGTCGGCGTGGACGACGTAGCGTACGTCGGGCTTATCGATGCCCATGCCGAAGGCGACGGTGGCCACGACGACGAGGAGGTCGTCCCGCACGAAGGCCTCCTGTACCCAGGAGCGCTCTTCGGATGGAAGCCCCGCATGGTAGGCGGCGGCCTTGACGCCGACCGCCCGAAGAGCCTCGGCCAGTTCCTCGGTCCTGCGCCTGGAGCCGCAATAGACGATGCCCGAGGCGTCGGGCCTGGACTGCGCGAAGCGCACGATCCTGCGCCGTACTTCTAGCTTCCGCTCGACCCGGATGGACAGGTTCGGCCGGTCGAAGCCGCCGAGGAACAGCGCCGGGTCGCGCAGCCCGAGGCAACGCGCAATGTCGGCGCGGACGCGCTCGGTCGCCGTGGCCGTGGTCGCCATCCAGACGGCGGCCGGGTAGCGCTCGCGTAGGTAGCCGAGGCCACGGTACTCCGGCCGGAAATCGTGGCCCCACTCGGAGACGCAGTGGGCCTCGTCGACGACGATCAGCCTGGGCGGCGCGTCGTCGAGCAGCGACAGGAGCCGATCGCCGGCCAGCGACTCCGGCGCGGCGTACACGAGGCGTACGCCCCCCGAGCGCACCCTGGCCTCGATCTCGCGCCGCTCAGCGGCCTCGAGCGAGCTGTTAATGAAGACCGCCTCGACGCCGGCGGCGCGCAGCGCGGCCACCTGGTCGCGCATCAGCGCGATCAGCGGCGAGACGACCAGCGTCGTCCCGCCCAGGATCAGCGCCGGTACCTGGTAGCACAGCGACTTGCCGCCGCCGGTAGGCAGAACGGCCAGCGCGTCTCGCCCGGACAGGACCGCGGTGATGATCTCGAGCTGCAAGGGCCTGAACGAGTCGTAGCCGAACACGTCCCTGAGCACCGACTCGGCGCTAGCCCCGACGCTCAAGCCCCGGCCTCCGCCATGGCGCGCGCCAGCTCTCCCATGGTATACGGCTTATGGAGCAGGGCGTAGGCTGAGCCGACGATGACGGCCTCGCCGGATTCCGCATCGCCGCCGCTATCCTCGTGCAGGCCGCTCGCTATCACGACGGGCAGGTCGGGTCTGAGCTCCCGCAACCGGCCGGCCAGCTCATCACCCGAGCAGTCTCCTAGGCGAAGGTCGAGCAGCGCGGCCTTCCACTCCGCGGGACGATCCTCGAACAGCCGCCGCGCCTCGTCGCCCGAAGAGGCGGCGACGGCCCCGTAGCCGAGCGCGCCGAGCAGGGACATGGCCGTCTCCCGCGGTATATCGTCGTCGTCGACGATGAGCACCGCTCCGGTCCCGCGGTGGGGTTCCACCGCTTCCTGGCAGGCGTCGCCGCAGGCTTGGGCAACCGGCAGGTAGACGATGAACTCCGCCCCCTCCCCCGGCTCGGAGCGCAGGTCGACGAAGCCGCCGTGTTGCGTGGCGATGGCGTGGACCATGGCCAGGCCGAGCCCGCTCGAGGACTCGTTCGGCTTAGTCGTGTAGAACGGGTCGAAGATGCGCCTCTGGATATGCCTGGGCACGCCGACTCCATCGTCCTTGACCGATAGGGCCCAGTACTCCGCTTCCGCGACGTTCGGGTTGGCTATCAGGAAGTCCCTGTCGGGCGCGAAGCGGTACAGGGAGATGACGACGCTTCCGCCCCGCCGCTGCTCTCTCGGCCTCATGATGGTGACGGCGTGCTCGGCGTTCACGATAAGGTTGAGGAACAGTTGCTCGAGCTGGCCCGAGTCGCCGCGCACCCAAGCCTCGGGCATACCGTGGCGCAGCGATAGCGAGACCGATGGATCCATCGAGCGCGCGGCGAATTCCTCGACCCGCCTAAGCGCCTCGTCCAGCCTGAAAACGAGCGACTCGGGCGACCGCTTACGGGTCAGCGTCATGAGGCGGCGTACCGACGAGGCGGCGCGCTTCGAGGCGCGTTCTATCAGCTCGAGCTCCCGCTCGATGTCGGCGGCGGTCGTCACAGCGCCGCTCTCGATGCCCTGGCGTATGAGCGAGGCGGCTCCGACGATGCCGGCGAGCGTGTTATTGAAGTCGTGGGCTATGCCGCCGGATAGCGTGCCGACCGCCTCCATCTTCTGCGCGTGGTCGAGCTTACGGATGCGCTCGATATTCTCTTCGGCCAGGCGGCGCTCGTCGGTCACGTCCCGCGCGATGATCGCCAGGATGGTACCGTCGGCCAACGGGATGGGGAACAGGTCGTTCTGAACGATGCGCCTGGAGCCATCCCGCCTCCAGATGACCGTCTCGAGCACCTGCCTATGCCGGGCCGGGTCGCGCATGGCCAGCATGGCCCTGATGGCCCTCCTCATGCGCGCCGGCTCGAAGCCGCTCTCCGGCTGCACCATCGTCAGCGCGTCCCAGTAGTGGCTGCCGAGAGCCTCCTCGGCCTCGATGCCCGTCATCGCGACCATCGGGTAGTTCCACCGGACGATGAGGCCGTCGGCGTCGGTCAGCACGATGCCGTCGAGCGACCTGGCGATGAACTCGTCGAGCAGTCGGTCGGCGTCGGCGAGCCTGCGCTTGGTGCGCGCATTGGCGAACTCGGCTCGCAGGTCGACCGCGGTCAGTACGGCGCCCTCGGAGCTGGCCTCGCCGACCGGATGGATCCACAGGCTGACAGGTATGGAATCGGGTCCGAGCGTCGCCGAGACGCCGCGCGGCTCGAGCCTGAAGGCGGCGGGGTCGGCGAGCCAGCGCTCGACGTCGCCTCGCAGAAACTCTCGACAGCGCATTCCCCTGGCCCGGTTGAGGCCGGTCGCCCCGATGGCGGCTATGGCGCTCGGATTGGCCCATACCAGGCGGGCCCCTTCGTCGACATAGAGGACGAACTCGCCGAGGCTCTCGAGCACCGAGACGGCCTCGTCCGGCGGCAGTATCGATAGGAGGCCGTAGCGCTTCATCGAGTAGATCATTCCCAGGGACAGGATCAGGATCCACAGGATGGCCATGTTCGGAAAATCGACGCCGAGCATCAGGAACGCCGTGTCGGTGGTGAAGCCGAGGGCGCTGGCGGCGACGTAGGATCGCCCGAGCACGGTCAGCCGCTTGGCGGTGCGCCGATCCTCGGCCCGACGCCTCGCGGCGAAGATGATCCACCCGGAAGCGACGACCATGGCCAGGTAATGGATGACGAAGAAGGCGTAGGCGGCGTTGGTGTCGACGGCCAGCATCCAGTAGCCGCCGCGATAGACCGGCTCGGTCACGACATAGGCCGGGGTCAGGAAGCACAGGAGCGCGCCCGGCGCGTAGAGGGCGACCTGGAACGGCCGGCGGAAGCGGCCGTCGAGAACGGGATTGCCGGTAACGCTGAGGGAGAAATGCAGGATGAGCGGCGGGAAGAGCGACCAGGTCCACGAGAAGGCTCGGTATAGCGCCAACGCTTCGGACGGGTCGTCGGCGCCGTACCAGAACGAGGCGGCGGCGGCCCAGGCCGCGAACAGGACATTGAAGACGACCGCGATCCGGTTCGGCTTAGCTTCCCGGTTCAGCGAGTACACCATCCAGGCGCAATACGCGAACACGAGCGCCGCGACGATCGATAGCCTGGACAAGCACTGCTGCGCGAAAACGTCGATCATGGGCGGATTCTATACTACGCCGGGACGAAAGAAAAGGCGGGGAGGCTTGGCCTCCCCGCCCGACGATACGACGATACCTCGCTCAGCCCCGGTAGCAGAGCACCGGACACCTGGCCGCGGCCACCTCGTCGAGTCGGCCCACCGGCGTAGCATGGGGCGCCTCGCGGAGCAGCTCCGGAGAGCTCTTCGCCTCCTCGGCTATCTTGAGCATCACCTCGACGAAGCCGTCGAGCGTTTCCTTGCTCTCGGTCTCGGTCGGCTCTATCATCAGGGCCTCCGGGACGATGAGCGGGAAATAGATTGTCGGCGGATGGAAGCCGTAGTCTATCATACGCTTGGCGATGTCCAGGGTATGGACGCCCTCGGCGAAGTTGCCCATCGCCACGAACTCGTGCATGCAGCGGCGTGGGTACTTGACCGGGTAGGCCTTCTCGAGCCTGGCCTTGAGGTAGTTCGCGTTCAGCACCGCAGACTCGGCCACGCGCCGCAGGCCATCGCCACCGAGCATCCTGATGTAGGTATAGGCTCGGACCAACACGCCGAAGTTGCCATAGAAAGCCTTCATGCGGCCTATGGTCTTGGATGGAGCCGCCATCGCGTAGCCGTCGCCCTCGCGGACGGCTATCGGCCCGGGCAGGTACGCGGCGAGGGCCTTTCCGGCCCCGACCATGCCGACGCCGGGGCCGCCGCCGCCATGAGGCGTGGAGAAGGTCTTGTGTAGGTTGAAGTGCATCACGTCGATGCCGACGTCGGCCGGTCTGAGCACGCCGGTCAGCGCGTTCATGTTGGCGCCGTCGCCGTAGACGAGACCGCCGGCCGCATGGACTATCCTGGCTATCTTCTCGATGTTGCGCTCGAAGAGTCCGAGGGTGCTCGGATTGGTGATCATGATGCCGGCGACCGTGTCGTCGCAGGCGGACTCGAGGGCCGCCATGTCGACGCCGCCCTCGGCGTCGCTCGGGATGGTGACCGTGGTCAGGCCCGCCATCGTGCACGACGCCGGGTTGGTGCCGTGGGCGCTGTCGGGTATCAGCATCTTCACGCGCTTGGCGTCGCCCCGGGCCAGGTGGTAGGCCCTGATCATGAAGACCCCGGCCAGCTCGCCGTGGGCGCCAGCGGCCGGTTGCAGGCTGACGGCCTCGAAGCCGCCGATGGCCTTGAGGCTCTCCTGGAGCTTCCAGATGAGCTCGATGGAGCCCTGGCTGCAGCGAGCGGAGGCCAGCGGATGCGAGCCCTTCCAGCCCGGTAGCGCGGCGGCGACCTCGTTGGCCTTCGGGTTGTACTTCATCGTGCAGCTGCCGAGCGGGTAGAACTCGGTGTCGATCGAGTAGTTCTTCTGCGATAGCCTGGTGAAGTGCCTGACGACCGTCAGCTCGTCGAGCTCCGGCAGCTTGAGCTCATCGCGGAGTAGCGTCTCGGGCACCGGCGCTGCAGGCACGTCGCCCTTGGGCAGGGCCACGCCGACGCGCCCGGGGCTCGACAGCTCGAAGGCCAGAGGTTCGGGTTTCAGGTTCATACGGAGGCCTCCTCGAGCGACCTCGCCAGGAGCTCGATCTGTTCCCTGGTATTCATCTCGGTGACGCAAACGAGCAGCTCGTGCGTCCGATCCGGATAGTAGCGGGACAGTGCCAAACCGGGCATGACGCCGCGGCGCTCGAGCTTCTCGACGATGGAGGCCGCCGTCACCGGTGTCCTCACGACGAATTCCTTGAAGAACTCGCCTTCCGCCACGGCGAAGCCCGGGATCCTGGCGACGAGGCCCGCCGCGTAATGGGCCTTGTCCCAGCACAGCCTGGCGACCGCCTTGAGGCCGCCCTTGCCGAGGGCCTCGAGGTAGATGGTAGCCTGGAGCATGGCCAGGCCTTGGTTGGAGCAGATGTTCGAGACGGCCTTCTCGCGGCGGATATGCTGCTCTCGGGCCGACAGCGTCAGTACGAAGCCCCTGCGGCCGTCATGGTCGGCGGCCTGGCCGACGATGCGGCCGGGCATCTTGCGTACGAATTTTTGCGTAGCGCCCATCATGCCGAGGAAGGGCCCGCCGTAGTTCATCGCGTTGCCGAGGGCCTGGCCCTCGGCCGTAACGATGTCGGCGCCCATAGATCCCGGGCTCCTGAGCAGGCCGAGCATGATCGGGTCGGCGCTGACGACGAACAGGGCGCCGGCGGCGTGAGCCGCCTCGGCCGCCCCGGTCAGGTCGCGGACGCGGCCCTCGAAATCGGGGTACGCGGCGACGACGCAGGCGGTACGCGCGTCGGCTCGGGCCGCGGCGACGACAGGCTCGTCGCGATACTCCTCGAGCTCGACCGCGAAGGCGGCCAGGTAGGTCCGTATGACGTCCTTGTACTCCGGGTGCAGGGCAGCGGGCAGCATGATCCGCGGTCGGCCGGAGCCGCCGTGGTTGAGCGCCATGATCACCGCCTCGGCGAGCGCGGTCGCGCCGTCGTAGTGGGACGCATTGACCGTATCGACGCCGAAGAGCTCGGCAGCCATCGACTGGTACTCGAAGATGGCCTGTAGGGTGCCCTGCGACACCTCCGGCTGGTACGGCGTATAGGCGGACAGGAACTCGCCGCGCGAGGCGAGGGCCGGCACCGCCGCCGGGATGAAGTGGTTGTAGGCCCCGGCGCCGAGGAACCAGGCGCTCTTGGACGCGACCTCGTTCTTCGAGGCCATGGCCTCGATCTCGCGTAGCGCCTCAAGCTCGGACAGCCCCTCGGGCAGCCCCAGCTTGGGAAAGCGCTTATCGGCCGGTATGTCGGAGAACAGCTCCTCGACCGACCTCGCGCCGACGGCGGCGAGCATGGCCTCGCGGTCGGCGTCGGTATTCGGTATGAAGGGCACGGCTTATTCCTTACCGGCTTCGGCCTCGTAGGCGGCGGCATCGAGGAGCCCGTCCCATTCGGCCGGGGCGCTCGCCTCGATAGCGACGAGCCATCCGCCGGCGTAGGGCTCGCGATTGACCAGGGCCGGGTCGCCGGATACGGCGTCGTTCACGGCGACGATCGTGCCGGACATCGGCATGTACACGTCGCTGGCGGCCTTGACCGACTCGATCACGCCAAAGGCCTCGCCCTGATTGAGCCGCTTGCCTACCTCTGGCAACTCGACGAACACGATGTCCCCGAGCGCTTCCTGCGCGTGATCGGATATACCGACGAGGTAGCGGGCTCCATCCTTACGGGCCCACTCGTGGGAACTGCGGTACCGTGAATTCTTGTCGACGCTCATGGATTCCTCCTTGTATCACCACTGTAACGGAACGAGTCTATAGACCGATAGCAACCACGGATGTACGGGCCTTAGCGGCGGTAGGTCGGCACGTATAGGGGCCGCTTGACGACGACCGCCGGGGCGGGTTTGCCGCGGATGATCACCCTGAGCGCTGTGCCGGACTTGGCGACGGCCGGCTCGACGAAGGCGTTAGCCGCATACAGCTTGACCGATGGGCAGAACATGCCGGCCACGACCGTGCCGACCTTCCGGCCGCCCTCGTCCTGCACCTCGTAGCCTTCGCGCGGTACGCCGCCCGAGACGCTCAGGCCGACGAGCTTGCGCGTCGCGCCGGACTCGGCCAGGCGCAGCACCGCTTCCTTGCCGACGAAGTCCTTCTCGAGGTCGCAGGCCCACTTGAAGCCGGCCTCGAGCGGGCTGATCTCCTTGGACAGCTCGTGGCCGTGAAGCGGCATGCCGGCCTCGAAACGCAGGCTGTCCCTGGCGCCGAGCCCGATCGCCTTGGTCTCGATACCGCGCTTCTCGCCTTCGGACAGAAGCCCGGTCCAGAGCCTCACCGCGTCCTCGGCGGGGAAGAACAGCTCGACGCCGTCCTCGCCGGTATAGCCGGTACGGCCGACGAGGCAGGGTACACCGAGCACCTTGGCGTTGCCGGAGGTGAAGCGGACGAGCTCGGATACCTTCGTATCGGAGACCAGGTCGAGCAGCTCGATCGCCCTCGGTCCCTGGACGGCTATCATGTAGGTTTCTTCGGAGCGGTCGACGATATGCACCTGGCCGAACTCGCGCTCATGCGCGCGAGCGAGCGAGTTCATCCAGGCGAGGTCTTCCTCTCGGTTCGAGGCGTTGACGACGATCCACCAGGCGCCGGGGATCTTATAGACGAACAGGTCGTCGATGACGGTGCCGCCCTCGGAGAGGAGCAGCGAATAGCGCGCGTCGCCGTCCTTCATATCGAGCACGCGGGCGCTGACGAGGCGGGAGACGAAGGCGTCGGCGCCGGGCCCGGTCACCTCGACCTGGCCCATGTGGTCGATGTCGAAGAGCCCGACGGAGCGCCTGGTCACCAGGTGCTCCTCGACGGAGCCTATAGGATAGCTGATGGGCATATCGTAGCCGGCGAACGGAGCCATCTTGGCTCCGGCGGCGAGGTGCCAGTCATGCAGGCGAGTCTGATTCACGATTGCGTCCTCCTCTTTCGGCCCGCGGCGCGCAGGGCGTCGGCCGTTTCGAACGGATCAATTGTAGCTTGAAAGCAATCCATCGACAAGGTCAGCTCGTTAAAACGAGGTTTCATTATTCAAAATTATAATGAAGCACGACTGGCTTCGATCCGGCTTCGGCGCTCAATCGTCGGTCGGCCGCGAGCGCCCGACCTTGGTGCCGGCCCTCGAACGCTTGGACTCCAGGCGCCGCTCTTTCGAGGCTCGTGTCGGCCTCGTCGGCTTACGCTTCTTCGGCACCTTGGCGGCCTTGGCGATAAGCTCGGTCAGCCTCGACAGGGCGATCGCCTCGTTCCGAGCCCTGGAGCGCTCGAGGTCCACGGCGACGAAGAGTCGGCCGTCGGCGTCGAGCCTGGAGGCGAGCGTCGCCTTGACGCGCTCGCGCTCGGCCTCCGAGAGGCCGTCGACGCGATCCAGGTCGACGCGGGCGCGCACCTTCGTCTCCACCTTGTTGACATTCTGGCCGCCCGGCCCGGACGACCTGGCGTACTCGAGCTCGGCGGCGCCCAACACTGAGGCTTCTATCAGGTCGTCGCGCATGGCGCCACCCTAGAAGGACGCCCGCGACAGCGGTTTGCCGATGTACACGCCGTCGCCGCCGAGATAGTCGCGCGGCTGCCCCTCGATGAGTATCTGGACGTCCTTGACCGTGGAGAAATTCGTGGCAGTATAGACGATCTGCTTGAGCTGGCCCGCGTAGCCCTCGATGCCATAGCGGTTGTACATGAATGCCTCGTTAAAATTCAGGTAGGCCGTCGAGCCTCTGACCTGGGCCGACAGGAGCCTCGCTTCCGAGGGTATCAGGCTGATCAGCCCTCGGCCCAGCTCGTCGGCGCTCGGACCGGCCATCAGGGCTTCAAGGGCGTCGGTCATCGGCGAATCGGAGGCTCCGACGGTGCGCTTGGTCTCGTGGCGGCTGATGGCGCCGTCATCGTCGACGCGTATAAAATACAGCACCGCCACCCTGGTCGCCTTCACCTGCTCCATCGGGCTGATGATCGGCTTGGTTGCCGGAGCCTCGGTCGAGGGGCGTCCTGTCGAGGGGGTGGCTTCGGGGCGTCCAGTCGATCGCGTATCGGACGGCTCGCCGCCGGTCGGCTTTGCGGTCGCGTCGCCGGCTGGCGAAGGGCTGACGACCCTCGGCGCCTCGGGGCTGGCCGTCGGCTCGAGACTACCGTCTCCGCGGGTCTGGTCGTCGCCCCGGGGCTGGTCGTCCCCGCTGGTCGGACCGTCGCCTTGGCCCTGGGCGTCACCGGACTTGCCGACGGCCTCGATGAAGCCGGTCGACTCGAGCGTCTCCTTGATCACGTCCCAGTTGACGACGAACAACAGGAGCGTAACGAGCATCATGACGAGCCAGACGAGGCAGCCCGCGCCCTTCTTCTTGCTTGGACCTCCGCGGGTCTCCGACTTGCGTTGAGCCATTATGGGTCGATACTAGCCGCGCTCCGCGGCGGGGTCAAGCGGAGGTCAATTCGTCGAGCTGAGCCCTCGCGAGCGCATCGCCCGGCTCCATCTCGAGCACGATCCTGAAGAACCCGGCCGCCTCCTCGTCCCTACCCTGCCTGCGGGCCACGACGCCGAGGTTCGAGATGATCTTGATATTCTCGGGCTCCTTGCGTAGCGCCCGCTCGAGCCTGCCCCGGCTCTCGGACAGCATGCCGAGCTCCATCTCGCAGATGGCCAATTCGTTCAGGAGGTCGACCTCGTCGGCGCCTAGCTCGAGGGCGCGGAGGAACGCGGCGCGGCCATCCTCGTAGCGTCCGAGGCGACGGTGTCCCCAGCCGACGAGGAACCAGCCGTTCCAGACACCGTCGTTGCCGCGGTTGAACTCCATGGCTCGCTCGATGCCTTCCTCTTCCCGGCCCATGCGTATGAAATCATAGGCTTCCTTGAATTTCGCGTCGGCGTCGCCGCGGACCCTGAGCTTCGACAGCACCTCGCGGGCCTTGGACAGCTTGGCCTCGTCATCCCCCATGGCCGCGTACGACTCGAACAGCCTGGCGGCCTGGCCGTACTCCCGGTTCTTGAGGTAGAAGAGGCCGGCGTTGAAGAATGCGTCGGGATACGCCGGCTCCATGGCCAGGAGCCGTTTATAGGCCTCGAAGGCCCTGGAGCGCATCGCGTCTGCCAGTTCCTCCTTACCGGAACGATCGAGGGCGTCGGCCTTGTCCTCGTAGAGGATGGCCAGGTTCAGAGTCGGCTCGGGCGCCTCGGGTGAGAGGCCGGCGAGCGCCTTGAAGATCTCCTCGGCCACCTCGAGGTCGCCGTTCCTGGCCTTGAGAATGCCGGCCTCGGACAGCTCGGCGAATAGCTCCGGCTTCACGGCCGTCACGAAGGCGCGATAATAGGCTCCGTCGGGGTTGTCCGGGTCGTACGCGAGCAGGCGTAGCATGCCGGCCACGATCATCTCCCAGCTCAGGTCGGATAGGTCGGGCGCGCCTTGGCCTAGCTCCACGGGTATCGGTATGGACGGGTCGACCGTGAACGAGCCTATGGGCCTGGCCATGCCCTCGGGTATCCTGATGAAGGCTATGTTGCCCGGAAGGCGCGGCGATTCGTCGGTATTCATCGTTTCTCCGTATTCGGCCCCCTCGGGGCCAGTCCGCTGGGTAGGGATCAAGGGGCGGGAGCGCCGCCCTGATCGTCGTCGGCCTGGTTCTTCTTCTGTCCCAGGTAGTCGTTCAGGTGCATCTTGTAGGACATGGGCACCGTCGCCTCATCGAAGCGTACGGCGATGGCGGTCAGATCCTTTCGGCCCTCGACGTCCTCGTAGCGGACCACGGAGCCGGACACGACGACGGTCTCGCGCGGATCCTCGAGGTCGACGCGCAGCCTGCAGCTCTTGCCGACGAGGAACTTGGCCAGCCCGACGATGATCACCTTGGCGCCGGAGAACGACAGGTCTCGCAGTATGCACCGACGCGGTACCGAGTCGATCATGATCGTCGACTCCTTGCGGGCCAGGCCTATCTTGCGCATCACGTCGGGCGTCAGGAGTATGCGATCGTCGCGGCGGCGCGCGGAATTGACGTTGGCCTCGAGCAGTCGGCCCATGATCTCCACGAAATCGTCCGGCGGGCGGTGCGTCAGCTGTATCGAGACGAACTGCAGCGTACCGTTCGACTGAGCGTACGGCGAGAAGCCGGCCACTCGACCCGATATGAAAAACTGGACCGGCTCGGAGGTGTCCGACTGCTTGAACGACAGCCGGACACTGACCAAATTGTTGGCCTTGGCGATGCGCTCCAGCAAGGCCGGCCTGTTGGCCGCCAGCACCTTGACTTCGCTGAACGAGCTCGAGTAGATGACGCACGGCCACTGCTCCCCGAGGCACTTCAGGAACACGTTCTGAGGCTGGAGCCCGGTGGACTTCACGATTTCCTTGGTATAGGTCACCGAGATGGTCTTGAAGGTCTCGTAGTATTTGGCGATCTGCTGGCTGGTGGCTATGGACATGATCAGCTCGAATAATACGGTATGGCCTATCTTTGGTCAATCAAAGGGGATGGATGGACCGGCTATAAACGATATTGACAAAGGGGGTGGCTGAACCTATCTTTTGCGCATGCGGCGCCCGGGGCGCGGCCATCAAACCGCTAGGTTAAGGTAGGATCGATGAAAGAAGAGTACGAGTTCCCGCTCGAGGACTACATGAGCCGGGAGCGCTTCGAGCGGATGAAGCGGTTCTCCCAGGACAAGACGACGCCGTGCCTGATCCTGGATCTTGACGTCGTACGGGAGAAGTACGAGGAGCTCCGCCGGAACATGCCGTACGCCAAGGTCTATTACGCGGTCAAGGCTAACCCGAACGACGAGGTAGTCGCCTTGCTGCGGGATCTCGGCTCCTGCTTCGACGTGGCCACGCGCTTCGAGCTGGATCAGCTGCTCAGGCTCGGCGTGACGCCGGACCGCATGAGCTTCGGGAACACGATCAAGAAAGAGCGCGACATCGCCTATTTCTACGAAAAGGGCGTCAGGCTCTACACCACCGATAGCTTCGAGGACGTGGACAAGATAGCCCGCGCCGCGCCGGAGTCCAAGGTGTTCTTCAGGATCCTCACCGAGGGCCTCGGAGCCGATTGGCCCCTGTCGAGGAAATTCGGTTCCCACCCCGAGATGACGCGCAACCTGATACTCCATGCCCGCGACCTCGGGCTGGAGCCCTACGGCATCTCGTTCCACGTCGGGAGCCAGCAGCGCGACATCGGCCAGTGGTCGACGGCGCTCGGCAACGTAGGCAACATCTACTCCTGGGCCGAGGATCAGGGCGTCAAGCTGCGCATGATCAACATGGGCGGCGGCTTCCCGGCCATGTATACCGATCCGACCAACCCCATCGAGCATTACGCGGGCGACATCAGGTCCTTCCTGACCAACAACTTCGGCGACGAGCTACCCGAGATCATCATCGAACCCGGTCGGTCGATGACCGGCGACTGCGGTATGATCGTCACCGAGATCGTCAACATCGCCAAGAAGAGCACTCACGACCTGTACCATTGGGTCTTCTTCGACATAGGTAAATTCGGCGGGCTCATCGAGACCCTGGACGAGGCGATCAAGTACCCGATCTACTTCGAGAAGTCTGGGCCGACCCTCGACATTATACTCGCCGGCCCCACCTGCGACAGCATGGACATACTCTACGAGAAGACCCCGTACGAGATGCCCGCCGGCACCAAGATTGGCGAGCGCGCCTACATCCTGACGACCGGCGCCTACACCTCGAGCTATAGCTCGATCTACTTCAACGGCTTCCCGCCGCTGGCCACCTACGTGATGAAATAAAACGATCGGAGGCCGTCACGGCTATGCGAGCGGCGACGGCCTCCAGTATTCAGGCTTCCCGAGGCTCTTCGCCTCGCGAAGCGCGCCTCGTCAGGAGCGCGTCATCGAGGCGGCCGCCTCGTATATCTCCGAGTACATCGTCTCCAGATCCTCCTCGTCGACGCTCGAGAACGCGACGCGTAGCCAGGTGTCCTGGATCGATATGACGCCGATACCGCGCTCTTCGAGCAGCTTGAGCCTGAGCGCCTCGGCGGAGAAGCCCTCGCACTCGAAGCACATGAAGTAGCCGGAGTTGAACGGCAGGGCCCGGAGCCCCTTCGGAGCGGGCCGGGAGGCGATGAAGCGCTTAACGGCCTTGTAGCGCCCTTCGAGCGTCTCGCTGAAGCGCGCCTTCTGCTCGGCGTAGCGCGGTTGGGCCATCGCCTTGGCCAGGATATGCTGGGTCGGGGCGGTGGCGTTCGATACGCTCGAGCGCACGACGCCCATCAGCTTCTTGATCAGGGCGTCGTACCCCGTATCATCGAGCTCCGGGCTGGCGAAGGTGACGAAGCCGCCGCGGAAGCCCCAGACGTAGTCTTCCTTGGTCTGGCCATCGACCTTGGCGGCAAGGATCCTCGGATGGGCGCCGGCCAGGAGAGCGAACATCGACTCGCGGAGGTTATCGGGCTCGTACTGGAGGCCGAAGTACGCGTCGTCGAGCACGACCAGGACGTCGACGCCGGAATCGGCCAGGCGGACGAGCGCGTCGCGTATCGCGCCGGCCTCCGCGACGCTCGGCGTATAGCCGGTCGGGTTGTTCGGGTAGTTCAGGATGACGACGGCCTTCTTCGAGGCGGCCGAAGACTCTATCGCCGCCTTCTCCATCCCGGCCACGTTGAAGCCGCCATCGGCCGTGAAGAACTTGTACGAGGCGAACCTCGCCTGCTTCCGTTCCTCGACGATCAGCCTGTAGTTCGGCCAGAACATATCGGGAACGACCACCGAGTCGCCCTCCTCGATGAAGAGGTCGGCCAGGTAGGAGATGCCCGCGGTCAGGCCGGGCACGACAACCGGTAGGGAGAAGGACCGGCCGCTCAGGGACGGGTTCTTCTTGATGAGCTCGGCCTTCCAGGCGGTTCGGGTAGCCTGGACGCCTGACGTAGGCGCGTAGGCTACGGCCTCGCGCTTGGTTAGGCCCGGCAGATGCTCGAGCACTACGTCGAGGGCCATCGGCTGGCCATGAGAGAACGCCATGCCGATGGTAGCGTTGAAGCGCTTAGCCTTCTCTCCGGCCTCGGCGCTCTGCGACAGGATCCCCTTAGGGAAGTACATCCGACGTCCAAGCCTCGAGAGCAACCTACCGGCGCTCTTCCCCTCCAGGGATCGATTCAGTTCCTCAGCTAAGGCGTTCATTCAAGTCCTCCGCTCCGTGATACGGAGGCTCCCCCGGGAGCCTCCAGGTAAAGGTATTAGCCCCCGTTCTTCTCGTTGTCAATACGTAGCGCGATACACCCCATGGAGATACGCAAGCTCCGACGCACGGCCGCAGTCATGGACGGTCTTGCCAACGTCGAGCTCGTGCATATACTCAGCGATGTAGCATTCCGTCAAGGAGGGCCCGGAATCATGTTGAAGAAGCGGTACGCTAAGGATGGCAGTCTCTGTACGGTCACCTTCATCATCCAGGCGGAACAGGCCGACGGAGCTATGACCGCCCATCTTTCGGGCGATTTCAACAACTGGAGCAGAAGCGCCAATCCTATGAAGCGCATGCCAGAAGGCGGTTTCGAACTGGGCATCAAGCTCGAGGCCGGAAAAGAATACCATTTCAGGTACTTGCTCGACGGCGAACGCTGGGATAATGACTGGCATGCCGACAAGTACGTCCAGAGTCCGTTCAGGGACTCCGACAACAGCGTCGTGATCGTCTAGTCAACTCCGGCCATGCCTCCATGCCGTTACCTTTTCCTTCTATTGACTATTTAATCTATAATAATCTTACTATATTATACTATCCGCCATCGGACGGATGATAGTCTTAAGACCCATTGGAGGGACGAATGAGGAAGTATATCGCGACGCTGATGACGTTGCTGGCGCTGTTCGCCGTCGCATCGGTCGGGGCCCAGGCCAAGATCGCTGACGGTTTCTATTTCGCCGAGGAAGCGGCCTTCCCGTCGAGCGGCTGGAAGTACCAGGTAGTGCTCCAGGTCAAGGGCGGCAAGATCGTGTCGGCTACTTGGAACGGTATCAACGCCCTCGGCCTCGAGGACAAGAAGACGATAGCCTCGTCCGGCCGCAACGGCATGGTCAAGGCTTCCAAGCTCGGCAAGGAGTGGCACGAGCAGGCGGCCGTCGTCGAGAAGTATCTCGTCGACACCCAGGACCTGTCCTTCGCCAAGTACACCACACCCGCCGGCAACACCGACGCCATCTCCGGCGTTTCGATTCATGTGAAGGAATTCTTCGACCTGGCCAAGGCCGCCGTGGCCGCGGGTCCCGTCGCCAAGGGCAGCTACAAGAAGGACGGCTGGTTCTACGCCAAGGCCGCCGCCTTCGACAAGAGCGGTTACATGACGACCGTGCTGATCACGGTCGTCAACGGCCGCGTCGTCAGCGCCAACTGGAACGCCCTCAACAAGGCCGGCGGCGACACCAAGTTCGTCCGAGCGGCCAAGGGTACCTATAAGATGGGGGCCAAGCAGGGCGAGTGGAATGTCCAGTCCCCGCGCGTCGAGGCCGAGCTGATCAGGATCCAGGATCCGGCCAAGATCGCCGTCAAGGCCGACGGCCACACCGACGCTATCTCCGGCGTATCGATTCTCGTAGACGAGTTCGTGACTCTCGCAGCTCAGGCTCTCAAGGCCGCCAAATAGGCGTTTTCGACTAGCGAGAAGGCCGTCCGATCCGGACGGCCTTTTTTCTATAGCGACGAAGCGCACGCCCCGCTATAGAAAAAAAGAACGGTATGCCTGGACGTCATTGCATACCGTTCTACCTCAGGCTTTCAGCGCCTATACAATATATCGGGCGTAAAGGTACGGATGATAAGCGCTATTTTTCGGTAATTGCCGCGCGGAGGCGTTCAGCGTGCCAATGGGCGCTCTCGGCGATTGCGCCGTATAGCTCGGCTGTACGTTCGAGGCTACCGACGCCGTACCCATGGACGGCCTTCGCGGAGGTAGCGGCTGTATCGACGATGAAGCCGACTACGGCCTTGGCTTCGCTACCGAGCACGGCGTCGTCTATGGCGGATAGCTCGGCCAGGGCCGAGCCGAGATCGGCGCGGCCGATGGCTCCACGGGCTATGCCGACGGCCCGCTCGGCCAGGGCGGCGACCCGCGATAGCTCGCCGACGAGGCCGTCGACGATGAGGCCTACGGCGTCCGGATCGGCCTGGGCCGCCGCTTCCATCGCGGCGGTGGCGGCGCGCAGGCATGATCCTATCCTATCCCTGGCGGGCGCCAAGGCGAGCGGCTCCTCGGGACCGGCAGACGCTAGTCCGTCTATCGCCAGGCCTCGGTTCGACAGATTCACGGTACGGGCCTCCGGGTGCATGGCCGCGTTGCAGGAGAACCACGAGGCGTAGAGCGACAGGCGCTCGTCGCTGACGACCGCGGAGCCGTCGTTGGCCGTGGCGGTGAACGGCCTGCCGCCCCGCATCGCCTCGAAAGCGGCGTTGGAGGAAGGCCTCAGCCGGTCGCCCGACGCGAGGGCCCGTTGCTCGAATAGGCTGGCCCTCGCGTGGGTCCTGCCGTCCGGGAACGACAAGTCGAGGCCCGCCATGTAGATCGGCGAGCAGCCGAGCGTCCGCGCGAAGTCCCAGGCCGTCGTCGATACCGATCCGCCGGCCCCGAGCCGCCCTTTAGCCTGGCCGAGTCGGCTCTCGACGTAGGCTCCGAGGGGATAGATCGACGAGCAGAGGACCGTTCGCCCGCCGGGTCGCCACGACTCGCCGCGCAGGACCGACGGCCAGACAGCGGCCTCGGACACCAGTATCGCGCCGTCGGCCCGGCACCGGTCCAGGTGGCGGGCGTTCCAGTATTGCGGGTCGACGACGACGACGAAGTCCGGCGTCACGCCGTAGCGTAGCGCCGATCGCAGGGCCGTGTCGACGCAGACGACAACGCAACGCTCGGCCAGGTCCGGTAGCGAATCGGCTAGGTCGTCCAACGACGGCCCGGCCGCCAGTACCAGAGCCGGCAAACCCGAGAAGGCGCCGGCGATAGCGGATACGCCGGGCGAAGCCGCGGCCTGCCGCAGGTTGACGGCCAGGTTTCTCACCCATAACCTGCCGAAGCGCTTGATCGTCGCCGCGTTCATATCGTCGCGCTTTCGATACCGCGCGACTTGGGATCGCATGGCCTCGGCCGCCTCCGGGAACGCGGCCATGGCGGCCTTGTTCTCGATTACCTCGATGGTCCGCGGAGATGCGTCGTTAAGGTAGTCGGTCAGTCCCCGCCCTCGAGGGCACAACGCGATCGAGAAGCGGGGCGATGCTATAAGCGCCGACAGGTCGACCAGGCGGAGCGAGGCGGCCAGCAAGGACGCGTCCGATTCCACCGCGCATACCGTCGCGCCGGAGTCGACGGCCGCCTTGGCCGCGTAGCCGAGCCCCAGGCCGAGGAACAGCAGGGTCGAGGCGCCGCTCGCGGCGGCTTCAGCCGCTATCCTATCGCCCTCGGCGCGTGGATCGTAGCGAGAGTGTAGCCAGGCGCCGGCAACCGTGGCTGTCGGATCGCCGCTCCGGGCGACGACTGGCTCGAGCGGGTACGGCTCGGCCGCCGCGACGAGCTCCGCCAAGGCCGTCGAGCGGCTCCTCAGGGCGCGCATATTCGCCTCGAGGACGGTGTTGTCGGACGGCGACGCGTCCATCACTCCAGCCTCAACCTGATGACGGCTCCGGCCGCTATAGGCTCCCCGGGCGCCGGCGACTGCTCGCGAACCCATCCGTCGCCCTCTATCTCGACGACGAGGTCATCCCGGGCGAGCAGTCCGGTCAGCGCCCGCTTGGGCAGGCCTCGCAAATCGGGCATCGCGTCGCCTACCTCAGCCGCCTCGACTCCGCTGACCGCTATCCGACCGCCATGGGTCGCAGAGGCCGAACCGGAGCGGGCCACGCCGTAGAGGTCGGCGATCGCGTTCGCCGCGTCCTTGACGAAGGGGGCGGCAATACGTCCGCCGTACGTCGAGGCGCCTTTCGGGTTGAAGATGGCGGCATACACGATGTACTCGGGGTCCTCGCTCGGGAAGAGCGCTATTGTGCTCGCGATGAAGTCAGTATCCGAATAGCGGCGCGTCCTCGGGTCGATGACCTGGGCCGTACCTGTCTTCACAGACATGCGGAGGTCGTCGATGCGGGCGCGGCGGCCGGTACCGGAGTCGAGCACGGCCGCCTCCATCGAGCGCAGTATCGCCTTCGCCTCGTACTCGCCCATAACCCTACGTACCGCTATCGGCTGCGGCTCCTCGAGGACGATACCGTCTGCCGATACGATGCGACCGAGCGTCCTAGCGCGCATCAGCACGCCACCGTTCGCCACGACAGTCGCCGCGTCGGCCATCTGCAGCGCCGTGACGAGCAGCTCCTGTCCCATCGCCATGGTCGGCTTCGTCCTGCCGGACCAGTCCCCCGGCCGCCTCATGAGCCCGGGGCTCTCGCCTGTCAGGTCGGCGCCGACGCGCTCACCGAAACCGAATTCCCGTATCTTGGCATAGAAGTCTATATCCGATACCGTCTCGGAGGCGTAGGCGGCGCCGGCGTTGCACGAGTACTCGAGAATGTTAGTCACGTCGACGTTGCCGTGGTGGCCGAGGCACTTGATGACGATCTCCTCGCCGGATGCCGTCACCTTCTCGTAGCTTCCGTCGCAGAAGAAACGCGAGCGCTCGTCGATGCCGCCGAGGGCCATCAACGAGGCCATGCTGTATACCTTGAAGACCGATCCCGGCTCGTAGGCGTAGATGGCCACGCGGTCGGTCCACGCCGACCGATCGACCGCCATGAAATCGTTCGGGTCGAAATCCGGCAGGGATACGTACGCCAGGATATCGCCGGTCTTCGCTTCCATCGCGACGAGGGCCAGGGCTTCGGCGGCGTTCTCCTCGAGAACGGCGCGGGAAAGCGTCTCGAGGCGGTACTGGAGATCGGCGTCGATGGTCAGGTAGACGGCGTCGCCGTACGCATAGCCTCCTCCGGCCTCCTTCGGGTCGGCCGACAGCCATGAGTCGAAGGCCGCCTCGGCGCCGGACAAGCCCTTGTTCTCGGTGCCGACGAAGCCGACAAGGTGGGCCGCAAGCGCGCGTTCCGGATACACCCGGCCGGATACACGGTCGATCCGGAGGCCGTTCACGCCCTCGTCGCGTATGACGCGCTCGAGTTCCTTGGCCGCGTCGCCCGAGACGCGCCGGGCCAGGTACGCGAAGTCCGCCCCGTCTTCGGCCAGCTTGCCCGCAAGCACTTCCGGGTCGACGCCGAGCGCTGCCGAGGCCGAACGCGCGAACGAACCGACCTTATCCGCCTGGAAGGACGGCTTCCAGATCGAGACGTCATAGAGGTCGGTATCGACCGCGAGAAGGCGGCCCTCCCGGTCGTAGATCGGGCCACGTATCGAGACGACTCTGGAGGCCGAGGCCGATGGCCGATCCGCCCCGGCGCCGCCGGCCAGGCGGGCGTAGCGCACCAGGGTCGAGCCGGCAACGGCCAGCAACGCGGCGATGATGACGTAATGACGGATAAAGCGCTTATCGATCGACATCCTCGGCAGCGTCCTTGCTTAAAATCGTTCGTAACGTCGGCTCGGCGGCTCCGCCGAACCACAGTAGCACCTTTCCGGCCAGTTTCTCAATCGGTACAGCCCCGTAGCGCCTCGAGTCTATCGAATGTTCAGCGTTGTCGCCGACGACGAAGGCCTTGCCTGCCGGAAGGTACGCCGTACCGGCGAGCGACGAGCGCGGAGACGGGCCTAGGGAGACGACGCCTCCTCGCCCGCGCAGGCTGCCGGCCTCCGCTACGATGAAGGCCGGGCCGACGTCGAACACGCGCTTGATGGCCTTGCGACGCTCGGGCGGGAACGGCGACACGAGCACGATGTCACCCGGGGCAGGCTCTCCCCAGCGGACCAGGTACGATCCAGATAGCGGTAGGCGGAGACCGTAGGCGCAGGGCGCGACGACGGCCACGGCGCCGGAGCCTATGGTCGGACTCATCGACTCGCCGCTGACTATGACGAGGTCCAGGGCGAACGCCTTGAGCGCTACCGCGAGCGCCACGGCAGCGACTATGATGCGCGCCGCTGAGAGCCGGCCCCGGGGCGATCCGCGCCACCTATCGGGCTCGACCTCCGTCAACGGGCAGCCCCGGCCTCAACGCCGCGCCATAATGCGCCGATAGATAATCGTATGGAAATGCAGACTGTCATCGCGGATCAGTATATAGCAAGAAGGCGAAAGCCGATACGAATCAGCGTCGATCGCGGGTTCTCGCATAGCTTGGCCGACGGCCGCATCGCCATGAAACCGGCCAGGCGCGAGAGCCGGCCCGTGACGCTCGAGCCGAGCGAGCCGTCATGGAGGCAATCCATCGGCAGACGCGCCAAGGCTCGGCCCAACCAGCCAGGCGGTCGGGTCGCAAAGCGGGTAGCCGTCATCGATTCCATCTCCGGGCTCGTCGAAGCGCTCGCTTCTCCGAGGGTCGCTACGCCGATCGCCGGGATCGCCGGCGCGATAGCGCTCATGGTCGCTATCGCGGCGGTCGGAGCCTTCGGGCGCCCCGCCGACCTCACCTCCTTCGTCCTACCTGACGACGGCTCGTCCGCGGCGATCCTACTCGACGCGCTATCGCCGGCCGCCGACTATGGGGCCGATTCGATACCGACCCCCGAGTTGCCGATGACGCTCAGGATAGCGACCTATACGGTAGCGAAGAACGATACGCTCGACGCCATTTCCAGGCGATACGGCCTACGGATGGACACGCTGATCAGCGTCAACGGCCTCGGCGACGCGCGACGCATCATCTCAGGCTCGACGCTCAAGGTGCCGAACCTAGACGGCGTCGTCCATACGGTGACGAAGGGCGAGTCGCTCGCAGGCATCGCCGCGGCCAAGGGCGTCTCCGTGCTCGATATCGTCGACGCGAACGATTTGGCCAGCCAGACCATCCTGCCGGGCCAGAGCCTATTCATCCCCGGGGCGAGGCTGTCCTCGTACGACCTCAAGAAGGCGCTCGGCCAGCTCGTCATCTGGCCGATCAACGGCAGGATCAGCTCGAACTTCGGCTACCGCCCCAATCCGTTCACCGGCGTCAGGCAGTTCCATAACGGCCTGGACATAGTCGGCCCGCTCAACGCTACGGTGAAAGCCGCGATGGATGGCAAGGTGGCGGAAACCGGCTACAGCGCCGTCTTCGGCAATTTCGTCATCCTGAGCCATCCCGAGGGATACCAGACGCTCTACGCCCACCTGAACAAGATCAGTGTCAAGGCCGGCGTATCCATAGCTCAAGGCTCGCCGGTCGGTTTACTCGGTTCTACCGGGTATAGTACCGGCCCCCATCTGCACTTCGGCGTCTTCAAGCGAGGCGCGCCTTTGGACCCGCTCAAGCTGCTCAAAGGCGGCTGATTATGGCAGGAATCCGGCACTTCGGCTCCAGGCGCCTCCGGACGCTTGCGATTCATACGACGAGCGAGTACGATCGGCGAGGTACGGGGGGTATATGAAGAAGCTCGTCATCGGAATCATAGCCGTATTGGCCATCGTCACCTTCATACGCGATTTCTCCGTTTCGCCGCGTCAAGTTGTCGCCCAAGACGTCGGGCAGACCATGCAGTCGAGTATGGGTACCATTGTCACCAACTGATGGCTACGCGCTCGAGACTCCTAGACCGCCCCTTCACGGGGCGGTTTATTATTTTCTAGACGCATAAAAAGCGTGTTTGTGTACTGAAGTAGACTATTGTTTCTGCCGACATGCTATCGCAAGTTATTATTGTAAGCTTATTTGGTTGTTTCATAATTACTTAGTGACGAGAGGCCCATGCTCTCAAATTTCTGGCACGCTTCTTGCATCAAATATGGCAGAGGTAACAGGAAATGAGTGCCAGAACAAATAAGTCAATATCTGAGGACACGCTTAAAATGTACTACGAGCGGGTAAAGCAGATACCGCTCCTCAGCGCCGAGGACGAGCGGGATCTCTCGATGCGCATCCAAGCCGGCGACGAGGCCGCCAGGACGCAACTCATCGAAGCCAATCTCAGGCTGGTCATTAAGATAGCGCGTGCCTTCTCGAATTTCGACGTTCCCCTTATCGATCTTATCCAGGAAGGGAACATGGGCCTGATCAAGGCGGCCGAGCGGTTCGACTACCGCAGGAACGTACGTTTCTCCACCTATGCCTCGTGGTGGATCAAGCAGTCGGTGACCCGCTCGCTCGTCAACTCACGGCGCGCCATTCGGCTTCCCCACCGTAAGGAAGAGCTGATACGACGCATCCACAGGACCTACGGATACCTGTCCCAGGCCCTCTCACGGGAACCGAGCAGCCTCGAGATAGCGAACGAGCTCAACATCGACGAGAAGAACGTGCAGGAAGCCTTGGAGATGTCGGGCGCCATCATGCCGCTCGAGGGCGACTCCGACGATTCGGAGAGCGGCTGCGTACTGGACGTCTACGCTGACGAGACCTACAGCCCCGACGCGGCCTTCGCCCGCGATTGCCTTAGGGAAAAAACCGTCAGCCTGCTCGAGGCTCTGCTCGAGAAAGAACGCCAGGTATTGATCTATCGCTTCGAGCTGTACGGTAACAAGCGCAAGACGCTCAAGGGCATCGGCCAGAGCATGGGTATATCGGCTGAGACCGTGCGGCAGATCGAGAAACGGGCCATCCGCAAGCTGCGCGAGCATACCGAATACGCCGACTTCATAGGAGCCTGACAAGGCTCCCTACGGCGGCCCTTGCGAAAGACTCGGCCCGCGTCGTATAGTCCGACTATACGATGCCTACGAAACGTCCGAGGAAGTCGCCGCGCGATCGGGGCGCCTCGATCTTGCTCTATACGAGCGCGACTCTCGTGCTCATGTCGTTCGCGCTGGCCATAGCGTTGTCAAGCGCGGGCTCCCGGCCAGATCGCGATGCGCGGCTACCGAAGGCTGACGAGAGGCAGGAAACGGCGGCGCCGCCCGCGCCGTCCGAGGCCGTCCCGAAGGGAGATGGCGGAGCGGCCGGACCGGCCATGACGGATACGGGCCCCACCGTCGCGCCCCAACGGCCGCAGCCGGTCGAGCGGCCCGCCCCGCGATCCAGAGGCGTCCTGGTCTTCGTTATCGACGACGCCGGGCACAACCGATGGCAGCTCGAGCCGTTCCTGAAGCTACCCGGACCGATAACGATAGCCGTGCTACCTGGACTTCCCCATACGGCGAACGCCGCGTCGATGGTCAAGGCGGCGGGCAAGGAGCTCATACTGCACCAGCCCATGGAAGCGCTGGGCGGCCTAGACCCGGGGCCGGGCGCGATACGGGCGGACATGGACGACGGGACGATACGCGACATCATTCGCGGCAACCTGGCCCAGGTGCCGGGGGCCAGGGGCGTGAACAACCATATGGGCTCCAAGGCGACCTCCGATGTGCGGGTGATGTCCACCGTGCTCGACGAGACCTCCGCCAACGGGCTCTATTTCCTGGACTCTTTAACCACAGGCGATTCCGTGGTACACTCCGTGGCTTCGCTGATGAGACAATCCGCATGGGAGCGTAGCGTGTTTCTAGATAATACCCCCGACAAGGCCTCGATCCTCAACTACATCGCCGAGGGCACCAAGATAGCCGAGAAGCGCGGCTACGCCGTCATGATAGGCCATGTCTGGTCATCGGAACTGGCCCAGACCCTGGCTGACCTGTACCCGCAGCTCCTGGAGCAGGGTTTCAGCCTGTCGACCATATCGAGGATCATGATGGACGACGACGACGATGACGATACTGGGTATTGAGTCGTCCTGCGACGAGTGCGCGGCGGCCATCGTCGCGGACGGCCGCCGCGTCGCCTCAAACGTCGTGGCCACGCAGATCGCCAGGCACGCCGCCTTCGACGGCGTCGTACCGGAGATCGCCTCGCGCCTACATACCGAATGGATCCAGGACGTCGTATCGAAAGCCATCGCCGACGCTGGGATAGCCGAAGGCGCCATCGACGGCGTGGCCGTAACGGCCAGGCCCGGCCTCGCCGGCTCCCTGCTCGTCGGTGTATCCTTCGCCAAGGCGTTCGCCTGGTCGCGAGGTCTGCCTTTTATCGGCGTGAACCATGTGCTGGCCCACCTCTACGCGCCGCTCCTCGATGACGAGGTCGAGTATCCATTCATCGGCCTGATCGTCTCCGGCGGCCACACGCTGATATGCCGGGCCGACGGTTTCGACGACGTAACCGTGCTGGGCACGACCATCGACGACGCCATCGGAGAGGCCTTCGATAAGGTGGCCAAGCACTACGGCCTCGGCTACCCGGGCGGTAGCGCCATCGACCGACTGGCGCGCGCGGGCGATGCCGCGGCCTGCGACTTCCCAAGGCCGAACCTGTACAAGGGCGAGCACCGCTACGATGTATCGTACTCTGGACTCAAGACGGCCGCCATACGCCAGCTCGATCAGTTCTGGAACCCCGCCTACGAGCGCAACGACGCCAACCTGGCCGCGGCCTTCGAGAGGGCGGCCGTCGACATGCTCGTCTCGAGGCTACTGCGAGCGCTGGACGACACGGGCATACGCACGGTGGTCGCCGGCGGCGGCGTCGCGGCGAACACCTACCTGCGATCGCGCCTGGCCGGCAGGGCTGAGCTACGCGTACTCTTCCCGCCACTGTCGCTCTGCGGCGACAACGCCGCCATGGTCGCCGGCCTCGGCTACCGCATGCTGGAGCGCGGCGACAGGGACGGCCTCCAGCTCAACGCCTCGCCGCGCGTCGCCGCGTTCAAGCGATCCTAGCGAGGCCCCGCCCTACTCCTTGAGCCCGACGCCAGACTCTACGAGCCTGATCGAGCCGATCCGATTGGTCAGGCCGTAACGGCGATAGCGTAGCTCGCAGAGCATGGCCCGCCGCTCGGCCCCCGAGCCGCCAGCCTCGCCTTGCACGATGATCAGGAAACGCAGGGTTCCAGGCTCCCTCTCGCCGAAGTCGAACAGCTCGTAGCTTCCTCGAACCAGGTTCCCGAGGCCTAGGTCGGATGAGAATTCCGGCGCTACGAGATCCTTGACCAACGCTTCATCGCCCGAGGACAGGGCCCTGAAGTAGCGGACGACGAGCGATTCCCTAGCCGCTTCGCTACGCGAGTACAGGCTGACGCCCACGATGACCGCGGCCGCGACGGCCAGGACGGCCCCCGCGGATAGGACGATGACGAGCCTCGGCTTGGTCATCGAACTACCCTACTTCTTGACGGCGCCCATCGCGGCACCGACCTTGGCGAAGGCCGCCACCGCAGCGTCGATCTGCTCGACCGAGTGGGCCGCGGATACCTGGACACGGATCCTGGCCTTGCCCCTGGGCACGACCGGGAAGCTGAAGCCTATCACGTAGATGCCCTCGTCGAGCAGGCGGTCGGCCATCTCGTGGGCGAGGCGCTCGTCGTAAAGCATAACCGGGCAGATGGGGTGCACGCCCGGACGTACGTCGAGGCCGGCCCTGGCCAGGCCGTCCCTGAAGCGCTTGGTGTTCGACTCGAGCCTATCGCGCAGCTCGGTCGACTCCGTCAGTAGCTCGAGAGCCTTGAGAGTGCCGCCGACTATGGCAGGGGCGAGCGTGTTGGAGAACAGGTAGGGTCTGGCCTTCTGCCTGAGATACTCGACGATCTCGGCCTTGCCGGCGACGCAGCCGCCGGAAGCGCCGCCGAGGGCCTTGCCGAAGGTCGTCGTGATGATATCGACGCGATCCATCACGCCGCGGTACTCGTGGGTGCCGCGGCCGCGCTTGCCGATGAAGCCGGTCGCGTGGCTGTCGTCGACCATCACGAGGGCGTCATAGCGCTCGGCCAGGTCGCAGATGCACTCGAGGTCGGCGATGTCGCCGTCCATCGAGAAGACGCCGTCGGTCGCGACCAGTCGCAGACGCTTGCCGGCGGCGGCCTTGAGCTTGGCCTCGAGGTCGTCGAAGTCGCCGTGCTGGTAGATCAGGCGCTCGGCCTTGGACAGGCGCACGCCGTCGATGATCGACGCGTGGTTGAGGCTGTCGGCGACGATGGCGCAGTCGGCGTCGAGCAGGGGTTCGAACACGGCGCCGTTCGCGTCGAAGCAGGACGAGAACAGGATGGCGTCCTCGGTGCCGAGGAATTCGGAGCAGGCGCGCTCGAGCCGCTTGTGTGGTTCCTGCGTGCCGCAGATGAAGCGGACGCTCGACAGCCCGTAGCCCCACTCATCCATGGCTCGCTTGGCCGCCTCGCGGATCTCGGGGTTATTGGCCAAGCCGAGGTAATTATTGGCGCAGAAGTTGACGAGGCCCTTGCCGCCCTTGACCGAGACCAAGGCCCCCTGGGGCGTCGTGATGACGCGCTCGTCCTTATAGAGCCCTTCGTCCCTGATGGCCGCGAGCTTGGCCGTAAGCTCGTCCTTCATCGCTCCGTACATAGATATTCTCCTTATATTGCTCGATGGAACAGCGAGCGGAAACGTACTACCCGGGCACATAGTAGTGCCGGACGACCGCTCGATGCAACGCCTTACAGAAGGCTCGAGGCCAGTTCGGCGAGCTCGCTGCGCTCGCTCTTCTGGAGGGTCACATGACCGTAGATCGGCTGCCCCTTGAACGCGTCGACCAGGTACGAGAGCCCGTTGGAGTTGGCGTCGAGGTACATGTTGTCAATCTGGTACGGGTCGCCCGTGAGCACGACCTTGGAGCCCTCGCCGGCCCTGGAGACTATGGTCTTGATCTCGTGCGGCGTCAGGTTCTGGGCCTCGTCGATCACGATGTACTCGTTCGGCAGCGATCGGCCGCGTATGTACGATAGCGCCTCGATCTCGATCTGCTTATCCTTGATCATCTGATCGACGGTCTTGACCTTGTCCCGCTTGTGCACCCCGAGTATGTACTCGAGGTTGTCGAACAGGGGCTGCATCCAGTTGGACATCTTGGCCTGCTTCTCGCCAGGCAGGTAGCCGATATCCTTGCCGACCGGCACGACCGGCCTCGTTACGAGCATCTTGCCGTATACCTTGTCGTCGAACACCTTACGGAGGCCGGCCGCGATCGCGAGCAGCGTCTTGCCGGTGCCGGCCTTGCCGACGATGGTAACGAGGCTGAGCCTATCATCGAGCAGCAGCTCGAGGGCCACCCGTTGCCTGGCGTTGAGGGGCGAGACGCCGTAGACCGAGCCGAGCTCCCCCTGCAGCGCCTCGACGAAACCCTCGTCCGGCCTATAGCGGGCTAGGCGCTCTGCCGCGCCGCCGCGCTCGCGGAGTAGCACGAATTCGTTGGGACGCTGCGCCTCCTTCCAAGGCAGGTTGCCGGTGGCGTCGAGCGCGGCTATCGCGTCCGACGCCACGTCGACCTCGACGACACCCTGGTAGAGCGTGGCGATGTCGACCTTCTCCTTCTCGTAGTCGACCGCCTTGACGCCGAGGGCCGTAGCCTTGACCCTGGCGTTGATGTCCTTGGACACGAAGAAGACCTGGCGCCCAGATTCCTTGATCGCCGCGGCGCACAGGATGATCCGGTTATCGTTCTTGGCCGTATCGAAGCCCTTCGGGGCCGTATCCGACTGGGCGAGCGATACGCGCAAGATGGAGCCATTTTCAAGCTTGACGCCGTCGTGGAGATCGCCCCGCTTGGAGACGCCGTCGAGAAAACGTATCGCGTCGCGCGCGCTCTTGCCGCGCTGGTCCGAATAGGTCTTCAGGTGGTCGAGTTCCTCAAGCACCTGAAGGGGGATGACGATCTCGTTGTCCCTGAAGGACAGTACCGATTCCGGGTTGTGGATGAGTATGTTGGTGTCGACGACGAAGACCTTACGCTCGCTGGAATCAGCCATGGTGCCCCCTAGTCAGGCGTTTCGCGCCATGCGTCAAGTATAGCGCGAGGAGCTAGGCGCGCAAGGCCGCCTGGCCGCCGTCAGCGCCTGGCCGCCGTCAGCGCCTGGCCGCCGTTAGCGCCTGGCCGCCGCCTGGCCGCCGTCAGCGCCTGGCCGGCCGGAGGTAGCCGAAGATGCTGCCGCAGAGCCCGCCTATGATGTGGCCGAATTCGCTGATGTTGTTGTCCCGGAAGGCGTTGAACACCTCCTTGCCGAGGTAGAGGACGAGGACCAGGATGAAGGTGAGCGGTATCTCGCCTTTGTTGAAGTTGGTGAACGACGACAGGAGTATCATCATGAACACGATGCCGCTCGCGCCCATCAGGCCGGTCTGGAATAGGAGGATGTTCAGTATGCCGGTCACGAAGGCGGTGATCAGGGTCATGATGGCCATGCCGCCCGAGCCGTAGGCCGACTCGAGTATGGGCCCGAGCAGCAGGATGAACGAGAAATTGGACAGGAAATGGTTGATATCGGCGTGCCCGAGTATGTGGCTGAAGAGCCGCACGTACGAACGCATCGACTGCGGGTCGAAGCCGCCGCGCCCGGGCACCGAGAACCAGGAGGCCGTCAGCCCCGGCAACAAGCTATCGAACAGCAGGACGATGGCGCATATCAGGGTGAAGGTCAGCGTGGTTGGCGCGTTATAGCGTATCCTCATATCGTTCTCCAGCGTATGGCGGAATCAAAGCTCGAGCGATAGCGTTACCGGGCAGTGGTCCGAGCCCATGACCGCCTTGCCGATGGCCGCATGGCGGACCGCCGGGAATAGGGCCTCGTCGACGCAGTGGTAGTCGAGGCGCCAACCTATGTCCTTCTCTCGGGCCTTCATCCGGTAGCTCCACCAGCTGTAGTGACCGGACTCGCCCGGATGCATGCGCCTGAAGGTATCGGCGTAGCCGGCCGACAGGAAGCGGGTCATCCAGGCCCGTTCCTCGGGCAGGTAGCCGGGATTGCCCTCGTTGGCCTTGGGATAGGTCAGGTCGATGGGCTCGTGAGCGATATTATAATCGCCTGCCACCGACACGTGGCGCCCTTCGGCGACGATAGCGTCGCAACGCGCCAACACGGCGTCGCAGAAGCGTAGCTTGTAGTCGAGCCTGGCCCCGGCCTCCTGGGAATTCGGGAAATAGGCGCTGACGACGACGAGCTCGCCGAAATCCGCCTCGAGGTAGCGCCCCTCGTCGTCGAATTCGTCTATCCCTAAGGGCCGCACGGATCGCGGTTCCTTAAGCGAGTACACGGCGACCCCCGAATAGCCTCGGCGCTTGGCGCTGGCCCAGTAGGGCCGGTACACGCGCCCATCGGCCGCGATCGGGGCGAAGAACTCCTTGCCGAGTTGCGACGGGTCGGCCTTGGTCTCCTGGAGACAGACGACGTCGGCGGACGACGAGGCCAGCCACTCGAAGAACCCCTTGGTAGCGACGGCGCGTATGCCGTTCACGTTCCACGATGCCACTGTGATCATAGCCGCTCCGATTCGCTGATGGTTTCTATCCTATGGCGTCACGACGATGTCGAGCTCCACCGACAGGACGACGTTGTAGACCTTACCGCGCAGGGCCATAAGTTTTCTCGTCATCGAGTAGTCGCCTATCCTGAAGAACAGGGTATGTTCGCCCGGCTCCACGCTCAGGCCGCTCATATCGCCGGGCTCGACGACTTTGCCGTCTATCGTCACGTAGGTGCCCGCCGGGGCCTGGAACGCTATGAAGGGGGCGTTCGGCGTCAGCGTGACCGATAACGGGGAGACGACGCCCGCCTCGACCGGCACCGTGACGATCTCCTCGCGGTAACCCTCCGCGCGGACCCGTACGACGCGCGGCCCCTTCCTGGCCAGGATGAGCCGACCAGGATTCTCGGCCATCCTGTCGTCTATGAACACCGAGACGCCTTGAACCTCGGCGCCATCGATGGTCGTTACGCTGACCCTGATGCCGCCCTCGTCGCGGAGGACCGGCCTGATGGTCAGCTTGAACTCAGCGGATTCCATAGCCGGCAAGAGCCCCTTGCCGATGGGAGAGAGTTTGAACATGAGCGGGAAATCGGCCAGACCGGCTATGGCCGGTATCAGGCTGGCGAACGGGCCGCCCTTGATGCCGTGAGAGGCTATGATCGGCAGGATCAAGCTCATCGAAACCCGCTGCGGCAAGGGCTGGGTGGATATCAGCCGGGCTTCGTAGTCGAAACGGCCGGACGTCGGAGTCGGAGCTATGCCGGAGTACAGCGACCAGGCGATCGACGACTCGGCTCCCTGGAAGGCCTTGGGTATGCGCAGCTCGAATTCGACGCCCTGGATGAACGTAGGATCGGCCGGAAACAACACGGCCACCGCCTCGTTATAGCGCAGGGATACGACGGCGCCGCCCGGTTCCTCCGACGACAGCGAGACGACCGACGACACGACGGTACGGACTCCCTGCGGGAACGCCGCCGCGACGGAGAGGATGGCCGAGATGCACGACATCAGGACGATACGCTTCATGGCTTCAACCCGGGCAGGTACCTGGAGGGATCCTTGGCCTGGCCGCTCAGCCGTATCTCGAAATGGAGATGGGGGCCGGTGGATAGGCCGGTCGAACCGACCGCGCCGATTATTGTACCCGATCGCACCGTTTGGTTCAACACGACGTCAACGGCCGATAGGTGGCCGTAGACCGTGGATAATCCGCCGCCGTGGTCGAGTACGACGAACAGACCGAGCGCAGAGTCGTTGCCGGTCTGCAGTACGGTTCCGTCACGGGCGGCGACGACGTCGGATCCTAGCGGCGCTGCGAGGTCGACGCCCTCGTGCATACGGTCGTGCCCGTCTATCGGGCTTCGCCTATAGCCGTAGCGGCTCGTTAGAAGCCCCGTCGGCAGGGGCATGCGGAAGCCTACGTTCAGGAAGAACGATCGCTCGGTCGCGTTGAGCCTGGCCCCGGGCAGGAAGCCCAAGACGACTGCGCCGCCGCTCCTCCAGACCGATACCGAGTCGTCGCCGGACGGTCCCATCGACCTTCCGGCCTTCAAGATGGCCTCGAAATCGCTCGCCGGCGCAGAGGGCACGAACAACCCGGCTATCGACGGCACGAGGACGGCCTCGCCCGGCTCGAACGGTCGCGGCCGGCTCAACCCGTTAAGCGTGGCTAGGGTGTCGTATGGTACATTGAGCCTGGCGGCCACCGCGAAGAGATCCTCCCCCCCGGCGGCCACCCAACGGCAGATGAACAGGTCGGGGTACGGCGAGGCGGTCCGCTCGGCGCGATACGACTGGGCCAGCGCGTCCTGAAGCTGGACATACACTACGTCGCGCGGCCCAAGGCTACGGATGAGCGGATAATCGTAGGCAGAGCGCGCCTCCGGAGTCTGGGCGCTAGCCGGGACGACCGCGAGGATCGAGGGGACAGCGACGATCGCGAGGACCGAGAGGATCGTCGCGGCGGACAGCTGGCGCGACGACGACGCGGTCACTCGCGCGCCGGCCGAACGGGAGCCGCTCCCCTGCGCCGACGCAGCCTCGCGGCGATCGACCACGCGACACCGGCGACCAAGGCTACCGAGGCGGCCAGGGTATAGAGGCCGGTATGCTCCGTAGCCAAGTACCAGAGCGGCCAGACCACGGCGGCGGCGGCGGCGGCGACTGCCGCGGCGCCGACGAGCCCGAGCGCGGCTCCGCTCAAGGCTCCCCTTCGAGGACCGCGAGCCTTCCGAACGCCCGAGATTCCAGCAGACTCGTCGCGCCGAGTGGGACTCATACGGTTCCGTTCCTGAGCGCCAGGGGTATGAGCCGCATATACGCGATAGCCAACGAGCCTTCCTCGAGGCCCAGTTTCCGTACCGTCTTGTCCAACAAGTAGCCCGGAACCTGCCCGCCCTCGATGGCGGCGTACAATTCTGCCACGACCGGCTTATGTCTCCATCGTCGCGCGAGGGCGGCGCAGAGCGCCTCAGCCTCGGCCGACTCGTCGTCGCCCAGGGTCGAGCCCTGACCGATCGTATAGAAGGCAGCCGGGCCGAGGGCAAGCGCCTCGTCCCGCCAGGCCTCGAGCAGGTCGACGACACGGCTCTCGGAGAAAAGAGCGCCGTCGATCTCCCTCCGGAGCCGCAGCACAGCGTCGAGGTGGCGTGGCGACGATAGGGCCTTGCGCTCGCTGGCGAAAAACACGGCCGCCGCAGACAACGAGCCGAGCAGTAGCTCGTCGATCAGCGGTATCGGGTCGCGTACGACTATGGACAGGAACAGATAGACCGCGACGAAGGCCGACGCGGTCATGGCAAGCCGTAGGTAATAGCCCCTGTTCAGGAAATAGCGCCTCGTGCCTCGCTCCATGGCCGCGTACAGGGCGGTACGGATGCCGTCGGCGCCGCGCGGCGCCGCACCGGAGCCGTAGCGGCCAACGACGGACCCCGGCTCGGCCGAAGCGAAGGTCTCGGGATCGTCGTAGGGATGGAGTATGACGGGATCATCGCCTCCGAGCACGAAGACATATTTCGTTGGGGTCATATTGAAGAAAGTACGATCGGCCGGTCGGCCATGTCAAGCGCCGCGATGCGTCAGCACCGACTCGGCCAAGGCTTTCAGCGACTGGTCCTCGGGTACCGCGTTCGATACGGCGTCCCGATTGAGCGTGTACACGCCGTCGACCATCACGATCGCTTCGCCGGGCGCATCGGCGTCCTCCCGGGAGACCGACTCGAGCGGCATCACGTCGATCGGCTCGCCGTCGGCTACCGCGGGCAACTCCTCGACGGTAGCTCCGGGCCACTCGACCCTATGGTAGGATATGGCGCTGATGATCTGTCGATAGGTAGAGCCGACGAGCGGTTCGAGGTCGACCGCTTCGTCGTCCTCGAGCTCGGGGGCCTGAAGCTCCTCCAGGCGCGCCCGCTGCTCGTCGGTCAGCATCGTTATCTCGTCGCCGAGCTCCTCTTCCTGGCTCTCGGCGATAGCGATGCGTTGGAACACCTGCTGTTCGAAGGAGCTGTCGTCGAGCTCGAGGAAGCCGTCCTCATCGCGGTAGCCCTCGAGTCCGCTCAGGTCGAGCGTACTCAGGAACAGGTCGAATTCGACCTCCTCGAGCAACTCGGCCATGTCGTCATCGTCAGCCGCTTCGACCACAGATTCCCGGGCCGCGGCTCTTCCGGCGATCACAGCGTCCTCGGCGATCACAGTGTCCTCGGCGATCGCGGTTGCTTCGTTATTGCCCTCTTCCGCTGGGGCCTCGACAGCCGACGCCTCGTCGGCCGGTAAACCGGCGCTATCGTCGAGGCCGATGACCGACTCGGCCATTTCCTCGATCGGTGAAGCAAACACGAGGGCCGGTAGAGGCGCCTCAGGCTCGGCCCGTTCCTGCCTGAGGTCGGCCAGCGACTCGCCAGTATCGATCATGGCCTCGGCCTCACGCCCGGCGCCGCCCTCTTCGTCGCTCGATGAGCCGGAATCGATATACCCGATGACGTCGGCGAGGTCGGTCTCCTCCACGAGCTCCAGCCCGAGGCTCTCGGGTATGAGCGGGAGGTCGTCATCGTCTTCCGAGGACAGCGCTAGAGCCTCTGCAGAGAGGCTACCCCATTCGGCGT
>JAKQKE010000216.1 GCA_029560805.1 Spirochaetota bacterium
CCGTTTAGTTCATTTTATAACCTATCCGGAATTATCGAGTCAAGCCAAAAACCCACTCGCGTAGCCTCAATGCCTCGTGTGCTCGACCCAGACCATCGCAGTCAGGTCATAGCCGAGGCCCTCGGCTATGGCCAGGTACTCCGCCTTGACGTCGTCGGGGATGTCGGTAGTGCGCGACAGTATCCAGAGGTACTTCGTGCTGTCGCCGGCTACCAGGGCGTAGCGGTACTCGGGGTCGAGTGCGATGATGTTGTAGGCGGCGTAGAAGGGCCCGAAGAACGACACCTCGAGGGCGCCGACGTCGTCGGAGCCGCGGAAGCGCGCCTTGGCCCTGGCCTCGGTCCACTTGCCCTTGACGTAATTGTAGCCGCGGTTGGTCACGGCTATCTTGCCGTCGTCGCGGAGCGCGTAGGTGGCGGTGGTGTCGCTCAGGTTCTTCTCGAAGGCGAAGTCGTAGCGTGCTATCTCGTACCAGGTGCCGAGGTAGCGCCCCTTGTCCAGCCCCTCGACGACGGTAGCGCCCTCGGGCATGTCGCGGCCCTGAGCCGTCGCGTTGCCCGCGAAGGCCAGGGTCGCTACCAGGATGGTTATGAGTCTCGCGTACTTGTTCATGATTCCTCCTCGCGGCCTCGCGCCGCTTGATGGAATATATGCATTTCACAATAAAAGGCAAATTCGCCTTTGGCGCGAGGAGGTATACCGACGTACGCTAGGCTACTCCCACTCGATGGTGGCCGGCGGCTTACTCGACACGTCGTAGACGACGCGCCCGACCTCCGGCACGCGGTTTGTTATCATAGCCGATATCTCGAGCAGGTCGCGCGTCGGGAACTCGAAGACGTCCGCGGTCATGCCGTCCGTCGACGCGACGGCGCGCAGGGCGACGGTCCAGCCGTAGCGGCGCACGTCGCCGGCGACGCCGACCGAGCGCACGGGTAGCAGCACCGCGAAGGCCTGCCAGATGCTGTCGTACAGCCCGCGCGCTCGCAGCTCGCGGATAAAGATGTCGTCGGCGGCCCGCAGGATGTCGCATTTCTCCTTGGTCACCTCGCCGAGCACGCGCACGCCGAGGCCCGGCCCCGGGAAGGGGTGGCGCGTGACGACGGACTCGTCTACGCCGAGGGCGCGGCCGAGCGCGCGCACCTCGTCCTTGTAGAGCCGGTCGAGGGGTTCGATAATACGGCCCTCGGCGCGCTTCTTCTCGACGAGCGGCGAACGCACATTGTGGTGGCTCTTGATCACGTGAGCCTGCGTGCCGACGCCCTTGCCCGACTCGATCAGGTCCGTGTACAGGGTGCCCTGGGCGAGGAAGTAGTCGTCGCCTAGCCCTAAGCGCTCGACCTCGCGCCGCTGCACGGTGATGAACAGGTCG
>JAKQKE010000226.1 GCA_029560805.1 Spirochaetota bacterium
CTTCGCCAACGTCGTCAGACGCGGCCCCATCGGCGTGGTAGCCGCGTCGGGCACCGGTCTCCAGGAGACGACCTGCCTGATAGACCGCTACGGCTCCGGCGTCAGCCAGGCCATAGGCACCGGCGGCCGCGACATGAAGAATGCGGCCGTGGGCGGCATGACCAGCCTGCTGGCCATCGAAGCGCTATCGGCCGACCCGTCCACCCGCGCGATCCTGGTCGTCGGCAAGCCCCCGGCCCCGGACGTCGCGGCCAAGGTCGTCGCGGCGCTACGCGCTTCGGGCAAGCCGGCCGTGGCTCATTTCCTCGGCGCTCCGATACCGGCGGACGAGGAGACCATAGCCTACGCGTCCGACCTGGAGGAGGCCGCCCTGCTCGTGACCCTGCTAGCCGACGGATCGAACGATCCAGCGTCGGCCAGGGCCCGTATCCGGGACGATTCAGGCAACAATCATTACAACCGTCCGGGCAAGGCCGCCATCGAGACCATAGCCCGCGCCGAAGCCGAACGGCTCGGGGCGAGCCAGCGCTACCTGCGCGGCCTCTATACCGGCGGCACGCTCTGCGACGAGGCCCTGTTCCTGGCCCACGCCGCGCTCGGTGGCGTACGGTCGAATAACCAGACCGACCCGGCGTGGGCGATGGCCGACCCGCAGCGGTCCGAGGGCCACGTCGTCATCGACTTGGGCGACGACTTCTTCACAGCCGGCAAGCCCCACCCGATGATCGACCCTGCCGCACGCGCCGAGCGGCTCGAGAAAGACGGTTCCGATCCCAAGACCGCGGTCGTTTTGATCGACGTGGTGCTCGGCTACGGCTCGCACGACGACCCTGCCGGAGCCTGCGTCCTGGCCATCCGCGCGGCCAAGGCCGCCGCCGCCGCCAGGGGCGGCTACCTACCGGTCATAGCCTCGGTCACCGGCACTCCGGCCGACCCGCAGGGCTACGCCGGCCAGGTGGCGGCCCTCGAGGCCGAGGGCGTCGTCGTGATGCCGTCGAACTACCGGGCGGCCCTCGTCGCCATCGAGATAGCCAAGCTC
>JAKQKE010000227.1 GCA_029560805.1 Spirochaetota bacterium
ACGACGCCGAGGCCCTCGTCGCGCCGCTTCTTGAACCACTCGTCGTCGAGGCCGAAGGTCTCCTTCATCAGCGCGTACAGCTTGCGGTTCGGGTGCTTGTACTCGTTCGGGTCGCCCCACTTGAGGATGGACCGGAAACTGCGCACGGGCAGTTCGCCCTCGAACCAATCCGGCCTGAAGTCGTCTTGCTTAGCCACATCGTCCTCCTTTAGACGGCCCGCTCGGGGTATCCGGTGATATCCCTGATGCTCTCGTACAGGGGCCCGAGGGCCCGATACATGCGCTTGTAGACGCGGCGGTACAGCTCGGCGTACAGCTCCGCGTTGCTCGGATCGGGTTCGAAGACGCGGGACGACGACGACATGGCCGCGCTCGCCGCCTCCACGCCCGGATACCAGCCCAGCCCGGCGGCGGCGCACATCGCCGCCCCGAGGCCCGAGGCCTCGCAGGTGCGCCCCCGCTCCATCGGCAGGTCGAGCACGTCGGCCGAGGCTTGGCAGATCGCGTCGCTCTGGCTGGCGCCGCCCGAGACCCGCAGCGAGCGCACCCTCGTCCCGGACGCCCGCTCTATCGCCTCGAGGCCCTCCTTGAGGCCGTAGGCCAGGCCCTCGACGATGGCGCGGTACAGGTGCGATCGCTCGTGCACGTCGCCGAAGCCTATGATGGCGCCTTTCGCCGAGGGCGACGACAGGCCGGCCGTCCAGTAAGGCTGCATCACGAGGCCGTGGCCGCCCGGCGGCGTCGAGCGCAGGAGCTCGTCGAGCATCGCCTCGGGCGCCATGCAGCGGCTCTCGGCCTCGAGTACCTCCGCGTAGGCGAACTGGCTCTTGAACCACGATATCATCCAGTAGCCGCGGAAAATCTCGACCTCCGGGTTGTAGCGGCCCGGGATGGCTGCCGGGTACGGCGGCATGAAGGCTATCGGCTCGCGGTAGCGGCGGCTGGTCGTCTGCACGGTAGCCGTCGTGCCGAAGGAGAGGCTCGCGGCCGTCTCGTCGACCACGCCCGAGCCTATCGTCTCGCAGCCCTTGTCGCTACCGGCCGCCATCACCGGCAGGCCGGCGGGCAGCCCGAGCTCGGCCGCCGCCCGGGCCGACAGGCGCCCGAGTTCCGTACCGGCGGGCGCGAGGCGCGGCAGCTTCTCCGGCGCTATCGGGAACATCCTCGCGTTGCGGCTACCCGGGGCGGCCCAGGCCTGCCGCCGGTAATCGAAGGGCAGGTGGCCGATCTGCGACGCGGTCGAGTCCGCCAGCTCGCCCGAGAGCCTCGCGTTCAGGAAACCGGAGACCAGCACGCAGGCCCGCGTCCGTTCCCAGAGCCCCGGCTCGTTGGCCATGATCCAGTTGCACTTGCCGGCTTCCTGCGTCTTTTGGAGAGCCTCGCGCATGCCGACGAGGGACACGCCGAGGGCCACCAGGGCCGATGGATGGTACGGCGCCGGCGCCCTGCGCGCGTCGAGCCACAGGATGGCCGGGCGCAGGGGGCGGAGGTCCCCGTCCAGGCAGACGATCGTGTCGCGCTGGGTCGTCACCGCCAGGGCCGCGATCCGGTCGGCGCCGCCAGGTAGTTCGGCGACGAGCCCGCTAGAGGCCGCGACGAGCGATCGCCACCACAGCTCGGGGTCCTGCTCGGCCCAACCGGGGCGCGAGCTGAAGTACGGTTCGTATGCCACCTTACGCCGCGCGACGAGCGCGCCACGCCCGTCGAAGGCCAGCGCCCGAAGGCTCTGGGTGCCGCAGTCAATGGCCAGAACCAGGTCGGCCGAGGACGCGGCGCTCATCGTCCGTCCCCGAGGAGGTCGTCGGTGGCGACGAGGTCGACGCCGAGGCCGAGGAGGTCGCGAACGACGACGTCGCCGCGACGGATCGGCGGACGGACGACGATGGGGTCGATGGCGGTCATCGCGTCGAGGAGGCGGCCGAGAGGAAGGACCCCATCGGAGCGCACCGGAAGGCGCTTCCTGGCCGAGCCGTCGACCGCGACGGTCGTGGTCAGGACGCGCATAGGGGACACGGCCTCCTGAGCGCCCCAAACGGCACCCTTGGGGCAGGCGTTGCCGCTCACCATCGCGCGAGCGCCGTCCACCTCGACCGTCAGCCGGCAGCCGCGAGGGCATTCGATACAGGTCAGTTCCTTGCGCTCGCTCATCGGTCCTCCACTCCATCTGGTTCGATCGTTAGGCTGGCGCCGCGCCCCGGCTCCGCCTGACTAGCCAGAGGGGCGGCCAGGGCGCCAGTGGCCGCCTTGATACGCTCCATCTCGGGCGGGCGCAAGGCGCGGTACCGCCGCTCGAGTAGCGCAGCCCCGCCGGGCCCGTCCCCGACGGCCAGTCTCGCGGTCGCGCCGACTGGCATGGTCCGGTTCGAGCGGAAGTAGACGCATAGGTCGTCGCGAGTTCCGGCGGCGCGATCGAGCGCGTCCAGGTCCAGGAGCTGCGGCACGACGTAGAGGCAGCCGGCCCCCGCGACGAGCGGCGACAGGCGGCGCTTACGGCCCGCCGAGCCGGGGCCGGAGCGCGCGTACGCCGCCGCGGCCGAGCCGGCCCGCTCGCCCGACTCGGAGACGTAGTCGGCCAGGTCGTTCACATGGACCGCGTTACCGCAGGCGAACACCCCGTCGACGAGGGTGTGCATGTTCTGGTCGACCCGCGGGCCGCGCGTCCGCGGGTCGAGCGGCACACCGAGGCTCTTGGCCAGCTCGTTCTCGGGTATCAGTCCGACCGACAGCACGAGGGTGTCGCAGCTCAGGTCGCGCTCCGTGCCGGGTATCGGCCGCATCGAGCCGTCGACGAGGGCCGTCGTTACGCCCTCGACGCGGCGCTCGCCGTGAACCGCCGTCACGGTGGACGACAGGGTCAGCGGGATGCCGTAGTCATCGAGGCACTGGCGCAGGTTGCGCGACAAGCCCGAGGGCTCCGGTTTGGCCTCGTAGGCGCCAAGCACCTCCATGCCCTCGAGGGTCATGCGGCGGGCCATGATCAGGCCGATGTCTCCGGAGCCGAGGATCACGGCGCGGCGGCCGGGCAGGAGGCCCTGCACGTTGATCATGTACTGGGCCAGGCCCGCGGTGAACACGCCGGCCGGCCGGTCGCCGTGCACGAAGACCTGGCGGTCGGTG
>JAKQKE010000242.1 GCA_029560805.1 Spirochaetota bacterium
GCGCCCGAGCTGAGTGACGAGCTCGGCCACGCGATGAACTACACCCTGACCTGGAACACAGCCTTCATCACCGGCGTCGCCGCGAACAACGTCGTCGTCACCATCCGCGCCTACAACGCCGACGGGACGCTCTCCACCACGGCGACTCAGACCGTGGACGTGGTGCCGTATATTACGGGTATTACGCGCAATTCCACCTATAATACTCACCGTTCTCGCGCCGGAGCTTATTCTCTACTTCGGGGCGAGGTTGGCAACGGGATTCGAGGCTTCAACTTCGGGACGGCTGGAACCGCCAGCCTCTCGCTTTCGAGCGATGGCGCTGGAACGCTCATAACGACGCCCATCGCGACCTACGCCGTCACGTCGAACCAGGAAGCGACCTTCACCCTGCCGAATACAGCCAAGGACGGGTACCTGAGCATAGTGGTCAACGGCGTTCGCTCCACGAATAACCTGAACGATACCAAACTCTCCTATAATAAAGAAGCGCTTGCCAACAGGACGGAGACCGCCTACTGGAACGACGACCGTCTCGTCAGGGTATGGCAGTCCAATACCGCGGATTTCTTCGCGGGTAGCGAAAACCCTGTTTTCCCGGCCATGAGCATGGACGCCGTCGGAGAACTCTACGCGTCGTTCAGCAACTATTCGACGGCCAAGGTCTACTACTCCGGGATAGGCGGCACGGCGACCGAGGTGTTCTATTCCTTCGACCCGTCGGAAGAAACGTCCATTACGGTATCGGGCTCGGGAGCTACCCGCCAGATCAACGTACTGTATTCGGCCAACTACCATGGCGGCAACGAGGAGGACTGGGTAGCCGACGCGGATCAGGCCGGAGGGCTCTACCTCTACGACGATAGCGCTGCCGCATACTATGTCGGGCGAGATAGCCGCAGAGCCTATCGCTTCGAGTTATTCTACCATGACAGGATGCTGCAGCAGTTCAAGAACCTCCGAGTCGCCAGGGCGAGCGCCAATTCGGGAGAACGGATACACGTAGCATACTACGACCGGATAACCAACGCGATTAAATACTCAAACATAAATGACGGTTACGTGGTACCTACCACCGGAGCGATGACTAAATACAGTAGCCACGAGATCAGCTGGGTCAAGATCGACGGCGGATCCGACGCCCATGACACGGCCGCCTATAGCGAAGGTAGCTCTATCGCCCTCGGCGCGGCCAGGTTCGAGACCGGGCTACAGGTCTCGAGCGGAACGGGAGAGATGTCCGCCATTGCGCTAACCTCGACGAAGCTACCGGTCGTCGTGTACTACGATGCCGCCAACAGCGTTCTCAAGCTGGCCCGGGCCAACAGTACCAACCCCAAGGGCAACCAGGCTCGCTGGACCGTTCAGTCGGTGCTCCCCGCGGGGGACGCCAACGCTGGTACCGTGGTCGACTATATAGCCGCGAAGATCGATAGCGAGGATTATATACATATAGCCTTCCAGAACAGCAAGGGAGAGCTCGTCTACCTGAGGTCGACAAACAACCCGACGGACGGAACTACACGCTACGAATTTAGCCCGAGCCAGGTCCTCGCCGGATCTGCGATGTGGACCGACCTAACCCTACGCGGCACAACGCCCTACATATCGTACCTATCGAGGATCAACTCGTTCGACGGCGTCCACATCACCTTCTACGACGCCAGCCTTGATCTGGACGGTGACGGAACCGCGGAGGGCGGATGGGAGACCATGACCGCGGCCATGAACTATAAAGCCAGCAATATACGTACATGCGTGGCGGCCCATCCGACGCCGGCGACGGGAGGCTGGACAGCGGCCGTTAGCTTTACACCAGGCAACCTATACCGCGTCGTGCGCTATATCGGATTCTGAGTTCCTGGCTAATCCCCTTCCCTTGACCCCGCTCCCTCCCCCGGCTAGACTGACTGGCCGGCCGGAGGGGCGGTGGGAAGGCGGGCTTCTTGGGCAAGCGCGGGTTCGTACTAACGGCCGTCGTGGCGGCGTGCTGGCTGCTCGCCGTCGGGGTGATGGCCCGCGCGGTGTCCCCCGAGCCTCCGCCCCCGGTCGAGCCCGGAGCGACCGTCGCCGGCCATAAACCCGACGACACGCGGCGGCAGCGGAGGATCTCGGTAGCCGCCGCGGCCCTGCGGCCAGAGGCGCTCGCGGACGTATCGGCCGGCGAGTCGAAGGCCCGGGCGCGGGCCCTCGCGAGCAGGGCCTTGGCGGCCGGGCTCGAGCCGGCCGCTACGGTCGCCCGCGCCCTGCCGGGCTCGACCTGGGTCCAGGCCCGCCTGGTCATGCGCCGCGACGAGGAGAACCTTAGGCTGGACGCGGCCCTGGATAACGCCTACGGCAGGTCGTACGCGGCCATCCGCGCCGGTCTCGCGGAGACCCGGGCCACGGCCGAGGCGGTCGAGGCCGCCCTAGGCGAGCTATGGCGCGTTTTTTACGACGACGCTCGGACCGACGGGAGCCGCGGCGGGCCGCTCGTCTCGCCGCTGGCCCGCCGCGATCAGTGGATACCCGGAACCAGAGCCCTCCGCGCGTCCCACCAGTACGCCCTCGACATCTTCTTCACGAGCCTGTCGCGCGACGGCGCCGAGGAGAAAGGCCCGACGGTCGTCAGCATGAGCCGCGGCGTCGTCGTCTCGGCCGCGGACGACTGGAAGGGCGGCGACAAGCCGTCGGCCTACGTCTCCGGCGGCCTGTCGCCCAAGGCCGGCAACGGCGTCGTGGTCTACGACCCGTCGTCTGGCCGCTACTACGCTTACTTCCACCTGAGCGATGTTGCGGTGCGGGCCGGCCAGTTCGTCGAACCGGGGCAGGAACTAGGCCGCGGAGGCAACACCGGCGTCAACGCTCGCAGGCGGGGCCACGGCGGCCACCTGCACCTGGAGATCCACGAGGCCGACGGCTCGGCCCTGTCGTCGTTCGCCATCCGCGATCTCATCCTATCCGTTCGCTGATCGTGTCCATTCGTTGAACAACTACGTGATTTCTCACCGATACGGCAGTATAGTAGTCTAGTGCGCCAAGGTTACTGTCCTCGGCGCGCCTTGAGGAGGTACCATGAAACGGATCGCCATCGTCATACTGCTCGCCCTCGTAGCCTCTGGCGCCTGGGCCCAGGATCTGGGAGACTTCCAGAACGGCTTCACCGGCTTCGCGTCGGCTCTGGCGCCGACGCTATCGTACAACGCCACGGCCGGCAACAATTGGTCGGATGCCTATATAGGCAACCTACCCCACTTCGGCATTGGGGCCGCGGTCGGCTTCACGTCCGTCCCGATAGGCGAGCTGACCACGCTCATCGGGACCATCGCGAGCGGCGTCGAGATTCCGGCGGCGCTCTCCCAGCTCGGCCTGCCCGTGCCGGCCGCCGCGCTGTCGGCTAAGATCGGCGGCTTCATCCTGCCCTTCGACCTCGGCCTCAAGGCTATGATGCTGACGCCCGAGATGACCGCTAGCCTCGACGCGATGGGCTTCTCGTTCGACTACTCGCTATTCGGCGGCAACGTGCGCTATGCCCTGCTCAAGCAGAACGTCCTCCTGCCCGACGTTTCGGTGGGCGCCGGTTACAACCGCCTGAACGGCGCCATCTCGATGCCGCTCGGTATCACGGGCCAGAGCTTTACCTTCAACGACGGCGCGAGCGACCACGTCCTCGCGGTCAGCGACCCGGACCTGGCCCTGTCCTGGACCACCGACAGCTTCGACTTTACCGTGCAGGCGTCCAAGAAGATCCTGTTCATCGAGCCGTACCTCGGCGCCGGCCTGTCTGTGGGCAAGTCGACCGTACGCGGCGGCATCGAGAGCCAGCTGACCTACGACGGCGCGGCCGTAACCGAAAGCCAGGTGGAGGCGATCAGGCAGGCCCTCGCCGCCGGCGGCATCGCGATGCCTGAGCTGAGCGCCGATGGGTTCATGTTCGGCTCGGAGGACGCGACGCCGGCCTTCCGCGTCTACGGCGGCCTGTCCCTGTCGCTGTTCGTCGTCAAGCTCGACACCACGGTCACCTACGCGCTGGCGTCGAGGAGCCTCGGCGCGCAGGTCATGCTCAGGGTGCAATTCTAGGCTTATTCGGGATATAGCAACCTCCCGCCGCGGCCAGGCATGCGACCGTCATGCTTGACAGCGGCGGCGGGGCGGCTTAGTATCAAAGCACTGTGAAGAACCAAAAAACCAAGGTGCTGGTCATAGTAGAGGATGGGCGCAAGCCGCTCGAGGCTATAGCCAAGACGATCAAGACGACGCTCGTCGACAAGGCCGCGGTCAAGACCCGTAGCGCCTCCGAGGTGGCGATACCGGAGATCCTGGCGGCCGACGCGTACGCGTTCGGCGTCGGAGACTCCGCCTCGTCGTCTTGGGCCGAGATCAAGCGCCTCTTGACCGGGATGAACCTGGCTGGCAGAAAGGCCGGCTTCTTCGTCGAGACCAAGGGAGCCGCCGTCGGCCTCAAAGCCGCCTTCGAGCCCGCCGAGCTGTCGGTCGCCGACCGCGACCTGGTCGCCGGCGGTCAGTCCGACACCGACGCTTGGATACTGGCGCTGCTCGGCGTCTGAAATCCCGCTCTTCACGATCAAACGCAACGCGAGGTGCTTATGTCCGCAGGTTTCAACCTAGACGACGCCATCAGGAAGGTGCCGGATTTTCCCAAGCCCGGCATCCTGTTCTACGATATCACGAGCGTGCTGGCTAAGCCGGACGCGTTCCGCTACTGCGTCGACGCCATGGTCAAGCTCTATAAGGGCGCCGACCTGGACGCCGTAGCCGCCATCGAGTCGCGCGGCTTTCTCTTCGCCGCGCCGCTCGCCGACAGGCTCGGCATCCCGCTCATCCTGGTACGTAAAAAGGGCAAGCTACCCGGCAAGACCATCGCCAAGAGCTACTGCCTCGAATATGGCACCGCCGAGATAGAGATCCACGAGGCCGACATCCCCAAGGGCGGCAAGGTCCTGCTTATCGACGACCTGATCGCCACCGGCGGCACGCTCCGCGCGGCCGCCGACATCCTGGAGGAGGGCGGCGCCATACCGGCCGGCGTCTTCGGCGTCATAGGCTTGCCGTTCCTGCACTATGAGAAGGCCCTCGAGGGTCTCGAGATCCGGACGCTCATCGAGTATTTCGGAGAATAAGGAGCCACGAACATGTCCATCTCCCTCGTTAAGAATAACGCCTGGCACTCCAGGCGAGGCCCCGTCGTGCTCGTCGTGATGGACGGCGTCGGCTACGGCAAGTATAAAGAGGGCGACGCCGTCGCCGCGGCCGACATGCGCCATTTCAGGGCGATGGAAGCCTCCTGCCCCTCCGCCCGCCTCAAGGCCCACGGTACGGCGGTCGGACTGCCGTCCGACGACGACATGGGCAATAGCGAAGTCGGCCATAACGCCATCGGCTGCGGCCGCGTGTTCGCCCAGGGCGCCAAGCTCGTCTCGGCCTCGATCGCGACCGGCGCCATGTTCGGCGGGGAGACCTGGAAGCGCCTCGTATCGAACGTCCGGGCCGCCGACGGCCGTACGCTCCATTTCCTCGGCCTCTTCTCCGACGGCAATGTGCACTCGCACATCGACCACCTGAAGGCGATGCTAGAGCGCGCCAGGGCGGACGGCGTCAGGCGCGTCCGCGTGCACGTCCTCCTCGACGGTCGCGACGTCGGCGAGCAGAGCGCGCTCGAGTACCTCGAGCCCTTCGAGGCCTTCCTCGCGGGGCTGTCGGGAGGCGGCTTCGACTACCGCGTCGCCTCGGGCGGCGGCAGGCAGTACATCACGATGGACCGTTACGGCGCCGACTGGTCCATGGTCGAGCGCGGCTGGAAGGCCCACGTCCTCGGCCAGGGAGCCCGCTTCAAGAGCGCCAAGGAAGCCGTCCTCCATTATCGCGCCGAGAAGCCGTCGCTGATCGACCAGGACATGCATGAGTTCGTCATCGAGGAGGGCGGCGAGCCGATCGGTGCCGTTCATGACGGCGACTCCTTCGTCTACTTCAACTTCCGCGGCGACCGCGCGCTCGAGATCACCGCGGCCTTCGAGGACGACGACTTTCCCCACTTCGACCGAATCAGACGCCCCAAGATTGCCTACGCGGGCATGATGGAGTACGATGGCGACCTGCACGTGCCTTCGGCCTACCTCGTCAGCCCCCCGTCCATCGACCGAACGATGGGCGAGTACCTCGCCGGATCCGGTGTCAGGATGCTCGCGATTTCCGAGACCCAGAAATACGGCCACGTTACCTACTTCTTCAACGGCAACCGCCAGGGCAAGTTCGACGAGGCGCTCGAGGACTACGTCGAGGTCAAGAGCGACCTCGTACCCTTCGAGCAGCGTCCCTGGATGAAGGCTGCCGAGATCACCGACCGCGTGATCGCCGCGATCGAGAGCGGCCAGTACCGTTTCATCCGCCTCAACTATCCCAACGGCGACATGGTCGGCCACACCGGCGTCTACCAAGCCGTCGTCTGCGGGCTCGAGGCGATGGACCTGCAGCTCGGCCGGCTCAGGGCCGCCGTCGAGAAAGCGGGCGGCGTGCTCGTCCTGACCGCCGACCACGGCAACTCCGACGACATGTACGAACACGAGAAGAAGACCGGAGCCGTCACCGTCAAGGCCGACGGCGAGCCAAGGGCCAAGACCAGCCACTCGCTCAATCCCGTGCCCTGCGTCGTCTACGACCCCGAGTACGCGGGCGAGTACGAGAAGGAGCTGCGAGCCGGGCTCGGCATCAGCTCGCTCGCGGCCACCTGCATCGAGCTGCTCGGCTTCGCGCCGCCAAAGGACTACGACCCGTCCGTGCTCGAGCCGGCCAAGGCCCGATGACCGAGGTAGAGCTCAAGGCGCGGGTCAGGGATCCGTCCGCGGTGGAGGCGAGGGTCGCGTCGTTCGCGGCCTTCGTCCGTTCCTTCGACAAGGCGGACGAGTACTGGCACGGGCCGGACTGGCGCTTCACGCGCGGAACCAAGGGCTTCAGGCTGAGGATGGACGACGGCAAGGCCGTCGTCACCTTCAAGCAGAAACGCTGCGACGGCGGCATCGAGATCAATAAGGAGACCGAGTTCGAGGTGTCCGATCCCGCGGCCTTCAAAGCCCTCGTCGAGCGTGTCGGCTGCGAGCCGTTCTACGCCAAGCGTAAGGTCGGCAGGGCCTATAGCTACGACGGGTGTACGATAGAGCTGGTCAACGTGGGCGGAATCGGGGACTTCATCGAGGTCGAGCGGCTCATCGATGGCGAGGAGCCGGCCGCCGTGGCGCTGGCCCAGGGCAGCGTCAGGTCGATCCTGTCGATGGCCGGGGTACCCGAGGGCGAGATCGAGGGACGGAGCTACTCCGAGCTGATACTCGCGGCCGAGGCGGGCCAGGCCGCCGGACTAGGAGCCTAGCCGAGGCTCACGAAGCGCAGATAGCTCGTCGAGGCCCGCTCGGGTTCGGGATATTCGCCCCGCTGCCACTCGGGCAGTAGGATCGAGATGCGGTTCATGATCTCGTCGACCATCTCGGCGCGCAGGCTCCGCGGAACGCTGCGCGCGACGCCGTCCGCGGCGCCGTCGCCGGCAGGCGGCGCGAGTACGAAGGGCTCCCCGACCCTGAAGACGAAACGAGTCCGCCGTACCGACTTGATGTTCGGCCAGAAGCGCTCGCCGCCGTGATGCGCGATGGGCAGGATAGGCGCGCCGCTGCGCAGGGCCAGCTGGACCACGCCGCCATGTCCCTTGCGCAGCTTTCCGTCGCCGCTCCTCGTCCCCTCCGGAGCGATCAGGAGCATGCCACGGCGCTCCAGCACCTCGAGGGCCTTGCGCATGGCCGACAGATCGGCGCCCTCTCGGTCGATCGCGATGGCCTGCCACGAGTTCGCCAGAGCGCCCAGGACAGGGTTATCCCAGGTCTCGCGCTTGATGATGCCTATCGCGTCGCGCGGGAACAGGAATGAGTATAGGAGCGGCACCTCGAGGAAGTTGACGTGGTTCATGACGACTATGAGCGGGCCGGACTTCGGTACGCGCCTCATCTCCGCCGAGTCGATCCTGCATAGCCTCGACAGGATGAATTTAACTGCCGGGGTGACGATACGAGACGATGTAGTCATGTATGGGCCTCAGGCCTTGGACTTCTGCCGGGCGACCCGCCCGGGGTTGCAGACGATGGTCAGCGCCCCGGCCAGGCATTCGACGTCGAGACGCTCGCCGTCGATGCAGATAGTCTCGCCGTCGGCGTGGACGATCAGACCGCGGTTCGGGGCCTCCACGACTATCCTGGAGCCGCCGTAGATCTTGACCTTGGGATGTCCCGCCTGCGTCCCCTTGGTATAGCGGATCATCAGATCGACCATCTCGCCGCGGCTCAGGCGCTCCGCGACGCAGAGGTCGAAGCTACCGTCGTGATTCTCGGCGTTCGGCGCCATGAAGAAGGTGCCGCCCATGCGCTTGCCGTTCATTATGGATATCTGCTGGCATTCCTGTTCGACGTGCTGGCCGTCCCAGGCGAGCCTGACGAGGGGGGCGTCGGGGAAGAGCGCGAAGGTCTTCAGGGCGCCGAGCACGTAGGCCATGAAACCGTGAACGCGCTTCAGCTTGGCAGCCTCGAGGCCAACGATGGTGTCGAAGCCGACGCCGAGCCCGTTGGCGAAATACTTGCCGTCGGGGTAATCGCCGCCGCGCACGATGCCGACGTCCATCGCCCTCCTCTCGCCCCGGGCCAACACTGACACGCATTCCTCCAGCGTGGCCGGTAGGTCGGCGCCGTAGGCGAAGTCGTTGCCGCGGCCGACGCTGAACGCCGCCAGTACCGGGGCGGCCTTGCCCGCGGACTTCGTAGCCATTAGTCCGTTGACGACCTCGTTGACCGTACCATCGCCTCCGGCAGCCACCACGAGGCCGAACCCGCGGTCGCCCGCCGACGCGGCGAGCTCCGTCGCGTGCCCTACCCGCTCCGTCAAGGCCAGCTCGAAATCGAGCCCAGCCGCCGCCATAAGCCGCCGTATCTCGGGAACTCGCTCCCCGGCCTTGCCCTTACCCGCGATCGGGTTGAGAATAATCAGTATACCGTCGTGCTTTTGCATGGTGACAAGAATATAAACCGTAACGCGCCGCTACGCTAGCCGGGAAACGCGCTAGCGTAGCCCGTTCGCGATGGAGGCGGCTATGGCCATATCGACCATGGCCAGCCGACCGAGAAAACGCTCGTCGATGTCGAAGCGCGGATGGTGGTTTGGATACGCCGAGCCTGGTGGCTGCGTGTCCAGGAACCAGAAACAGCCCGGTACCTTCGCCAGATAGTATGCGAAATCCTCCCCGCCCATGCTCGGCGCGGTCAGTTCACGTACGTGCTCGGCGCCGATCGCGCGTATCGTGGCATCCATCGCCAGGGAGCTCGCCCAGGCGTCGTTCACGAGCGGGGGATAGCCGTCGACCCAGTCGAATCGATGCCGTAGGCCGTGGGCTGCGGCGACGCCGGCGCAGGCGCGCGCTATGCCATCCTTGGCCATGGCCCTGAGCGTCGGCGAAAGGCTCCGGACGGTACCGCCGAAGCCGGCCTCGCACGGGATGATATTGTAGGCGGAGCCGGCAGACAGCTCGCAGACGCTGAGCACGAACGGCTCGCGCTGGTCGGGCGCCCTGGATCGGAAGGACTGCAGGGCCAGCACGAATTCTGCCAGGGCCGGTATCGGGTCGAGGGCCTGGTGCGGCGCCGAGCCGTGTCCGCCTGAACCGACGAAGGCGCCGGAGAACAGATCGCTCGCGGCCATCATCGGGCCGGGCAGGAAACCGGCCTGGCCCGGGGACAACTCGTCGGACAGGTGCCCGACATGGGAGCCGACGATGGCTTCGACGCCGTCCAGGCAACCGTCAGCTATCATGCCGCGAGCGCCGAAATACCCTTCCTCGCCGGGCTGGAACAGGAGCCGCACCCTGAATCCCTCCGGAGGCGACGCCGCGTAGCGCTCGGCGCAGGCCAGGAGCGCTCCCGTATGGGCGTCGTGTCCGCATGCGTGCATCGCGCCGGGATGCGCGCTCGAGAACGGCAGGCCGGTTGCTTCCGTGACGGCCAGGGCGTCCATGTCGGCGCGTATAGCGACGAGGGGGCCTGCGTCGCCGATATCGGCAAGGAGGCCACCTCCGCAGTCGCGCGGGGCGATGCCCGCGGCCTCGAGCGCCGTCCTGACGTATCGTACCGTCTCGGGTAGCTCGAGCCCCGTCTCTGGGATCCTGTGCAGCGCCCGCCTATGGACCGTGGCGCGAGCCGTCAGGGCGTTCATACCTTCGAAATCCATAGCTCCTCCCATATCATCGCCATACCGCGCCCGGGTTACTGCCGCTTGAGGTACTCCAAGAAGGCCGAGACCCTCTCATGGACAAAGAAGTCCTTGGCCCGGGGCCGCGCCCGGAGCAGGAGGCCGTCGAGCCTGGTTACGCGGGAGATGGCCACGTAGGCCTGCCCGGCGGCGAAGGCGCCCCGGGACAGGTCGACGAAGACGCGCTCGAGCGTGAGCCCCTGGGCCCTATGTATCGTCAAGGCCCAGCCCGGCTGGAGCGGCAGCTGCCCGTACCGATCCGACTCGACAGGAACGACTCCGCCGTCACGGAGGGCGAACCGAGTCCGTTTCCAGACGTGGGGCCCGACCCTGAACTCACCGGCGTCGTCGCGCAACGTGGCGCCAGCCTCATCGAGCCCGACGACGGTAGCCAAGGCGCCGTTCGACCATCGACCGGCCTCATCACTCGCCGTGAGCATGACCCTAGCGCCGAGCTTGAGCTCGAGCTCGCGCGGCACCGGCAGCTCGTCCTCGCCCGAGTCCTTGGCGAAGCGGCCGTCAGCGCTCGCGGCGTAGACGCGGGACGGGCCCGGCAAGGCCGCGAGCCGGTACACGTTGATACGCTGGGCCTCGGCCCTCGTGGCCGTCAGCACGAGATGGTCGGCCGGGGGCTTCTTACCCTCGGGAAGGACCCTGGAGGCCAGGAGCCGCAGGTCATCGTCGCTCACGTCGCCCGAGCGGCAACGGTCCAGCGTCGCTATGAAGCCATCCTCGCACTGCCTGAAGACCCGGGTGAACTCGACGCGCTTCATCGTCCGCGCTCGAGCGCGCAGAACTCTCGAGGAGAAGAAGAAAGGGCTTTTATAGCGTTCGGCGAACGCGCCGCCCGACCTACTCGCTTCGTCCGGTTCGACCGGAGGTAGTTGGTATGGATCGCCGAAGAGGATGACGCGGGCTCCGCCGAACGCCAGCCCGGGCTCCCGTTTCGCCTGGCGCATCCGTCGATCCATCTCGTCGAGGAGGTCGGCGCGGACCATCGAGATCTCGTCGACGATCAAGGTCTCGACCGCGGCCAATAGAGGATAGAGGCGGCTTTCCCGTTCCGGGTCGAGCCTGGTCTCAAGGTGCACGGGCTCTCGCGGGTCGATCCAGAAGAAACTATGGATAGTCTGACCGCCTATCGAAAGCGCGGAGACCCCGGTCGGCGCTAGATAGACTGCGTTGGCCAGCCGCAACTCGGTCTTGACGTAGTTCAGGAAGGTCGATTTCCCCGTTCCGGCCCGCCCGGAAACCCAAAGCAGGCGCTCGCTCGCATCGGCGATATACGAAAGCGCCACGTTCATCTCATCCGTCAGTATCATCCTATCCACTGCGACTCCAGGTATATTGTAGGAGGCTCATTACAACCGAATACCGACAATCATGGCAATGGGTAGAACGGCGGGAGCGTACCAAATCCCTCGGCGCCCTTATCATAAAAGCCCGCCCGGCCAAAGGCCGAACGGGCTTTTCTTGGGCGCTGAGGGATTTGGCTTCCGCTCGCGCGCGTCCTGTGCGCTCACGTCAGCCCGCCTTCGCGTTTCTCGGCGCTTCCTGCGCCTCGGGCTCGCTTTCGCTCGCCACAACGCTCGGTTCAAATCCCTCGGCGCCCTTATCATAAAAGCCCGCCCGGCCAAAGGCCGAACGGGCTTTTCTTGGGCGCTGAGGGATTTGAACCCCCGACATCCTGGGTGTAAACCAGGCGCTCTGACCAGCTGAGCTAAGCGCCCCGACGCGAGACGATACCACGCGGGACGAGCGGGGGTCAAGAAGACGGGCGCCGGACGCCTCCTCGATTCCGGCATGGCTTTGTTCGACGGATCATGGTAGAATGGCTCATGGAATCGGAGAGGTACCCGTGAGGCTTGCCTGCGTCGGGAACGCGTTATACGACGTCGTGGCGTTCGTGGAGACGGACTTCGCGTCCCGTCTCGGTTTCCACGCCGGTTCGACGGTCCACCTCGACCGTGACGGCATGGAGCCCATCCTATCGGCCTTAGCTAAGTCATCGCGAGGCGCTGGCGGAGGCGCCGTCAATACGGCCAAGGTATTCGCCTCGCTCGGGCACGGCGCCGCGTTCGCGGGCATGGTGGGCGACGACGAGCTGGGTACACTATTCCGCCGCGACCTCGAGGCCAGCGGCATTGCGTCCTACCTCCAGGTAGGACGAGGCCGTACCGGCGCCTTCTGCGCGATGATAGCCCCGGACGGCGAGCGCACGATAGCGGTCGCGCCGGAACTCGCCCCTCGCCTCGACCCGTCGGCCATCCCTGATGAGTTCTTCGCCTCCGACTCAACGATGTACGTCGACGGCTTCATCGCCGCGAACCCGGACGCGCTTCGGGCCCTGACGCGCCGCGCCGCCGACTCAGGCATGGGTATAGCCCTCGATGTCGCGGGGTACCGCATCGCCGTCAAGCATCGCGACCTGTTCCTAGAGCTTATCCGCTCGGTCTGCTCCTGGACCTTCATGAACGAGGACGAATTCATCGCGCTGAGCCAGACTGGGGTCGACGAGGGCCTCAAGGAATTCTCCGCGTCAGCGCCTGGCACCGTCATAGTCAAGCGAGCCGAGACAGGCGCCGTCTGCGTCAGCGACGGGCACCTGCTCGAGAGCGCGGTTCGGCCGATCCGCGCCACCGACACGACCGGAGCCGGAGACGCGTTCGCCGCCGGCTTCCTGTCGGCGGCCCTCCGAGGCGAGCCGCTCGCGCGTTGCCTCCGACTCGGAAACCGCGTCGCGGAGCAGGCGATCCAGGTGACGGGTATGGCGCTCGACGCTGATCGGCTCCAGCGAGCCGCCTCCACCGTGCTATAAGACTGGTCGTATCGTCCAACTAGGCCACAAGTCTCCGTTCCTATGCCAAAACGCTTCCGTAGCTAGTCAAAAGCCTTGCCTGTCGGGCCAAAACCTCTATATTTTATAGCGAAACTAAGCGAAAGGACGGCGGAGAATGCCCGACAACGAGATAATACCGATCGACATGCTACTACCGAATAAAATTCCAATCATTCCGTTGAATGGAAAGCCTATATTCCCCGGCATCTTTACGCCCTTGATGCTCGGGAGTCAGGACGACATCCAGACCATCGACGATGCTATGCAGACCGACGGCATGGTCGGGCTCGTGCTCGTCCGGGACGATACCGACAAGCCCAAGGCCAGCGACCTCCACGAGGTGGGTACGGTAGCCAAGATCGTCAAGCGGATCAACCTTCCCGACGGCTCGGTCAATATATTCATCTCAACCCTCAAGCGCTTCAAGATCAAGAAGGCCCTGTCCAAGGAACAGCCCATCATGGCGGCGGTCGAGTACCTCGAGGACCAGGGGGAAGGCCCGGACGAGATCAAGGCGCTGACCAGGGCGCTGCTGTCGGAGATGAAGCAGATCTCGGAGAACAATCCACTGTTCTCCGAGGAGATGCGCCTCAACATGATCAACATCGACCATCCAGGCAAGATAGCCGACTTCATCGCCAGCATCCTGAATATAGACAAGGTCGAGCAGCAGAAGATTCTCGAGCTCAGCGATATCAAGGAGCGTATGGAACGCGTCCTCATGTCGATCAAGCGCGAGCAGGAGCTCCTCAAGATCCAGAAACGCATCCAGAGCGAGATCAACGAGAAGGTCGAGAAGAGCCAGCGCGACTATTTTCTGCGGGAGGAGCTCAAGGCCATCAAGCAAGAGCTCGGTATGCCCGCCGACGCGAAGGGCACGGACTTCCAGCGCTTCAAGGAGCGGCTGGACGCGTTCGGCTTCTCGGGCGAGGTCAAGGAGCTCGTCGACCAGGAGCTCGAGAAATTCAGCCTGATGGACCCGAATTCGTCGGAGTTCATCGTGACGAGGAATTGGCTCGATCTGGTCTCGAACCTGCCTTGGAAAGCGGAGACCGGCAAGGACTTCGACATACATGCCGCCCGCGACATCCTCGAGGGCGACCACTACGGCCTCAAGGACGTCAAGGACCGCATCATCGAGTATCTGGCAGTCCGTAAGCTCAAACGCGACGCCAAGGGCTCTATCCTGTGCCTGGTAGGCCCGCCCGGCGTCGGCAAGACCAGCGTCGGTAGATCCATCGCCCGGGCTCTCGGCAAGGAGTTCTTCCGTTTCTCGGTCGGCGGCATGCGCGACGAGGCGGAAATCAAGGGCCATCGGCGCACCTATGTCGGGGCGCTACCCGGCAAGATCATCCAAGGGCTCAAGATAACCAAGAGCCGCGACCCGGTCTTCATGATCGATGAGATCGACAAGATGGGCTCGAGCTACCAGGGCGATCCGTCGAGCGCCCTGCTCGAGGTGCTCGACCCGGAGCAGAACGTGGCGTTCCGGGATCATTACCTCGACCTACCCTTCGACGTCTCCAACGTGTTCTTCATCGTCACGGCCAATACCCTCGACACCATCCCCGGGCCGCTACGCGACCGCATGGAGATCATCCAGCTATCCGGCTACGTCGACTCGGAGAAGCTCGAGATCGCCAAGCGCTACCTGATCCCGAAGAGCCTCGAGAAGAACGGCCTCAAGAAGGCCCGCGTCAAGTACACCCGCGACGCGTTGACCGCCATCGCCGAGGGCTACGCGAGAGAGGCCGGCGTCCGGAACTTCGAGAAGTACCTGGATCGCATCCATCGCAAGATAGCGCTGGCCGTCGTAACGGCGCCCGAAGGCGAGGATACGAAGCGCTTCGAGGTGGACAAGCCGTCACTCGAGAAGTACCTGGGCAAGCCGCGCTTCGACGCCGACGAGGTCAAGCGCGCGACGCTGCCGGGCATGACCGTCGGCCTAGCCTGGACCAGCATGGGCGGTGATACGCTGATCATCGAGGCGGTGGCCAACCCCGGCAAGGAAGGCTTCAAGCTGACCGGACAGATGGGTTCGGTGATGCAGGAATCCGCCGGCATCGCCTATACCTGGGTCAGGCACCACGTGGCGGACGCCCACGGCATCGACGCGAAGTTCTTCGAGGAGCGCCAGATCCATCTGCATATCCCGGAGGGCGCCACGCCCAAGGACGGACCGAGCGCAGGCATCACCATGGCCACCTCGCTCGCGTCGCTCGTGCTCGGCAAGCGGGTCAAGGATAGGCTGGCTATGACCGGAGAGTTGTCCCTGACCGGCCAGGTGCTGCCGATTGGCGGCCTCAGGGAAAAGACCGTCGCCGCGAAGCGCAACAAGATCAGGGAGATCATCATCCCGAGGGCCAACGAGAAGGACCTGTCGGATATCCCGGAGCACGTCAAGAAAGGCATCGTTTTCCATCCGGTGGACCGGATGGAAGAAGTGCTCGAGATAGCCTTATCGTAGCGGAACTGCCGGCCCCTCGGGGCCGGCCGCCGTTTTACTGGGCGGGACGCCAGGCTCCGCCATCGAGCCTAAGCCCGCACGGCCCAGATAACACATCGCGCAACCCCCTGGACATCGTTTCAGCGGTCGCCGCGACGCTCGGCGGCAAGGCGGCTCCCGCTCCGGCGGCTCCCGCTCCCGCGGTGCCGCTGGCCAGGACCGTCTCTGCCAGGAGCTTGGCGGCGATGAAGCGCTCGCCTTTCTCCACGGCGAAGCCGAGCGGCTCGTCGATCAGTCCGACGACTTCCCAGGTCGACTGCTCGGCCTGGCTATAGCGTCCGGCGTCCTTGTCCTGATCGGAGATACGCACCGGCAGGCGCCTGGCGATCTCGTCGAGCCTCGGCACGAGGCGCGCTAGGTCGAACAGGCCGGTGGCGCAGTTGAACAGCACCCTCGAGCCGGCGGCCTCCAGTTCCTGGACGCGCTCGAAGGAGATGGCTTGGCCGATATCGGCTACCGTGCGCCCGCCTTCGGCCGTCGTGACGAGGATGCCTCCCTTGATGTCGACCGGGGTCCGGTACGAAAACTCGAATGCCGCCTCGGCCCCGGACAGGGCCATGACGGCCAACTCAGCCGGGTCCGGATAGTAGCCGACGTTATCGACGTTGCCTATCCATGCGTAGCGATAGCCGTCCGCCAGAAGCCCGCGATACACGTCGGCGAGTACACGGAAGCTCTGGCCGTGTCCGCCGGGCAGGGCGATGGCGCTGTCCTGCCTTCCGTAGGCGCGATCGAACACGCGGCGGGGACGCCCATCGGCTGAATGCGTAAAAGCAGCCAGTAGCGGTTGACGCGCCGAGCGCGGCCGCGTCGGATCGGTGCCGGCCCGCTCAATGAGCGTTGCGATCCAAGGATGCCCGGCATACACGGCATAGGCGTCGGCGAGCTGAGCGTCGGTGCCGTCGCTCGTCATCTGGAAGAACGGGAGCGCCGGCCGCGCCGGCATCCCGAAGCGCTCGACGTAGCGTTCGGCGCGCAGGAGGGCCGCCCGCATCTTCAGGAGCAGGAAACTCTCGCCGGGGCTACCGTCCGGGTTGATGTAGGCCGGGGTGACGCCCTTGGGCCTGCCGTCGCATAGAGGCGCCAGGAGCTCGAAGCCCGACCGTATCGCTTCGAACACGCCGGGGCCGAGGGCGGCGTTCTTCTTGCGGTCGGCGTAGCTCGTCGCCGAGCCGCCGTTGAGTACGCCCCAGGCGGCGACTGGGTACAGCCGCTCTCCGAGGTCCTCGAGGGCGGCCCGGTCGAACAGCAGGCTGTCGCCGTCGGCTCGCGCGCCATCGGGAAGCTCGAGGCCGAGGTCCGAGAGCCGACTCAGCGCCTCGTCAGCGCCTATCCTGTAGGCCATGTCCTTGGCGGAGGGCACGATGGATGCGCCGTCGACTGGCGGCACGCCGGTAGCCCGCACGGCCTTCTGACCGTCATAGAGGCCCGCGTTCAGGTCGGCCAAGATGGACAGGGTCGTCTCGACGTCGACTCCCTTGGCGACCATGTCAGATCGCAGCGCGTCGCTCAGCACGGCCGCCGTCTCGATCCGTCGGCCAAGTGGATCGCGGCGTTCGCCGCCCCGTACATCGATATAGCGTAGTCCTTGACGACGAAGACCGGCGTCCTAGCCGCGATCGCCCGGACGTGCTCCCGATAGCCCTGGCCGAAGCTGCGCATGAAGCGATCGCCCTCGGTAAATCGCGCCAGGTTCTTGGCGGCGATGCCGCCTGCCAGGTAGATGCCTCCTGACGGCATGAAGACCGAGGCGGCGTCGGCCGCGACTCGCGCGTACAGTCGCACGAACATATCCATAACCCGTAGGCATAGCGCGTCGCCTGAGTCGGCGGCGGTGGACACGAGGGCCGGCCTATCTTCGGCCGGCGCGGATAGGGCCGCGCGCGCGGCTTCGGACAGGCTGGGCTCGGAGGCGGACAGGAACTCGAAGATGGCGGCGATGCCCTGTCCGGAGACGCCGGCCTCGGCGCCGGCCGCGAAGCCGTAGCGAGCCTCGAGCCAGCGCGAGAACGCGCGCGACTCGTCGTCGTAGACCGGTAGGCAGACGTGCCCGCCCTCGGACGGATAGACCCTGACGGATCCGTCGTCGCGTAGCGCGTATCCGAAGCCTAACCCGGTACCCGCGCCGATGACCACGACCGGGCCATACGGATCGGGAGCGGCGCCGTCGGGAGCTGAAAGCTGGGCAAGCTCGTTCGGGTCGCTTGGATCGAGGAGTAGCACGCCCCAGGCGATGGCGCTTAAATCGTTGATGACGTAGGTCGGCAGCCCGAGGCGCTCGGAGAGGCCGTCCCCGTCGATGCCCCAGGGCGCGTTGGTAAGCGCTATGCGGCGGTCGACGACGGGTCCGGCGCCGGAGACGCAGAGGAGCTCGGGCAGGGCTACTCCGGCGGAGGAAGCCTCGTCGATAAAGCGGCCGAGCGGCTCGTACAGCGACGGCTCGGCTTTAGTCGAATAGCGACGCTCGAAAGTCGTCGTAAAGTAGCCGTCACGGACGTCGACGACGGCGCAACTGGTATTCGTCCCGCCGACGTCGACGGCCAGCACCGTCGCGTCGCGCGCTTCCGCTTGTCTATGCATACCCGCAATACTAATGCAGGTCAGCCTACCCTGTTAAGTACCGGGTCGCTGCGCCATCGGCTACTCCAGCTGAACGCGCCAGAGTACGAGCGCGTCCAACGCCGCGAACGCTACGGACAGGCCGGCGGCCGTCAATACGTTCTTCCATTGCTCGTCGTCGCTCGGCTCGTAGGATTGCTCGTTCTTGAACGGCCACGGCGCGTACGTCGCGTCGAAACCGTTCCGTACGTAGCGAGCGGCGTCGCTCGCGAAGCGCGTATAGAAGAGCAGGATGGGGAAGACGCCGAGGCCGACGATCTCGAATCGCCTGGCCGCGTCGAGCCACGGGGGGAATTCTCCCGCTCGGTACGGCTCGGGCAGCGACGATTCAGCCGGAGTCGAGGCCGACTGCGGGAAGGCCGCGGTCGCCGCCATGAGCGCGAGCGATAGCGCCGCGACGCTCCTGGCGAGCCTCATCGAAGCCGCCTGCTTCCGAAGATGGCCGTGCCGACGCGCACCATCGTCGAGCCTTCCTCCACGGCCAGCTCGAAATCGTTCGACATGCCCATGGACAGCACGGAGAAATCGACCGGGGCGAACCGTTTCATGGCCACCTCGAAAGCCCTACGGCAGGTCCTGAACGACGCTCGTACGACCGCGGCGTCATCGCTGAAGGGCGCCATGGTCATGAGTCCGCGAGGCTTGAGCGACGGCATCGGCATGATGGCCTCCAGGGCGCGTAGGAGCGCGTCTTCGCTCGCGAAGCCGGTCTTGGATTCCTCGCCGGTATGCAGTTCAAGGAGCACGTCGAGGGTCTTGCCGAGCGCCGCGGCGCGCTTGGCAAGCTCGGCGGCGACCTCTATCGAGTCTATCGACTGAACGCAGTCGAACAGGGCCGCGGCGCGCTTGGCCTTGTTACTCTGGAGGTGGCCGAGCAGGTGGACGAAGGCGCCCTTCGGAGCCGTGCCGGCGGAAAATTTGGCCTCGGCTTCCTGAACGTGGTTCTCGCCGAATAGCCTGACACCGGCGGCGTAGGCCGCTTCCACCGCCTCGTAGGGATGGAATTTTGTGACGGCGAGTAGGCGTACCTCGTCGGCCGACCGTCCGGCCCTGGCGCAGGCCGCTCCCATCCTCTCGAGCACGTTCTCCACCGCCTGGGCGACGGTTATCCTGTAGTCGTCGGTCATCGTACCTCCAGAGGCGTCGGAACCGTGGCCTGAGAAGCCCTGACGACCATGACGTCGCCCAAGCCGTACCGCTTGGCCAGCCTATCCATGGGCCGTTTCAGGCTGACGGGGCGCATGCCGGCGGGCCAACCGCCCCAGGTGCCGACGTACTCGACGTAATAGCCCTCGTCCGCCAGCATCGCGCCAAGCGTCCTCGCCGAGAACAAGAATAGGTGATCGCGAATGGCGCTGCGCCATCGAGAGCCCATCAGCCTGGCCTGTAAACCGTCGGCGTTCGGCGTTATAAGGTACAGTCGGCCTTCGGGGCGCAGGGCGGCCCTCGCCCTGGCCAGGAAGGAGCGCGGATCGTTGAGGTGCTCGATAAGGTGCGTGGCGACTACCGCGTTGAAGGAGCCGATCTCGTAGGTGGCGGACTCTATCGTGGCGGTCTCGACGTCCAGGCCGAATCGCTCGCGCGCGTAGCCGGCCATCGAGGGGCCGACCTCGACGCCCTGAGCGCGCCATCCCGCCTCGTGAAACGACGATAGCAGGGCTCCCGTCGCGCACCCGACCTCGAGGATGCTGCGCGGCGCCCCGTCGGCGCGCCCGGCGTCCTCTGGCCGAAGGCCAGCCTCTTCGAGGCTCAAAAGCGAGATGGCGCGGTACTCCAGGTGCCGCTCGGTCTCGTACTCGAGGTACTCGTCGCCGTAGCGGCGTAGCACCGCCTCGAGCTCCGGCTGCGGGTCCTGCCTGAACAAACCGCAGGACGGGCATCGTACGAACCGAGCGCCGTCTGCATCCCAACCGCGTCCGATAGCGGACGAGCCGCAGAGCGGACACGGCGATGGCCGCGCCGGCTCCGCCCGGGCGCTCGTCGAGAAGGTCCGTATGGCTCCATCACTGGACGATGATCGAATATGTCTGCTCCCTCTTGTTGCCCGCGAAATCGCCGACGACCACGCTGATGACGACACGGCCCCTGGCGAGGACGTACGGCCCGAAGCGCATCCTTCCGTCGCTCGCCAGGTACTCGTGCTCGCCTAGCCTGGCCCCGCTGAACAGAGTCGAACGTCCGCCCTCGGCCCAGGCGGCGTCGTACAGCACTCGATCCCGCTCCGAACCGTCCAGCATGACCCGAACCTCGTACGGCGCCGCCTGCTCGCCGGTCGGCGACGGGTCAAACGCGTCTACGAGCAGCAGGTACGATCCCTGCTTGACGACCTTGGACGCGGCGAGAGCCGTCTCCTTGCCGTCGCTGACCAGGATGGCAGACCTGATTACCGGCGGCTTGTCGTCGGAGAGGCTGGGCATCAGAATGAGCGGGTTGATATAGCGGCGCTCCTTGGCGTCGTACGCGTAGAACGCGGCCCCACGCCCAAGGCCGCCAACCGGCTCGATACGGCCGATGATATCGCCCTTCCGGACGTTCCTAAGGTACGAAGAGACGGAACCGGGCTCCAGGCCGGCGTATATGGTCGATATTTGGGAGGCGTGCGAGACGACCACCATAGAGCCACCGATCAGGGGATAGCCGCCGGGCAGGCTCCGACCGGATGCGGCGAAGGTCAGCTCCCCGTCGTCTGCGGCCCTGACGATCCCGCCGGACGAACCGAACTCCAGGCCTCGTTTGAACCCGTCCCGAGGCGAGCCGAAACTGAAGCGGTAACGGCCCGAATCGGCTGGCCAATCGAACGCGAAGGAGGACACGATGGCGGCGGCCAGGACGACGGCGCCCGCCGCGACGACTCGAACGGCCCGTAGCGACACGCTATTCCTCCATGAAGTCGAATCTGGATATAGAGTCCCCGGAGCCGAAATACACCGAGGAGCCGATGAGCCTGACGTACTCGCTGCCGTCGGGCAAGGGTACGCGGCCGAGCAACGTCGCCGGAAGGCGGAACGCGACGACCTCGGCCTTCTTGCCGCGCCTGGCGACGAGCAGGGCCAGGCCGCGCTCCGCGTCCAGCGACACGTCGAAGTCGTCGGCCTTGACGGGTAGCAGCTCGTCGACGGCGCCATCGACCGACCATACGCCGATGCCGTCGGCCCGGCGGTAGAGCACGTGCCTATCGTCGTCGAGCACGACGACGCGGACGGGCTCCCTGTAATCCGAGTCGAGGTAGCGATGGCTCGCCACACGGTAGTCGGCGCCTCCACGCCCGAGCACCACGAGCCGTTGCCGGTCGACGCCGGTGACTGCCGCTATCCAATTACCGGACCTGGAGACGCCGAGCCCGAGCACCACCTGGAGACGGGAGCCCCCTGGTGCGAACGAGAAAGCCCTGCGCCCGCCCGAGTCGACGCCTTCGAGCCAGCCGTCGACGGTTCCGCCGACGGCGAGGCCTTCGCCAGCAGAGAAGGCGCTCAGCTGGCACGGAAACGTGTAGGACCATAGGCGGTTTCCCTTGCCGTCGTAGGCAGCGACGCCGCTGCCGTCGGCCTGCGCGGAGAACAGCCGCCCCGACGAGTAAAACGGGGCGCTCGCGTCGAGTTCGGCGACGCGGGCCCCCACAGGGGAGCGTAGCGAGTAGTTCGTGCCGCCGGGAACGAGCTCGGCGCTGACGTACGAGGAGTCCGACATCGGGACTGGTCCCGTCGCCTCGCCGACGAAGCCGATGGATCCGTCCGTACCGAAATAGCCGAAACGGCTCGCGGTCGAGAAGGAGACGGCCGACGCGTCGACGCGGTCCTGGGCCGAGGCTTCGGCCGACGCGACCGACGCCGAGAGGTCTATCGTCCATCGGGGCGCGGCGCTCAGCTCTGGCCGCAAGGGTTCGGAGAATACAAAGAAGTAGACGGCGATCAGCACGACCGCCACGAGGACGGTGAATATCTTCCGTCGCCCCTTCCCCTCGCTCATGCTTCCCTCCGCGGCAATCGTTCGATGCTCGTCATTGGCATTCGCCCCGTCGATGGTATATAGTATCGTCCCATTCCGTCAATACGAAGCGCTACGCGGGAATGGGCAGAAAGAGGCATCTATGGAACGTACCGCGCTATACGAGCTGGCGGCCGAGGCTGCTACCAAGTCCTACTCGCCTTATTCGAGGTTCAGGGTCGGGGCGGCCCTGCTGTGCGCCGACGGTACCGTCGTCTGCGCCGCCAACGTGGAGAACCGTTCCTACGGCCTGGCCATCTGCGCCGAGCGTTCCGCCCTCGTATCGGCCATCGCCCAAGGCAAGACCGAATTCACCGAGCTCGTCATCTCCACTCCGGACTCGGACTATCCGGTCAGCCCATGCGGTGCATGCAGGCAGTTCATCAGCGAATTCGTCGGGGCCGACTTCCCGATCCGGTTCGGTTGCTCCAAGGACTCCTATGTCGATTCGACGATGGGGGAGCTCTTCCCCCACGACGCGCTACACGAGCTCAAGGACAGAACCGAGTGATGCCCGCGGAGCGCGGAGCGGGGGCCGTCAGCGCTTCTTGGCTTCTTCTTCGCGCTTCTTCTGGTCGCTCTCGAGCTTGGCGGACCATATCTCGATCTTGCGCTTCAGCTCCTCGGCCTCCGTCCGCTCGCCGAACACGACGTGGATACGCTTGAGGGCGTTCAGGAAGAGGATGGCCTGCTTAAAATCGTCCATTTTCATGGACGAGACCTCATACTTCTCGCGATAGCGGTCGGCAGTCGACTGCAATTGCTTCTTGATGAAGGCCAGGTAGGACAGCGTGATCATCCGGTTGGGCGACGCGAGGTCCATGTCGAGGAAAGCCTTCTTCAGATCGAGGCTGTTCTTGGCCACGACCGCGAGCTTGCCCCATAGCTCGACGAAGGACCATTTCCACTTCGAGTTGGCGCCGTACCCCTCCTCGATCTCGCCTATCGCGAAGCCTATCTTCCGTAGCAGCGCGTAGCGCTTCTCGTAGGGGATCTCCGCGATGGCTTCGAGGTTCTGCTCGTACTCGGAGAACGACGCGTCAACGTAGCCGGTGACTATATCTTCCAGGTACTTGATGGCACGACCGACGCTTTTCCTGGCTTCCGACAGCGAGTCCTCGTTCTTGATGCCGAGCAGCGAGACCGAGAGGCTGTTGATCAGGATCTGGTACGAGGTCAGAACGAGCATCTGCTCGGCGAGCGATACGCGCACGTAGCCCTGGCCCTGGGCATTCGGCTGCTTCAGGACGTTGAGCAAGGATTGTTCCTTGGCGAGGATGCCGTCGGCCATCGCCTTGTATTCCTTGACCTTGGCGGCGTACCTGTTCCTCTGTTCCTGCGTTATCTTTGGCATTACGTTCCTCGAGCGTTACCGAGCTTGGCCACCAGTTCGGCCGCGTGGTCGAGCGACGCGCGAGACTCGGCGTCGCCCGATAGCATGCGCGAGACCTCCCTCACGCGGCCCGGGCCGTCGAGCCGCGCGAGCCGGGTCACTGTGCGGTCACCCTCTACGCGTTTCTCCACCATAAGATGATTATCGGCTCGCGCGGCTATCGACGCGAGATGGGTAATGCAAAGAACCTGCCTCGAGGCGGCGAGCCGTTGCAGGTGCGAACCGACGCCGAGCGCGACCTCGCCGCCGATGCCGGCGTCGATCTCGTCGAAAACCATGGTCGGAGCGCCTCCGTCCTCGGCGAGGACGGTCTTCAGGGCCAGCATGAAACGGGATAGCTCGCCCCCGGACGCCACATCGGCCAGCGGCCGCAGCGGCTCGCCCTTGTTGGCGGAGAAGTAGAATTCCAGGTCGTCGGCGCCGGTCGGCCCGACGACGACCTTGCCGCCCGCGGGAGGGAAACGCTCGATCCTCACGACGAAGCGGGCGTTCGGCATGCCCAGGGTCGCGATGACGCCTACCACAGCCCGTTCGAGCCGTACGGAGGCCTCTTTCCTAGCGCTCGTCAGGAGCTCAGCGCGTCGGTTCACGTCCGCCTCTATCTCGGCGACCTGGCGCTCGAGGCCCGCCCTATCCTCTTCCCAGTTCTCGAGGCTGGCGAGCCGCTCCGCCGATTCGGTCCTGCGGGCGAGCACGGCCGCCAGGTCGTCGCCATACTTGCGCTTCAGCTTCTGTAGCAGCGATAGCCTGGATTCTATCTCCTCGAGACGGGCCGGGTCAAACAGGAGCTGATCCGCGTAGGTAGCCAGCGACAGCCCCAGGTCTTCCAGCTCGTAGTACGCGTCGTCGAGGCGTCTGGCCTGGTCGGCGAGGCGCTGGTCGATGGCGCTGGCGATCTCGAATTGTTGTCTGGCCTTCCTGAGCCTGGCTACGGCGCCATCGGCCTCCGATAAGAGCTCGCGCGCTACCGAGACGGCGGAGAACAGTTTCTCGTGCTGGGAGAGGCGACGCTCCTCTTCCTCGAGCTCGAGCTCTTCTCCGGCCCGAGGCGCAGCCGCGTCGATCTCTTCTATCATAAAGCGAAGAAATTCTATCTCACGCGCCCGCTCCGCCTCTGAGCCCGCCATCGTCTCCAGGGCCTTGCGCTTGGCGCTCAGCTCGACGTAGGCCTCTCCGTATTCCGCCACCTCGCCATCGATGCCCGCATAGCGGTCTATCAGCTGTCGGTGGCGGTCCTTCTTGAGTAGGGCGTGGCCGTCCCGCTGGCCGTGCAGCTCGACGAGAGTCGACGAGAAGTCCTGCAGATCCTGCCTGACGACGGGTACGTTCTGGATATAGGCCGAACCCCTTCCGGAGCGCTTAAGGCCGCGGCGTACCATGACCGCGCCGTCCTCGGGTTCTATGCCCCGCTCTGACAGCCAAGCGAGCGCGTCCCGGTTGCCGTCTACCGACACGACGGCCGTCACGAGAGTTTCTTCGGCGCCGGAGCGTATGATCCCGGTATCTGACTTGGCCCCCAGGATGAAGCCCATCGCGCCTATCAGGATGGACTTGCCGGCGCCGGTCTCTCCGGTCAGTAGATTTAGGCCCGGCTCGAAGCGAGCCGACAGCCGGTCGATGATGGCGAAATCGCGGATGGACAGTTCCTCAAGCATCGGGGCCTCCCGACCAATTCAGCTTCGACCTCAGGACCTGGAAGAACGCCGCGCGCTCGTGGCGGAACAGTCGCGCCTTGAAAGCCGACCGGCGGAAGCTGACGCGATCGCCCTCCTGGAGGTCGTAGAACTCCTGGCCGTCAACCGTGAGGATGATGCGCTCGCGTTGCCCGCGCTCGACGTACAGTTCGAGGCTCTCCCCGCCGGGTAGCACGAGGGGACGGTTCGATAGGGTGAAGGGGCAGATGGGAGTAAAGACCATCGCTTCCATGTCCGGGTCGAGGACCGGCCCGCCGGACGCTAGCGAATAGGCGGTCGAACCCGTCGGAGTCGAGACTATGAGGCCGTCGGAGCGGTATTTGCCTAGCCTAGCCCCATTTACCGAAACGCATAGCTCGACGATTTTGGCAGGGCCGGAACCGGATATGACACCGTCGTTGAGGGCGCTGAAGCCCGCTACGGCCTTGCCGTCGCGCTCGACCGACACGTCGAGCATGAAGCGCTCCGATACCGCGAGGCCCCCGGATACCGCCTCATCGAAGCGTTCTTTCCATTCGTCGCGCTTCACCCAGGCTATGAAGCCGAGCGTGCCTAGATTAACCGGCAGTATCGGAACGCCGAACGGGGCGGCCCTGCGCCCAGCATAGAGTACCGTACCATCACCGCCTAGGCAGACGAGAATGTTCGCGTCCGCTATGGACGATCCATCGACGGAACCCCTGCCGAACGATACGAGCTCCGTCGACCAGGACTCGGCGCATAGGGCCGCGTCGATCTCCCGCGACAGACGCTCGGCGTCGTCCTTCTGCGGGTTTACGAGTATCGCCGCGTGTCCTCGCGTCGCTTTCATGCGTCCTCTCGATCAGGGCAGGGTAGCGAGCACCTTGGCGATCTTCTGCGCGGCGCTCTTGCCGACGCGCTGGTTCATCGGGAAGGCGACCGATCGGTTCGCCAGCGACGCGGCGATGGGGCAGGCTCCATCGGGGACGAAGCCAGCCGCGACGCAGGTATCGTCGAAGGCCATCGCGGTATCGACGTCTTTCTTCCTGGCGTAGGCGCGCACGTCCTTGACCCCTGAGTCGAGTACCACGACGCAGCCAAAATTCGACGGCTCGCATTCGATAGTCGGTGCGAGCGGCTTACGATGAGCGCGTGCCAGTGACTGGGCGTATAGATCGGCCAGCTCCCGCCGCTTCTCGATGAACCGTTCCAGGTCCTTGAGCTGCGAGGCCGCCAACGCCGCGTTCATGTCGTTCATGAGCTCCTCGGGCGGCAAGCCCTCGGACGCGTTCCGGAGTGCCTGGGCCTCGCGCCTGCCGGGGGAGTACAACAACGCGCCTCCTCCGGCAGTGATCGACGAGGCCGGTTCGAGGCTGATGATGCCGTAGGTACCGAGGAATCCGGCTTTCGCCTCGCCGGCCTTGGCGCCAATCGAGTAGCTGGCGTCCTCGACGATGGGTACGCCGAGTTCCGCCAGCGGGGCTGGATCCGGCATGATGCCCCAGGGCTCGGCCAGGTACAGCGCCTTGACGGAGGCTTCGCCGAGGCGGTCGTAGGCCTTCGCCGAGAGCGACGCGCTCGAGTCGTCGACATCCAGCCAGACCGGAGTCGCTCCGAGCGACGATACGGCCTTATACGCCCAGGAGGGAGAGAGCGCTGACAGACCGACCCTGTCGCCAGAGCCAACGCCAAGGCATTCGAACGATAGGCGTAGGGCAACGATTGGGCTCCTGACGGCTACGGCGTACTCGAAGCCTAAGCGCTCCTTGGCTACCTTGATAAAACGATCCGCGAACACTCCGGGGCCAAGCCGGTCGGTGACGAGACAATTCAAGACCGAATCCATATCTTTTCTGCGGATATATGAGCTACGCGCTAAAATTTCCATGGACAGGAAAGCCTACTTCCTGATCTCTTCGATCTTCTGCAGTTCCTTGGCGCTGAACAGCTTGCGAATATCGAGAATTATGAGATAGCCGTTCTTTTGGTTGACGACGCCGTTTATATACTCCGCCCCGATCCCTGAGATCATTTGCGGCGGCGGCTGTATTTCCTTGTAATCTATAGAGATAACACGTTCAACCTTGTCGATTATAACACCTATTCTCATTCCGCCGAGATCGATAATGATGAAGCCGGACAGCAGGGTCTCATCCTCGCCAAGCTGCGCCTTCCTTAAGTGAAATCGCTTATGCAGATTGATGATGGGAATTATTTCGCCACGCAGATTATACAGACCCTCGACGAACGACGGGGCGTTCGGGATGGTTCTTATCTCCTGAAGCGTTACAATTTCCTTGACGTCCATTATATCGATACCATAGAGCTCTTCGCTGAGCTGGAATGTAACGAGCTGCAATAGAGCTTCAGTCTCGACCATGCGGCCCTCCGGCTTCGTTTCATAGGATGCACGTCGGCAAGGATAGCATCTTTCGAACCGGCAAGCAAGGGTTCGGCTTTTGCGCCGAACGCCCCGCGCCCTCCCGTCGCGTGACCCTATCGAGTCTTCAATGCACCTTTTTCTTTCCCTGGGGTAACACCGCGCGCGCATGCGCCACACGACGATGCGGACGTATGGATATACAAGGAGAGAGGCCTCGCGAGG
>JAKQKE010000111.1 GCA_029560805.1 Spirochaetota bacterium
CGCAGGGCCTTGCGGTTCCACACGTGCTTGCGCTCGAAGATATCGAGCACGTAGGCCATCGGCGGGAACATCTTGTACTCGTAGGTGGGCATCGCGATGACGATGCCGGCGCTCTTGTAGGCGTCGGCCAGCACGAACGAGACGTCCTCGTCCGGCACGCGGTGTATCGAGAACGGCACTCGCTCGTCCTCTATGCCCTTGAGCAGGGCCTCGAGCGCCTTGCGGGTGTTACCGTACATCGAGCCCCAGACGACGCAGATCTCCTTCTCCTGGGGGCCTTCCATGTAGCCGGCGTACTTCAGGTAGCGGTCGATGATGGCCTGGGGCTTCTCGCGCCAGATGATGCCGTGGCTCGGCGCCACGACCTTAATGCCGAGAGGCGCTAGCTTCTGCACGGCGCGCTTGACGAACAGGCTGAAGCTGCCGACGATGTTGGCGTAGTAGCGCAGGCTCTCGCCCTGGAAGAACGCGTGCTCCTCCGCGTAGTACTCGTCGTCGAACACGCGCTTGCCGAGCTTGCCGAAGCTGCCGAACGCGTCGCAGGAGAACAGGGTGCCCGACTCCGGCTCGAAGGTGACCATCGTCTCCGGCCAGTGGACGTTCGGGACCTCCTCGAAGCGCAGCGATACGCCGCCGAGGTCGAGCTCGTCGCCGGACTTGACGGCGCGCAGCCCGTCGGAGACCTTGTAGAAGCTCTTAACCAGCTCGACGCCCTTGGCCGTCGCGATGATCTCGACGCCGGGGTTCTCGGCCTTGAATTCGGCCAGCCAACCGGTGTGGTCGGGCTCCAGGTGATTGAGTATCAGGTAGTCTATGCTCGAGACCTCGACGCCGGCGTCGGCCAGCTGGGCCTTCAGGTTGGCCGCAGCCCCGCACCAGTCCCTCACGAGGTCGATTAACGCTATCTTCTCGCCTTTGACCAGGTATGAATTGAGCGAAACCCCGTGGGGGATCGGCCAAATGCCCTCGAAGCGGTCGTCCGAATCGACGTCCGCGTGCAGGGCCCAAATACGATCGCTGATCTTGGCAGCTTTCATCCTCGTGCGGCTCCTTTTTGCGCGACTAGGCGCGGCCATCCGGCCGCGCCATGAACTGTAAGCGATACTAGGCCAAAAAGCCCGAATAGCACAAGGAGAAAATAATACGGGACGAGTAGATGAAGACTACCACGGAGACACGGAGGCACGGAGAGGATTGCGTACGGTACTACAGGATTGGATGAAGCTGCCTAGGCTCGTCTTCTCCTTCTCTCCCCTGCTCCTCCGTGTCCCCGTGCCTCCGTGGTTCAAGCGCGTCGCTGCCTTCGCTTAGAAGGCGCCCGAGCCTAGGGTGACGGCGACGGACAGGGCCATCGCGCGGCCGTCGTAGAGTACCACGTACTCGCCGTCGTCGAAGCCGAGCGCGAAGGTGGCCGACAGCGACGCCGACAGCCCGTCGAAGAACGCGTACGACAGGCTAGGCCGGAGGAGGGCCGATAGGTCCGACAGGTTGCCGATCGCGAACAGCGAGAACGACAGGTCGTCGAGGAGCAGCTCCGACTTGGAGAAGCTCAGCGCCGCGTAGTGCCTGCCGGAGTTAAGGATCAGCCCCTTGAGGAAGCCGGAGTACGCCGCGTCGACGTCGTCGACCGTGTACGCGAGGAGCGCCTTGATCGCGTCCTCGGCGTCGAGGGCCTCGGCTATGCGCGCCTCGCGGTCGTCGCTCGAGTAGCCCTCGCCGTCGTAGAGGTACTGGCCCATGACGGTGACGTTCGAGTCGCTATGGCTGTACATGAAGCCGGCGGTGCCCTTGAAGAACGGCGACTCCTCGTCGGTCTCGGTGGCTACGAAACGGTTCGCGGCGAGGGCCGGGGACACCTCGGTGACCCAGGTCCGGTCCGAGCCGCGCGCCAGCGCGGCTTCGCCGAAGAGCGACAGCTGCCCGACCGAGCCGGAGGCGGTCAGCACGCTGCGGAGGGGCTCCTCGTTCTTGTAGTAGCCGCCGGCGCCGAGCTCCCAGCCGCCGACGACGAATTCGGCCTTGGCGGCGAGCGCCGTGTCCTGCGGCCTCATGTTCGCGGAATCGAAGACGGCGTAGCCCCAGAGGTTGTGCTGGGTGCCCGGGACGGGGTAGTGGGCGCGCAGGGCGACGGGCCCCTCGAGCTGGGCCTCGGGGTCGAACGGGTCGATGGCCTCGAGGTTCATCACGTTGGCCGGGGAGAAGAAGTAGCCGACGCCCCAGTTGATCGTCTGCTTGCCGAAGCGCAGGTACAGGGAATCGTTCCACGAGAAGTCGGAGAACAGCTCGAAGATCTCGAGGTTCGGCAGACCTAGGGTCGTCGAGCTGGTAGCAACCGACGGTTCGGCCGCCGGGAACGCGCTCTCGGGCATGTACTCGGCGCCGGTCAGCACGCTCGTCGACGAGACGAAGGGCCAGGCCGTCTTGACGGAGCCGTAGAAGCGCGTCGAGTCGGTCGGCCGGCCGTCGAAGAATACGAGGGCGGACAGTACCGGCGATAGGCCGTAGGAGTCGGGCTCCGCGAGGTCGAAGGAGCCGCCCCAGGGGTCGTCCCAGGTCCACGAGCCCGAGGCCTTGCCGACGAAGGAGCCGCCGATCCGTACCGACTCGGAGACGAGGAGGCCGCGCACGGCGGAGCCCTCGGCCGACTCGGCGACCGTCTCGACGACCGCGTCCTCGGCTCCGAAGAGCTCGTCCTCGTCGAACGAGAACGAGTCCTGGGCCGCCGCCCCGGGGGCGGCGGCCGCGGCGAAGGCCGCGGCTGCCAATACGGCCATAGTCGCGCGCGGCAGCGCGCGCAAGATCCTGAACGAGGCGGTCATTTGTTCACCTGCTCGAGGAAGGCCTTGGTGAAGACCTTGTCAGGGAGCGGGGCCAGCGACTGCTCGGTCATGGTCATCTGGCTGCGCTCGCCGGGGTTGAGCTCGTCGACGATCAGCATCTGCGACGGCATGAGCCGGCCTTCGAGCTCGACGTACTTCGGGTAGAGCGTGGTGCGCATGAGGCGGCCGGAAACCGAGTAATCCTCCTGCTTGAGCAGCATCGTCCGGTCCTTGCGCACGTGGAGCACGATCCGCTCGTAGGAGACGTCCTTGGTCCTGGCCCGCAGGTCGATCACCCAGACGGCGATCTTGCCGACGAAGCCCTCGGTCGTCCCGGCCACCTCGTAGTCGTCGAGGATGCTGCGTTTGGTCAGATCGGAGTTCTTGGCCTCGGAGTTCTGGATGTTCTCCTTGATCGACGAGAACGAGAACTTGCGGCTCGTCGGGTCGTAGAACCAGACGTTGTCGTCCTCGCGCAGATAGCCCTGGCCCTTGTTGACCTCGGGCAGCATGACGAGCATGGTGAACTGCTCGCGGTCGTCCCGGCGGAACATGCGCACCTGGGTGACCGAGTCCTTCTCGCCGGGTTTCTGCGAGACGATGGTGTAGAGGGCGGCGAAGTCCTTGCCCGCGAAGTCGCCCTGGCGGTCGAGCTCGGCCAACATGGCCCGCGCGTCCTGGGCGAAGGCGGCGGGGGCCGCCGCTAGGAGCGCCAGCAACGCGGCGCCTATGAATCGTTTCATGTCGGTTCTCTCCTATTTCTGGGTACGAAGGGCCTCGGCTGGGGTCAGCTTGGCCGCCTTGCCCGCGGGGCTCGCCACCGCGACGAGGGTGAGGAGCGCGATGATCAGGACGTTGGCCGCCGCCCGGAGCGGAGGCAGGAAGAAGGACAGGTGGCCGTTCCTCATGATGATGAAGGCCGGGCTGTCCATGCCGAAGTCGAACAACGATATGACGCCCATGGCGACGAGGGCCAGCGCTATGCCGGCGACCGCCCCCCCGAGGGCCAGGAACAGCGCCTCGTACAGGAACATCGACCGGACGCCGCCTCGGTGGACGCCGAGGGCGCGCATCGTGCCTATCTCGCCGATGCGCTCGAACATGACCATGCTGAAGGTGTTGGTGATGCCGACCATGATGATCACGAACAGCACGACCAGTATGACGCCGGCCGTGGTGTCGAGGGCGGCGACGATCTGCTCGATCTGGGACAGCACCTCGTTGATCGTGAACAGGCGGTATTTGACGCCCTCCCAGCTCTCCTTCTTCTGCTGGCGCATCAGGGCCTGGAACGGCGTCACGGCGCCGTCCTCATCCTTGACGCCGCGTTCGAACAGTTGCACGCCGCCGTACAGGCGGCCGTAGATCGCCTCCGCCGCCGCGTCGGTGTGCTTGAGACCGTCGAGCATGATGCCCATGGTCTGGTACTCGTCCGGCGCGAGGCCGATCAGGCTGTTGACGTAGCCAAGGTTGGCGTAGGACATCATCTGCCCGAAGATGCCGGCGTCGTAGCTGACGCCGGCGAGCCTGAACTCGCCGACGTTGGCCTGGCCGGTCACGGTCTCGAGCTGGACCAGGATGAGGTCGCCGACGTCGACGTTGAGGCGCGAGGCTATCTTCTCGGACAGGATCAACGCGTTCTCGTCGGACATCGAGTCCCATGAGCCTTCTTTCAGGAGCAAGCGGTCGCGCAGGAAGGTCTCCTGCGACAGGTCCGCCCCGTCGACGTTGGTCTGCAGCTTCTTGCCCTCGAAGATCAGGGTGCCGGCGAACGACGAGCGCCTGGTCACGTAGCGGACCGGCGCGCCGGAGGCCTCGACGGCCGCGGTCAGGGCGCTGTCGTCCCGGATGACCGACAGCGTCTTGTCGCCCTCGCCCTTCTCGGAGCCGGAGACGAAGACGTGGCCGGCCATCAGGTCGGAGAAGTTCTCCGCGACGTTGGCCGAGAAGGCTCCGGCGAAGCCGTTGATCAGGGTGACTATCATCACGCCGAAGGCGATGGCGCTGCCGAGCAGCACGGTGCGCTTCTTCTGGCGGGTCAGGTTCCGTAAGGCTATGTTTGCCAAGGTATTCAAAGCGGTATCCCCTTACGATTGCATCGCCCGTACGGGCTGGATGCGCAGCGCGACGCTGACCGGGTAGACGCTCGCGACGAGGCCGACGGCCACGATCACGGCGAGCGACCACAGGAGCGCGAGCGGGTCGATGACGGCCCTGAGGACCGAGCCGCCGAACAGGATCCTCAGGAACTCGTTCGAGGCCTCGAAGCCGACGGCGTTGATCACGGCGGCCGCTAGAAAGGACAGGACCATGCCGACGAAGCCGAAGAACAGCGACAGCGCCACGGTCTCGGCCGCGAACAGCCTGCGCACGAAGCCCTTGCCGCCGCCGAGCGCCCGCATGGTGCCAATCTCGCCGGTACGCTCGATGATCGAGACGACCAGGGTGTTCATGATGATGATGATCGCGACGACGGCGAGGATGACGATGGCCACCGTGAAGACGATGCGCAGCACGTCGACCGACTGGGCGTACGGCCCCGCCGCCTTCTGCCAGTCGCCGGCCTGGGCCTGGATGCCCTCCATGGCGAACCAGGCGTTGAGCTCGGCCGCCACGGCCCTGGTGCGGGCCGGGTCGTCGAGGCGCAGGAGTATCGAGTGCCAGGAGCCGGTGTCGGCCGCGTTGAGCCGCTCCCTGGAGCTGGTATCGCCGAGGAGGCCTTCTATGCCGGCCTCGGTCAGGGCGGCGCCCGAGCCAGGTGCGGCCTCGACGCCGAAGGCGTCGTCGTCGCCGAACAGCGCGTCGAGGTCGTCGAGCGCGAGCAGCGACGTCTCGGCCTCGCCGAGCTCGATATTCTCGGAAGCGCCTATCGTCATGCCGGACAGCGCGCGCAGCGTGTCGATGTCGATATAGGTGAGCTGTTCCGGGCCCGCGCCGTCGGTCACGCGCTTGAAGGTGCCGACGAGGGGCACGCTGCGCAGGCGTATGCCCGCGTCTCCCATCCCCTGGATGAGTATCTCGTCGCCTACCCGTATGTCGCGCTTGAGGTACTCGGCGAGCTTGGCCACGCGGTCGTCGGCCATCATGAGGCCGGGCCGGCCGGGCTGGATGAACTCGCCGTCGACCAGCTCTATCGTGTCGAAAAGCTCCCAATAGCCGGGGGCGTCGACGCCGAAGAGCATCATCAAGGCGGCCATCATGCCCTCCATGCGCTCCTCGTCGTCCTCGTCCTCGTCTTCCGCTATCTCGCCGGCCTCGTTCGTGGCGATGCCGTAGCCCGAGGCCATGCCGGCCATCGACTCGACGCCCCGCAGGCCCGAGACGTGGGCGAAGACCTTCTCGTAGTCCGGGATGATGGGCGTCTGCTCCATGCCGCCGACCGACTGCACGCCGAACAGCGACACCGGGCCGTCCGCGACGCCGGTGATGATCACGTCGCCCGTGTAGTTCTGGGTGAACGATCTCTCTATGCCCCGTTTCGAGGCGTCCAGGAAGGAGTTGCCGAGAACCATGATGAGCATGCCCAGGGCCAGGAGTATGCCTATGATAAGGCTCTTGGCCTTGTGCTCCCTCAGGTTCCGGAACGCCATGCGCAGCGTTACGGGCATGGTCAGGCCTCGGCGCCCTGGCAGGCGGCCGGCGCTTCCTCTTCGCGGCGGCGGTTCTCGGTCACGAGTCCGTCGCGTAGCCTGATGATGTGGTCGGCTATGTCGACGATGCGCGCGTCGTGGGTACTGAAGATGAAGGTAGTCTCGAGCTCGCGGTTGATCTTCTTCATGAGCTCGAGGATCTGCTCGCCGGTCGCGCTGTCCAGGTTGGCGGTCGGCTCGTCGGCCAGCACGATCTGCGGCCTGGTAACCAGGGCCCGCGCGATGGCGACGCGCTGCCTCTGGCCGCCGGACAGCTCGTTCGGCTTGTGCTTGCGCCACTCGGACAGCCCGACCTCCTCGATCAGGTGGTCGATCCAGTCCTTCTTCTCGTCCTTGCCGACGCGGGTCTTGCCCAAGAGGAGCGGGAACTCGATGTTCTCCCAGACGTTGAGCACCGGGATCAGGTTGAACGACTGGAAGATGAAGCCGAGGGTCTCGTGGCGCAGGCGGGTCAGCTCGGCGTCGTTCAGCTTGGACGTGGGCTTGCCGTCCAGGTAGACCTCGCCCTCGGTCGGCTGGTCCACGAGTCCCACCATGTTCAGGATGGTCGTCTTGCCTGAGCCAGACGGGCCGGCTATCGATATGAAGTCACCCTTCTCGATGCAGAACGATACGCCCTTGACCGCCTCTACCTGCACCTTGCCGAGCGGATAGATCTTCCTGACGTTCTCAAGCTCTACGATGCCCATGATTGCTCCTTACGCTGCTTCGCGCTACCCCGATCCCGCCTTCCGGCCGGTACGGAGCGCCGTGTGATTTACCCCGCATCTCGATCGTATCCGTACGGGAAGCCCGGGGTATGGATAGTAAAATACGTACTGTCGCGTATCCCGATCAAGAGGAAACGTAGCAAAAATGGTATGGAAGGGCAGGGGCGCGACGAGATCGCGACGATACAGAAACCGCGGCCCCGGCCTTCAAAAGGCCGGAGCCGCGGTTGAACGGAGCCTACGGGTTGTGCTTAGTCGCCGCTGGCGGCGAGAGCTTAGTCGCCGCTGGCGGCGAGAGCTTAGTCGCCGCTGGCGGCGAGAGCTTAGTCGCCGCTCGCGGCGAGAGCTTCCTTGACGACCTCGGCGAGGCGCTTGATGCCCTCCTCGATCTGCTCGTGGCTCGAGTAGGAGAAATTGAGGCGCATGGCATTGTGTTCAGGCTCGTCGATGTAGAAGCCCGAGCCGGCCACGAAGGCTACCTTCTTCTCGACGGCCTTAAGGAGTAGCTTGTCGGTGTCGATCGACTTCGGTAGCGTCACCCAGAGGAAGAGGCCGCCCTCGGGTTCGGTCCAGCGTATATCGTCGCGCTTGGGCATGTGCCTGCGGAGGCACTCAACCATCAGATTGCGCTTGACCCGGTACTTCTCGCGGGTGGACTCGATCACGCCGTAGAGCTTGCCGGTCTTCATGTACTCGGCCAGCCACATCTGCGTGAAGACGTTGGTGCAGAGGTCCATCGCCTGCTTGGCGACGACGCACTTGGCGATCAGGGCCGGGTCGGCCATGATCCAGCCGATGCGGGTGCCCGGCGCGAGGATCTTGGAGAAGGTCTTCAGGTTGATCACGACGCCCTTGTTGGCGCCCTTCTGGTCGAGCTCGTAGATGGACGGGATGGGCTCGCCTATGAAGCGGATCTCGCGGTACGGGGAGTCCTCGAGTATGGGCAGGCCGGTCTCGTAGGCGAACTCGAGCAGGGCCTTGCGCTTCTCGAGGCTCCAGCAGAAGCCGGCCGGGTTCTGGAAGTCGGGGATCACGTAGATGTACTTGATCTTTTTGCCGGCGGCCTTGGCCTCGGCGTAGCGCCTGCGCAGTTCGTCCATATCGAAGCCGTCCTGGGCTGCCGTGAACGGGATGCCGAGCACCTTGGCCGAGTAGGACTGGATGGCCTGTAGGGCGCCGAGGTAGGTGGGGCGGCCGGCTATCACGTAGTCGTCGGGGTTCAGGAACAGCTTGGCGACGATGTCGAGGGCCTGCTGGCTGGCCGATACGACGAGCAGGTTCTCCTTGGCGATGGTCACGCCCTGCTTGGCCTCGAACTTGATGATTTCGTTCCGTAGCCCATCGTCGCCCTCGGTGGTGCCGTACTGCAGGGCTTTACGCGCCTGGCCGTCGAACACGGCGTTGGCCGCCACGCGCAGATCCTCGACCGGGAACACGTCCGGTGCGGGCAGGCCGCCGGCGAAGGAGATGATATCCGGCTTCTGGGTCAGCTTAAGCAGCTCGCGGATGGTGCTGGCCTTCATATGCGTCGCGTTAATGGAATAGAGATGGCTAAAGTCGGGCATTACGGTACTCCTTACGGGCGATCGAACTCTGGGATAGATACTACAACGAATCGTCGTCGAGGTAAATACCAATTATCGAAATGATATTTCATAATACGAAACGGCATAGGCCTTCAACGCGTATCCGAGCCTCATTGTATTGGCAAATAGAAACAAGCGCAAGGTATGTTGCGCCCGGAGCCGCTTTCCGTATACTCTTCGAGCGTCTATCCTACTGTCCCGAGGAACCCATGGCATTGAACTGCGGCATCGTCGGCCTGCCGAACGTCGGCAAGTCCACCATATTCTCAGCGCTCTCGAGCGCCAAGGCCGAGGCGGCCAACTACCCGTTCTGCACCATCGAGCCGAACACCGGCATCGTTCCCGTACCCGATCCGCGGCTCGACCGCCTCGTCGAGCTGTTCCAGCCCGAGCGCCGCGTCCCGGCGGTCGTCGAGTTCGTCGACATAGCCGGCCTCGTCGCCGGCGCCTCCAAGGGAGAGGGGCTCGGCAACAAGTTCCTGGCCCATATCCGCGAGACCGGCATCGTCGCCCACGTCGTGCGCTGCTTCGAGGACCCGGACATCGTCCACGTGGCCAACCGCGTCGACCCGATCAACGACATCGACGTGATCCTGACCGAGCTGGCGCTCGCCGACCTGGACACCGTCGACAAGCGCCTGGAGAAGGCCCAGCGCTCGATGCGCGTGCTCGGCGGCGAGCAGAAGAAGGCGGCCGAGCACGAGGTCGCGGCCTTGAACAAGGTCAGGCCCGCGCTCGAGCAAGGCCGGCCGGCCCGCTCCGTGCCTCTGTCCGACGAGGAGCTGGCCGAGGCGCGGGGCTGGTTCCTCCTGACGATGAAGCCGCAGGTCTACGTCTGCAATACCGACGAGGACGGCGTGAGGAACGGCAACAGACATATCGACGCGGTCAAAGCCAGGGCCGCGGCCGAGGGCGCCGAGGCCGTCGTCATCTGCGGCAAGTTCGAGGCCGAGCTGGCCGAGATGGACAGCGCGGAGGACCGGCTCGCGTTCCTGTCGGAGCTGGGACTCGAGGAATCCGGGCTATCGGCCCTCATCCACGCCGCCTACCGCCTGCTCGGCCTGCGCACCTTCTTCACCTCCGGCAAGGACGAGTGCCGCGCCTGGACCATCCGCGCCGGAGACAAGGCCCCCCAGGCCGCCGGCGTGATCCACACCGACTTCGAGCGCGGCTTCATCAAGGCCGACGTCTACGCCTACGCCGACATCGACGCGCTTGGCTCCGAGGCCGCCCTGCGCTCCGCCGGCAAACTACGCACCGAGGGCAAGGACTACATCGTCTCGGATGGCGACGTGATGTTCTTTAAATTCAACGTGTAGAGTAAGCGCCGCCCGTCGGAGCGAACGCCGTCGCCATCCGTGCGCGCAGGGACGCGCGCTCCTCGATGGTCGCGCGGACGTTCGCCGCGCAGGGACGCGCGGCCCAACACCGTCCCGTCCGCTTCATCGGACGGGTACGTCATGGATGACGAGATAGCGCGTTCTCGACGGCCTTGAGTATCGTCAGGCTCGAGTGCGTGGCGCCGGATACGACGTCGACTCCGAGCGACTGGGCCTCGACGACTTTCCCGACTATGGCCTCGGCAGGCTCGCCCTGGCCGTTGAAGTGCCTGAGCAGCTCGACGGAAGCCAGGCGGCCGCCCGAGACGGTCGCACGCGCCTTGACCGACACCGGAAAGAGGAAGGCGCTCCCCTCGTAGACGCCGTCGGCCGCGGCAGAAACGTCGAAGGTCCGGGTCGACGCCCTATACTTCGCGTACGCGGCCTCGGTAAGCGCCGGCGTAATCCTGCCGAGCAGCGCCAGCACCGCCACGACGATCAGTATGACCAGCCAGCTCTTCTTCAGTCTCATGCTCCGCTCCCTTCCGCAAGGTCCGTTCAGACGGGCGCCAGTATACGACGTTACCGGCCGGCGGCATAGTCGAAATGGACGGGCGCCAGTATACGCCGGGCCCGGCCCGCGCGATAGCCTCGATCGTCGGCGCCCCTAATTACTAAACAACCGTTAAGCCTCTTGCCGTCCTAGCGGCGGTGACGATATGCTAGAACGCATCATGGACAAGCTCATCGTAAAAGGCGCTCGCGAGAACAATCTCAAGAACATAGACGTCGAGTTGCCGAGGGACAAGTTGATCGTGGTGTCGGGCCTGTCGGGCTCCGGCAAGAGCTCCCTGGCCTTCGACACCATCTTCGCCGAGGGCCAGAGGCGCTACGTCGAGTCGCTGTCGGCCTATGCCAGGCAGTTCCTCGGGCAGATGAAGAAGCCCGACGTCGACTACATCGAGGGCCTGTCCCCGGCGATATCCATCGAGCAGAAGACGACCCACCGCAACCCCCGCTCTACGGTCGGCACCGTCACCGAGATCTTCGACTACTACCGCCTCCTGTACGCCCGCGTCGGCGTCCCGCACTGCCCCAAGTGCGGCCGGGAGATACGCGAGCAGGGCATCGACCAGA
>JAKQKE010000280.1 GCA_029560805.1 Spirochaetota bacterium
GAGCTGCTCGACGGCGACCCGCGCATACTCAGGCCGGCCAACTATCCGGCCCTGGCACCCGGCCGCGGACTCTGCGAGCTCGAGAAGGGCGGTCGGCGCTGGGCAGTCATCAACCTGCAGGGCCGCGAGGGCATGAGCCCGATCGACAACCCCTTCGACCGGGCCGACGAGTTGCTCGCGGCTATCGAGCCCGGCAGTCTCGTCGTCGTCGACTTCCACGCCGAGTCTTTCGCCGAGAAGGAGGCCCTGGGCCTCTACCTGGACGGCCGCGTATCCGTCTTCGCCGGTACCCATACCCACGTCCAGACCGCCGACGAGCGCGTCCTCCCGAAGGGCTCAGGCTACATCGGGGACCTCGGCATGTCTGGCCCCGATGACTCGATCATAGGCGTCCGCGTCGACGTCTGCATACGCCGCAACCTGAGTCAGATGCCGCTCAAGATGGAATCGGCCGACGGCCCGTCCCGCCTGCGCGGCGCCGTCTTCGAGCTTGGCGACGACGGCCGCTGCCTGTCGATCCGCAGGCTCGTCGTCTGAGTACAGCCGTCGTCTGAGTACAGCCGTCGTCGTGGCTTAGGTCCGTACCAGCTCGAGCAGGGCGACCATCGACGAGGACGGCTCGAAGGGCTGGCGCGCCCAGGACGAGTAGGCGCCCCTCGCTTCCAGGCCCGCTTCGGAAGCCGCCTCGAGTAGTTCGTCGACGGTGAACGGCGTCAGGGTCGTCGAACCGCGGTCGGCTCCCGATGGGTCGCCCGACGGTACGCCGACGCCGTCTAGTCGGGAGAGCTCCGTGTCGAACTCGACGAGGCCGTCGGCGCGGTAGCGGTACGAACGGCGGAACAGCCAGCCGCCAGCCCGGATATCGGGTAGCCGCTCGGGCCGCTCGGCGAGGAGCCTGCCATAGTTGAGCAACTGGACGACGAGCCGGCCGCCCGGCTCCAGCGCGCGGGCGGCTTTGCCCAGGAAGGACGAAAGCTCGGATCGGGCCAGGTGCGGCAGGGTGTTACCGACGCACAGCACGAGGGCCGCCCCGCCCGGCTCGACGAGAGCGTCGACGTCCAGCATGCCGCCCGACCGGAATGACGCCCGACCGGTAGCCGAGAGGTAGCCGTGACGTCGCGCCGCCTCGGCGAGCATCGCCTCCGACGGATCGACGCCGAGCGCCTCGTACCCGAGGCCGGCCAGTAGCGCGACGTGGGCGCCGGTCGCGCAGCCGAGGTCGATGGCCGGTTTGCCGCGCGTAGGCGCGGCGGCGCCGGCTCGGCCGGCGCCGTTCCGCCATGGCCTATCGTCGACTTCGTTCTTCTGCTCAGACGAACCTATGGCACGGCCGATGAAGGCTGCGGCTTCGGGCGCCGGCGGGAAGAGCTCGTCATAGGCCTTCGCGAGCGTTTCGTAGATTGCCATGGATCCAAGATACTCACGGGCGGCTTCCGGGCAAACAGCGTTTGACAAAGCGGCCGATTCGTCGATACTGGACGCGGAGGCGCCACGGTGAAACTGCTCGTATTGGTCCTGAACGACGACAAGCATCTGCATGGGGTGATGGAAGCCTACGTCGAGGCCGGCGTGACCGGCGCCACTATCCTCGATTCCGAGGGCATGGGTCGTTTCCTGGCCTATCAGGTGCCCCTGTTCGCCGACTTCAAGGATTTCATGCAAGGTAACAAGCCGAGCAATAAAACCATCCTATCGGTCGTGCGGGACGAACGCGTCCTCGAGCGGCTCAAGGACCTCGTCGGACGCGTCATAGGCGGCTTCTCGACGCCGGGCGCCGGCGTCATGTTCACCGTGCCGGTCGACTGGTTCGCCGGTCCCGAGCGGGACGAGGGGGACGACTAACGTGCCGGCCCTGCGAAACGCCCTGGCGCCGGACCGCGCCGCCGTCGGCGTCAAGGCGGCCGACAAACGCGAGGCGATAGCCGCCCTCGTCGACCTGCTCGCGGCCGCCGGCAAGGCGCCCGACCGCGACGCCCTCCTAGCGGCCGTGCTCGAGCGCGAGGCCCTGGCTCCGACCGGCCTCGGCGACGACTGCGCCATCCCCCACGCCCAGACCGACGCCGTCTCGGAGACCTCGGTAGCCGTCGTGCGACTTGCCGAGCCGGTAGGCTTCGACGCGCCGGACGGCAGCCCGGCCAGGCTCGTGTTCCTGCTCGCCGGCCCCAAGGACTCGGCGGCCGTTCACCTGCGGCTCCTGTCCAAGCTGGCCAGGCTCCTATCCGATCCCGAGTTCAGGCGAGCCCTGCTCGAGGCCCCCGACGGCGCCGCCCTTGCCGGCCTGATCATCGGCGCCGACCAGGCCTGAGGAACCGGACCCGAGGCCCGGCTTGACATGCGCGCCGCCTTTCAGGTATAAACCT
>JAKQKE010000002.1 GCA_029560805.1 Spirochaetota bacterium
GTCGACCTGTCTTCTACCTATCTAACCTGGGCCGATCGGAATATCGCCGTCAACGGTTTGGACGCCGACCGATATCGGAGCGTCCGTGCCGACGCGTCGGCCTTCCTGTCGGAAGCAACGTCACGCGGCGAGCGCTTCGACGTGATAATCCTCGATCCGCCGACCTTCTCGAATTCGAAACGCATGGACGGTTTCCTCGATACCGCGAGGCATTGGCCCAGGCTCGTCTCGGAATGCCTCGCTACGCTCGCCCCGGAGGGTACCATCCTGTTCTCAACCAACGCGCGCGGCCTGCGCTTCGACGCGTCTCTGGTACCCGGCGCGGTCGCTACCGATATAAGCGACTCCACGATCCCGGAGGATTTCAGGGGGCATCCGCACAGGACGTGGCTAATTCGCCATGCCTAACCAGGGCTTGCCTCCGGGGGCTCCATCGATGATACTTCAGAGGGGCATCGCTCTCTTGCATATCCACTACACGAACGCTATTATGTGCATATGGTGACGTATTTCGCATAAGATTACGTTATAAGGTGTACGTATGAAGAAGTCGCGGATTTTATTGGTATTGTTCTTAGCCCTTGTTGCCATTCCGGTCTTCGCCTCGAGTGACGGCGATCTAGGCGAAGGCCAGACGACCCTCGTCATCCAGATAGGCATCATCCTGTTCGCCGCCAAGCTAGGCGGCATGCTCGCCCAGAAGATCGGCATCCCGACGGTACTCGGCGAGCTCCTGTCGGGCATTCTCATCGGGCCTTACGCGCTCGGCGCCCTAGCCCTGCCCGGCTTCCCTGACGGGCTATTCGTCAAGACGATAGCCGAGATCCCCGTCAGCCCGGAGCTATACGGCATCGCCACCATCGCTTCTATAATATTATTATTCGTCTCGGGCCTCGAAACCGACCTCGGCCTCTTCCTCAAGTATTCGGTAGCCGGTAGCATCGTGGGCCTCGGCGGCGTACTGTTCTCTTTCGCTGGCGGTGACCTCGTTGGGGTGCTCTTCCTCGGCGGCTCCTTCATGGAGCCGAGGAACCTGTTCCTCGGCATCCTGTCCACCGCGACCAGCGTGGGCATCACCGCGAGGATACTGTCCGACCGAAAGAAGATGGACAGTCCGGAGGGCGTGACCATCCTGGCCGCCGCCGTCCTTGACGACGTGCTCGGCATCGTGGTACTCGCGGTGGTACTCGGCATCGCGAGCGCGGCCGGAACGTCCGGCGGCGATGTTCAGTGGGGCCGGATAGGCATCATCGCCGCCAGGGCCTTCGGCATCTGGCTCGGTATCACGGCGCTCGGGCTGATCCTGTCCAAGCGTATAGCCGCCGTACTCAAGCAGTTCAAGCACGCGAGCGCCTTCTCCATCATGGCTCTCGGCCTAGCCTTCCTCCTCTCGGGCTTCTTCGAGCGGGAGGGCCTGGCGATGATCATCGGCGCCTACATAACCGGCTTGTCTCTATCGAAGACCGATATCAGCCACATCATCATCGAGAAGGTCCACGTGCTCTACGAGTTTTTCGTACCGGTCTTCTTCGCGGTAATGGGCATGATGGTCGACCTGCGCCAGCTCGCATCGCTCGAGGTTATCGTCATTGGGCTCGTCTTCACCGTCATCAGCATCCTAGCCAAGGTGCTGGGCTGCGGCCTGCCGGCCCTGTTCACCGGTTTTAACCTCAAGGGGGCGCTCAGGATAGGCGCCGGCATGGTTCCGCGCGGCGAGGTAGCGCTGATCGTAGCCGGCATCGGCGTTACCAACGGCCTCCTCGATGGCGGACTCTTCGGCATCGCCATCATGATGACGCTGCTGACGACCCTGGTCGCGCCGTTCGGGCTATCGGCGACGCTTCGCATCCCCGGGGCGGGTACGAGGGATCCGGAGGCTTCCGGCGAGTCGAAGGCTGTCGACTTCGATTTTCCGTCCGAGGACGTCGCCCTGCTCGTCACCGATACGATGGCTCACGAGCTGCAGGCCGAGGGCTACTACGTGAGGACCATGGATATCGAGGAGGGCATCGCCCAGGTCAGGCGCGACGAGCTGGCCTTTTCGATGCGGCTGGATGGGGCGCGACTGAGCGTCCAGGCCCCCGAGAAGACGTTGGCTATCGTCAGGACCTCGGTCTTCGAGGCCGTAGCTACCCTCAACCAGAATTTCGCCAGGCTCAAATCGGATTTCGACCCGGCGAGCATCCAGCGGAACGACTCGGGCGAGGTCGGCCCCCTCGGCCGGTCGGAAGCCAAGGCGGTCTGCCCGTCCTGCGTCGCGCTCGAACTGAAGGCGGATACCAAGGAAGGGGCCATACGCGAGCTGCTCGAGCTGATGGCCGGCAACGGGCTGATCGACGATACGGAGCGGGCCTTCGCCGACATTCTCGAGCGCGAGCGCTCGATGAGCACCGGTATGCAGCATGGCGTCGCCCTGCCGCACGCCAAGACCGACGCGGTCAGCGCTATGGCGGCTTCCATAGGCATTAAGCGGGACGGGCTTGAGTTCGACTCGCTCGATGGGCAACCGGCCAGGATCATCGTGCTTCTGACGACGCCTAAGAAGAACCCTGGCGCCCATATCCAGTTCCTCGCAGGCGTCGGGGCCGCGCTGAAGGACGAGCGGCGCAGGGGGCAGATACTCGAGGCCACGAGCGCCGAGGACGTCATCCGGCTGATGGGCGTCTAAGGGCGGGCCGTCAGTCCCACCATACCCGGCCCACGTGGTCGGGGCGGAACGCGGCGCTCTGGTGCCGTATGACCGCCCCGGTCCTGGCTTCCGGCGCCATCTCCTTGACGCGAGCCGATAGCAGCGACAGGGTCGCGCCGGACGCGGAGTCCTCGTCGAACACCAGTATGTCCGATCCGTCCCCGTGGGCGCGGAGCTTCCGCTCGTCGTGGGCCGAGACGATCGGCGCCGTGTCGTTGCGCTTGAACATGCTGAAGCGCAGAAACCATAACTCGCAGCCGAGCAGCTCGGCCAGGAAGAGCCCCGCCATGATGGACCCGTGGGCGGCCCCGACCGCCAGGCTCGGCCTTCCGGCTTTAAGCACCGAGCTGGCCAGCGCCCTGACCTTCGCCGGTTCCGCGGCCCTCCAGGTGTACTTATCGCGCCTGGAGGTGTAGACGAAGGTCCCTATCCCATGCGGCAGGCTCGAGCCGTAGGCGGCCGCCATGGCGCCGAAGGCCGGATCGATGGAGTAGGCGGCCCTGGCCAGGGCTATGGAGCGCTCGAGCGTCGATACGGCCTCATCGCGCTCCTCGTCGCTATAGCGGACGAGGGGCTCCGCCGATTGGTCGACCTCGAAGTACTCGGTCGGGTGCAGGGGCAGGCCGAACTGGATGCAGACCGAATGGTTGAGCGCCACGTTGACGATGGCCGGGGCCAGTACGAACAGCTCGCCGGCGGCGTCCCAGGTTCGCCGCCGCTCGCGCTCGTCGTCGCCGTGGCCGGAGGAGGCTCGGGCCGACAGGAGCGATACCAGCTCGGCCGATCGCCCAATCACCTCGGCGTAGGGACGCTCAAAATCCATCGCGTCCGGTGCTTCGTCCCAATCGCATGACAGGAACTCATCTATCATGGGCCTTAGTATACGCTCTTCCCGGCCAGGTCGTCCAAGGCCGCCTCGCCGCTAGCTTGCGTCGCGGCGTCCACCATGCTACAGTGGCCTCGTGAAGACAACGAACCGTTCGATCGACCTCCAGGACGTTCTGGCAGTCCGCTCCGGAAGCGGCTCCCTCGACTGCAGGAGAGGTTCGCTCGAAACGGTAAATGGAGATATTTGAGATATCAAGTATCGTATACCGAGCCGCGCGGCCCCTATCGGGATCGCGCGGTTTTTTTTGTGTCGATCCGATTCGGGGTCCCCGGCCGATGGTGACGAAGGGAGCATCGCATGGCGATCATGGAGATCATCGGACTCAGCAAGGACTTCGGCGGAACGCCCATCCTCAAGAACGTATCGCTGACTATAGAGCCGGGCGAGAAGGTAGCGCTGGTAGGGCGGAACGGCTGCGGCAAGACGACCCTGCTACGCGTGGCGATGGGACTGGACGACGACTACAAGGGTGTCGTACGCACGGCGCCTGGCGCGCGCCTGGCCTATGTGCGACAAAAGGCGCCCGATTTCTTGCCCGGCGAGAGCGCGGCCGCCTACGTCTGCCGCGACGCGCTCGAGCGGCGCGCCGAACTCGAGCGGCTCGCCGAGACCATGGCGGGCGCCAACGAGCGGGCCGCGGCCGAAGCGCTGGCCAGGTACGCGGCCCTACGCGAGGCCTACGACGATGACGGCGGAGACGCGGCCGAAGAAGCGGCGGACCGGCTACTCCAGAAGGCCGGCCTCGGGCACCGGGCGGACGCCGCGGCCGAGACGCTGTCCGGCGGCGAGAAGAACGTGCTCGCCCTCGTCCGCGCCGTCAGGCGCATGCCGGACCTGCTCGTGCTCGATGAGCCGGGCAACCACCTGGACATGGCCGGCCTAGCCTGGCTCGAGGACTTCATCGCCACGTTGCCCTGCGCGGTGCTGCTAGTCTCCCATGACCGGCGCATGCTCGACCGGGTGGCCACCTCGGTGCTCGAGCTGGAAACCGGCGGGCTCACGCGCTACGCCGGTACCTATTCGGCCTACCGTCTCGCGCGCCTCAAGCAGGCGGCGGGGCAGGGGCAGGACTGGCAAGCCGACCGCAAGCGTATAGAACGGCTCGAAGCCCTCGTTCGGCGCTTCGCCGATATAGCGCGCTCGAGGCCGGACCCGGCCTGGGGCAAGCGCCTGCGCGCCAAGCGTAGCCAGCTCGAACGCGTCAGGGCGGAGGCTACCGAGCGTCCCGACCTAGGAGACCGCGACGCCCGGGTCAGCTTCCTCGGCGAGGCCTCGAAGGCCGACCTGGCCCTGCGGATCGACGGATACGCGAAGGCCTACGGGGACCGCGTCATCCTCGAACCGTCGGGCTTTACCGTGATGAACGGCGAGCGGGTCGCCCTGGTTGGCCCGAACGGCTCGGGAAAGACGAGCCTCGTGCGCGACATCGTCGAGTTCGGATCCTGGGACGACGAGCGCCTGCGCGTCGGGCCGAGCATGGTGGTCGGCTACTGCGCCCAGGCTCAGGAGGTTTTCGATCCCGGACGCACCGTCGAGGAGGAATTCCTCAAGCTGCTGCCGACGAGAAAGGATGCGCTGGCTCACCTCGGGCGCTTCCTTTTCTCATGGGACGACCTGGATAAGCGCATTTCGAGCCTGTCCGGCGGCGAGCTCAACCGCCTCCAGCTGGCTAGGGCCTCGGCGATGCGGGCGAATTTCCTTATATTAGACGAGCCCACAAACCACCTCGATATCCCGACGCGCGAGGCGGTGGAGGATGCCCTGGCTGATTTTGACGGCACGGTGCTTGTCGTGTCTCATGACCGTTATTTCATCGAGAAGGTGGCCGAGCGTATCGTGTTCATCGACCGGAGGCGCCTGGTCGAGTACGAGGGCGGCTTCGCCGAATACTGGCGCGACGTGGGCTCGGCCGGCTTGAGCGCCGGGCGGCGCTCCACTCCCCGCGGGCTCGAGGGCCGAGGCAGATCCACCGCCTCGAGCGGCGCCTCGCGCGGTTCGGGCGAGAGCGAGGGCCTCGAGCAGAGGATAGAGGCTATGGAGCGCGAGAAGGAACGGCTCGAACGCGCGTCCGCCACGGCGTTCGACGAGCGCGACTTCAAGAGGGCCAAGGCCGTAGCCGCTGAGCTCGAGCGCCACAACGCCGTGCTCAAGAAGCTGTGGGCCGAGTACGTTGGGTGATCGCCTTTGGCGACGGCTCGGTCGTAGTGTAAGGAGAGTCAATGCATGAATACAAGCTGGCCGACGAGACGCCCGTAGAACTCGTCGCCAACGGCGAGCGCGTGGCCATCCTCTTGTGCACGCCGATCAACCTCGACGACTTGGCCGTGGGGCATCTATTCTCGCGCGGGATGCTGCGCGACAGGGCCAAAGTGCTCGCTGTCGGCGCTTGCGCCGACCTTAGGACGATGTCGGTCGTCGCCCCCGGCGGCGTTGGTCCAGACCGATACGGGCTAGGGACGGTCATGGCGACCGGCGCTGGGCCAGCCGCCGTAAGGGCGGACGCGAGCGGGCTTCGAACTGTCGGATCTGGCCTCGGCGTGGGCATGAACGAGCTGAAGGCCTGGGCACGAGCCATGTTCGAAGCTGCCGCCATCTATCGTCAGAGCGGAGGCGTACACTGCGCCGCCCTGGTGACGAGGCCGTCCGCGGACGGGGCTCCGTACTTCGTCGTGCGCGAGGACGTCGGTCGGCATAACGCCGTAGATAAAGTGCTCGGTCGCGGCTTCATGGATGGCGTGGATTTCTCCTCGGCCTGCGCGCTGACGAGCGGCCGCGTCGCGGCCGATATGATCCTCAAGATCATATCGGCCGGCATTCCGGTCATCGTGTCGAGGAGCATTCCGACGACGACCGCGGCGGAGCTGGCCGACGCGGCCGGCGTGACCATCGTCGGCCGCATCGGCGACCAGTCGCCGGTCGTCTATACTCGCCCCGAGCGCGTCGTCTAAAGCTTGAACAGCAGCTCCTCGTAGGTCGGCAAGGGCCACGCTTTCTTGTCGACCAGCTTCTCGGCAGCATCGACTCTGCCGCGCAGGGCTCCCATCTGCGGGACGACTCCGTCGCGGTAGGCCTTGGCCCGCAGGCCGACGTCGTCGATCCCCTGGGCCTCGCCGAGTATCGCTTCGAGGCGCTCGGTATCGCCGGCTATATCGCCGGCGAGCTCCGCTATGCGCTTGGCCCGCTTCTCGATCGCCGCCGACGCGGCCCCGATCGCGGCGAGGGCGGCGGCATCGCGGGCCAGAGCCGCCGCGTAGGCGCCGGTAGCCGGGAAGATCGTACGCCTGGCCATGTCGGCCATCACTCCGGCCTCGATATTGACCTGCTTCGAGTACTTCTCGAGATAGATATGGTAGCGGCTGACGGACTCCGCCCTCGACAGCACCTTGTGCGTCTCGAACAGCCCTATCGTCTCCTCGCGCGCGAGTATCGCCAGTGCGTCGACCGTCGAGCGGACGTTCGGCAGCCCTCGACGCTCGGCTTCCTTGATCCATTCGTCCGAATAGCCGTTGCCGTTGAACACGACCCTGCGGTGCGACGAATAGGAAGCCCTGATGATGTCCTGTATAGCCGAGAGCCGGTCGGGGGCCGCCTCGAGCGCGTCGGCGAACTCGGACAGGACCTGGGCGACCGCGGTGTTCAGATAGGTGTTCGGCGTGGCTATGGACTGGGAAGAGCCGACCATGCGGAACTCGAATTTATTGCCGGTGAAGGCGAAGGGGCTGGTCCGGTTGCGGTCGGATATGTCGACAGGCAGGGCAGGGATCGTGGTCACGCCGAGCTCTATCCGATGCGCCGAGCCGGTCCCGGCGAGCGGCTTGCCGTCGGCTATGCTGTCGAGCAGCTCGGAGAGGAGACTGCCGAAGAATATCGATACGATCGCCGGCGGCGCCTCGTCGGCGCCGAGCCGGTGGTCGTTGCCCGCTATCGCGGCCGCCGCGCGTAGGAGCGGAGCGTAGCGATCGACCGCCTCGACGATGGCCGTGATGAACAAGAGGAAACGGGCGTTCGACTCTGGGTTATCGCCAGGCTCGAGTAGGTTGACGCCGTCGTCGGTCGCTATCGACCAATTGTTGTGCTTTCCCGAGCCGTTGACGCCGTCGAAGGGCTTCTCGTGGAGCAAGGCTTCCATACCGTGCTGGTTGGCCGCCCGCTTGATGGTCTCCATCACGAGCTGGTTCGCGTCCACGGCGACGTTCGAGCTGGCGAAGATCGGCGCCAGCTCGAATTGGTTCGGCGCGACCTCGTTATGCTGGGTCTTGGCGGCGACGCCGACCTTCCACAACTCGTTGTTCAACGTGCGCATGAAGGCCGCAACCCGCGCGTTGATCGCGCCGAAGTAGTGGTCTTCCATCTCCTGGCCCTTGGCCGGCATCGAGCCGAAGACCGTCCTGCCGGTCAGCATCAGGTCGGGCCTGGCGTCGAAATAGGCCTTGTCGACGAGGAAATATTCCTGCTCGGGCCCGACCGTCGGGATGACGCGACGGGAAGTCTCGTTGCCCAGGGCCCGGAGCACGCGCATCGCCTGTTTGCTGAGCGCGTCCATCGACCGGAGGAGCGGCACCTTCTTGTCCAGCGCGTGGCCGTAGTAGCTGAAGAAGGCCGTCGGGATGCACAGGGTCGTGCCCGTGGCGTCCTGCTTGAGGAAGGCGGGGCTCGTCACGTCCCAGGCGGTGTAGCCCCTGGCCTCGAAGGTGGCGCGTAGCCCGCCGGACGGGAAGCTCGACGCGTCGGGCTCGCCCTTGATCAGTTCCTTGCCCGAGAATTCCATCAGCACGCGGCCGTCGCCTGTCGGCGCGATGAACGACTCGTGCTTCTCGGCGGTCAGGCCGTTGAGCGGGTGGAACCAGTGGGTGTAGTGGGTCGCGCCGTTCTGGATGGCCCAGCTTTTCATCGCGTCGGCGACGATGTCGGCCACCTCGAGCGACAGTTCCTTGCGGCCGGCCTGTACGTCGAGCAGTTCGACGAAGCACGATTTGGGTAGCCACTCGCGCATCACGGCGTTCGAGAAGCTGTTGCGGCCGAATAAGGCGGTAATGGATGGTTCGGATGGGCTCGCGCTGTCGTACATGGGTGCTCCTGATGGATCGAAGATGCTATTTTTAAGCAAGAAGCATGCCAGGTAATGGTATTTTGAAGTAGAAGAGTCCGGATGAGGCTACGATACGGTATGGATAATGAGAATTTAAGCTCTGCGGATAATATAACCAGTGTGAGATGAGAATAAACTACATTTGCGTAGGAATTGTGCGTTAAACCTACGAGTATGTAGGTCTATACTGTTTCCAGTTCAGGCAGTACTGACGGACGCGTAGCCCCATCTGACGCTCCGTGATACCCAGATGCCGGGCCGCCTGGGCCATGTTCCCGCCGCTCATCTTGAGCGCCTCGACGATCAGCTCTTTCTCGAGCCTGGACAGGGCGGCTGACAGGGTGGTCGTCGGGCCGGTGTTCGTAGATCCGGCGGACTGGAGGCTCGGAGGCAGGTGGTACGAGTGTATGACCATGTCGTTCGACAGGATAACCGCCCGCTCGATACAGTTCTCGAGCTCGCGCACGTTCCCGGGCCAGTGATAGCTCGTAAACAGGTCGAGCGCTGGGCTCGAGATACGCTTGATCGGCTTGTCGTTCCTGAGCGCGTACTTCTCGGTGAAGTGATCGGCGAGCAACACGATGTCGCTCTTGCGCTCGCGTAGCGGCGGTATGCGTATCGGGAAGACGTTCAGGCGGTAATACAGGTCCTCGCGGAACCGACCGGCCTTCACCTCCTCGTCGAGCCTGCGGTTCGTGGCCGCTATCACCCGCACGTCGACCTTGAGGCTGGCGCTACCGCCGACGCGCTCGATCTCGCGTTCCTGGAGGACGCGGAGCAGCTTAATTTGGACCTGGGGCGACAGCTCGCCTATCTCGTCGAGGAAGAGCGTGCCGCCGTGGGCCAGCTCGAAGCGGCCCTTGCGCCGGCCTACGGCGCCGGTGAACGCGCCGCGCTCATGGCCGAACAGCTCGCTCTCGATCACCGACTCGGCCAAGGCAGAGCAATTGACCGTGACGAAGGGCCCGTCGGCCCTGCGCGACAATCGGTGGAGTTCCGCGGCGACCAGCTCCTTGCCCGTGCCGCTCTCGCCGGAGACGAGCACCGTCGCGTCGCTCGGGGCTACCTGCGTCACCAGCTCGAACACGGCGCGCATGGCCGCGCTCGTACCGACGATGCCGCCCGACAGGCTCGGTGGCAGCGGCCCCGACGGTCCGAGACCGGGATAGCGCCCGTCGTCGGCCCTCGCGGCCGAGTCCACGCCTACCTTGATGCGATCCTCCTGGAGCCGCTCGCGTAGTTTCGCCGAATCGGCCAGTAGCTCGGCTACCTTTTCGAGCAGCGATCGGTCCGCCTCGAGCGTCGCGTCGTCGGGCTCGGCCTGGCTCGCAGGCGGCCTGACTACCGCTTTCCGCTCAGCGCTCAGCGTGCCGATGACCGTATCGCCGGAATGTATCGGTACGACGTGGCATGAAACGCCGGCCAGCTCGCCCGGCGCTCGGCAGCCGGCTCGGTTGAGTAGCCGCGGCTCGGCTGACAGGTCTCGTACGGTCACCGGGGCACCCGTCTCGAATACACGGCCGATAAGGCCCTCGCCGAGCCTGTAGAGGCCCTGGCCGCGCTCTTCGTCGCTCAGGCTCGGGGCGGCCTCGATACGCAGCACGCCGAGGGATCGGTCGAGCAGGGTGACGACGCCCCGGCCGAGGCCGGCTTCCGACTCGAGTAGGTCGAGCATCGGCGCGAGCGCGCCCCGCAGGTCGGGCGTCCGGTCGAGCACGCGCGAGATGCCGAAGAGTAGCCGTAGTACCCGGAGTTCGTCGTATTGGTCGTTTCTATCGATCACGACGCCATGATGCTACGAAAATGTAGGAAAATTCAATGCCTGTTGTCATAGCTTCTTCCATTGACGCGAGGTGGGAGAAGCCGTGGGCGGCGGCGAGGCTATCTCCGTCGATGCGAGGCGAGTCAGTCCTTCGTCATCGCGATCATCAG
>JAKQKE010000010.1 GCA_029560805.1 Spirochaetota bacterium
GTCGACCGCTCGGGCTTCATCGTCGGCGCGGAGGCGCTCGTGCGCTGGCGCCTGCCGAACGGCGACACCAAGAACCCGTCCGAATTCATCGACGTCGCCGAGCGCTCCGGCAACATAGACCGCATCGGCTCGATGATCATCATGAAGACCTGCGAGCTGGCGGCCTCCTGGTCAGCGGCCGGCCTTCCGGACATCCCCGTCTCGATCAACCTGTCGCCGCGCCAGTTCGGCCAGGAGTTCCTGGTCGACGATATAACGGCAATAATAGAATCCACCGGCATCGATCCGCGGCGGCTCGAATTCGAGATCACCGAGAGCGGCATCATGACCAACGAGCGTGAGAGCATACGGAAGTTGCTCGAGCTCAAGGCTCTCGGCGCCGCCGTCTCGATAGACGACTTCGGCACCGGCTACTCGTCGTTCTCGAAGCTCAAGGACTACCCCGTGGACACGATCAAGATGGACAAGTCGTTCATCGACCCGCTGCCGCACGACAAGAAGGCCTCGATCATCGCGTCGGCCATCGTCGATATGGCGCACACCCTGAGCTTCAGCGTCGTGGCCGAGGGCGTCGAGACTCTGGACCAGATGGCTTTCCTCGACACGATATTCTGCGACCAGTACCAGGGCTACCTATTCTCGAAGCCCGTTCCGGAAGATGAATTCAGGCTCATGCTGTCGGCAGGCGCGGCCCTGTTGCCGCGTAGCGCGTAGATCGAAGAGAGGAGCGAACGATGGAAGGCGTCTTGGACTGGGGAGTCGAGATTATCCGGGCCATCCAGACCGTAGCGAGCCCGGGCCTGACCGCGGTCATGCGCGCGTTGACCCTGATGGGGTCCGAGTACTTCTACCTGATCTTCCTGCCCATCCTGTTCTGGTGCGTCGACGAGCGCTACGGCGCGCGTTTCGGGCTGGTCTTCCTGTTGTCGAGCTTCGTCAATGGCTGGCTAAAGATAGTCTTCGCCCAGCCGAGGCCCTATCACCTCGACCCGGCGGTCGGCCTGGGCACCGAGTCGAGCTACGGCCTGCCTTCGGGGCACGCCCAGGGCACGGCCACCTTCTGGGGGCTCCTGGCGCCGAAGATTCGCAGGCCCTGGGGCCTCGTCCTGGCCCTGGCCGTGCCGCTCGTCATCAGCTTCACGAGGCTGTACCTCGGGCTCCACTTCCCGACGGACCTGTTCCTGGGCTTGGCCCTCGGCTGGGCCTTCGCGATAGCCGGCATCGTCCTGGGCGACAGGGCGGCCAGGCTCCTCGCATCCTGGAACGTGCGCGTCAGGATACTCCTCGCCGCAGGCATCGCGCTCGCGATGAACGCGCTCAATATGAAGGACACGAACCTGTCCGGCATCTTCTTCGGCACGGCCGTCGGAGCCTGCTTCCTATTCGATAGATTGCGCTTCGACGCCTCGTCCGGCGGCTTCGGCCAGAAGGCCCTACGGCTGGCCCTCGGCCTCGCCGGGGTCGCGGCCATCTACTTCGGCGTCAAGCTGATGGCGCCGGCTTGGGGCGAACCGCTCTACGCGCTGTTCCGCTTCGTCCGCTACGCCCTCGTCGGGGCCTGGGTTTCGTTCGGCGCCCCCTGGGCCTTCATGCGCCTCGGCTTGGCGGGCGCCAGGCCGGCCGAAGGCTGAGCGATGCGGCCCGATACCGCCTTCCGCAACGACGCGCGCGCCAAAGTAACCGGGCGCGCCACCTACGCCGACGACATATCGATAGCGGGCATGCTCCACGCCGCGCCGGTCTACGCCGACTACGTTTCGGCCAAGGACCTCGTCATCGACGCGGCGGAGGCGCTGGCGAGCCCGGGCTGCGTGCGCGTGATCACCGCGGCCGACGTGCCCGGCTCCGCGCGCTTCGGCCAGATCGAGAAGGACTACCCCATCTTCTGCTCCGGCCGCGTCCGATCCTACGGCGACGTATGCGCCCTGGTCGTCGCGGAGACGAGGGCCGCCGCCAAGGCCGCCGCCGCCCTCGTACGGGTCACGGCCACGCCGGTCAGGCCGGTGCTGACCATCGACGAGGCCCTCGAGCCCGGAGCGCCGGTCGTGCCGTCCTACGGCGAGACGAATGTCGTTACCCACCACCGCCTGCGCCATGGCGACCCCGAGCCGGTCTTCGCCGGCTGCGAGCTCGTGCTGGAGGAGGAATTCAGCACCCAGGCGATCGAGCACGCGTACATGGAGCCGGAGACGGCCGTCTGCGTGCCGCGATCCGACGGCGTGGTCGAGGTCTACGGCAGCATGCAGCACCCGTTCAGCACCAGGCGCTTCGTCGCCGCGCTGCTCGGCGAGAGCCTATCCAACGTCGAGGTGTACACGATAGCGGTCGGAGGCGGCTTCGGCGGCAAGGACGATACCGCGGCGGCCGTCTGCGCCCGCGCGGCCCTCGCCGCCCGCCTGACCGGCCGTCCGGTCAAATTGCGCTACGACCGCGAGTGGTCGTTCCGCGAGAGCTACAAGCGCCATCCCTACCGGCTGCGCTACAAGGTCGGCGTCTCGAGCGAGGGCCGCGTCCTGGCGGTCAAGGCCACGATCCACGCCGACTCAGGCGCCTACCTGTCGGTGACGCCCTGGGTCACCTGGCGCTCGACGGCCCAGTGCTTCGGCCCCTACGTCGTCGACGCCATCCACGCCGACGTCTACGGCGTCGCGACGAACAACGTATTCACCGGCGCCATGCGCGGCTTCGGCGCCCCGCAGGTCAACTTCGCCGTCGAGCAGCTCATGGACATGGCGGCCCACGAGCTCAAGATCCACCCGCTCGGCATGCGCCGCATCAACATGGTCAAACAGGACTCGGTCACCGTCACCGGGCAGAAGCTGGACGGCCACGTCGTCAGCATGGAGGACGTGATGAACCGCGTCGTCCACGAGATAGGCTACCGCAAGAAGTACGAGCATTGCTCGTTCGGGACGCCGTCGGAGGAGGGCTCCGACGAGCTGTACGGCATAGGCCTGGCCATCAGCTACCGGGGCGCATCCCTCGGCGCCGAGGGCATGGACTTCTGTTCCTGCATCATCAATGGCCAGTACGACGGCTCCATCCTGCTGGAGACCGGCATCCACGAGAACGGGCAGGGCGCCGAGTCGGCGATGACGCTGATCCTCGCCGAAGAGCTCGGCGTCGATCTCAGCCGCGTCCGTTACAAGCGCTCGTCGACCAGCTCCATCCCCGACTCGGGCACCACCGTCGCCACGCGCGGAACCATCATGGGCGGCTCCGCCGTCGTGGTCGCGGCCAGGCAGTACCGCGAGCTCCTGTCGCGGCACCTGGCCGACCGCCTGCGCTGCAGGCCCGAGGACGTCACCTTCCACGACGACAAGATCTGGGGCCTGAACTACGAGTACAGCCTGAGCTGGGAGGAGGCGATGCGCGAGCTGTTCCTGCAGCGCGTCACCCCCTACGCCTTCGGCACCTTCCAGGCTCCGCCGGTGAGCTGGGACGACACGACCGGTCAGGGCGACGCGTACTTCACCTACGTCTATTCGTGCCAGGCGGTCGAGCTGACGGTCGATCGGAAGACCGGCAAGATCAGACTACGGAGCATCGTGGCCGGCCACGACATCGGCAAGGCGGTCAACCGGGCCCTCTTGCTCGGCCAGGTATACGGCGGCGTGACCCAGGGCGTCGGCATGGCGCTCATGGAGGACTTCGCCTACGAGGGCGGCAGGCCCGTCTGCGAGAATTTCGACTCGTACCTGCTGCCGAGGGCGACTGATCTGCCGGAGATGACCGCCGTGATCGTCGAGAACCATGACCCAGCCTCCCTGACTGGAGCCAAGGGCATCGGGGAGCCGGCGTTGGAATTGATAGCGCCGGCCATCGCCAACGCCGTGTACAACGCCACCGGCGTGCGTTGCCGCGACCTGCCGATTCGACTCAGACCGGAGGACCTCGCGTGAACCAGATAACGATCAACGGCGTCGCGCATACGGTGGGCGACGAGGAGCGCGCGCTGTCGCTCCTCGAGTACCTGCGCGAGCGCCGCTTCCTGACGGGCACCAAGAACGGCTGCGAGAAGGGTCTCTGCGGCTCCTGCACCGTCGTCGTCGACGGTAAGGCCCTCCGATCCTGCCGGATTCCCGTGGAGAAGGCGCTCGGCGCGTCGGTGGTGACCATAGAGGGCATGGAGGGCCCCGGCGGAGAGCCGCACCCGATCCAGCAGGCCTTCATGGACGCCGGAGCCATCCAGTGCGGCTTCTGCACGCCCGGCATGGTGATGAGCGCCTACGCTCTCCTGCTACGCGACCCCGACCCGAGCCGCGACGATATCCGCAAGGCCCTCAAAGGCAACCTCTGCCGCTGTACCGGCTATCAGCAGATCGTCGACGCGGTCCGGCTAGCCGCCAAGGTCATGCGCGAGCAGGCGCTACCGGTCGAGGCTGGCTGCCTACCGAGACGGTAGCGCTGTCAGGGTGAACGCAGGATTATCGAGCTTGAACAGCTTCCCGGCGCCGGAGCTCTGGTAGACGCGCCGGTCCTCGTCGATGAAGACGGCTTCGACGTGGTCGAGCGTCTCGACGAGGGCCATGCCCCGCTCCAGGCCCAGGGAGAACAGCGTCGTCGACAGGCCGTCGGCGTCGATCGACGACGAGCTGATCACCGTGACCGAGACGAGGCCATTCCTCGCCGGATAGCCGGTGGCCGGATCCAATATATGGTGGTAGTGCGCTCCATCGTCCCCGATGAAATAGCGCTCGTAGACGCCGCTCGTCACGACCGTCGCGCCGCCCTCGAGCTCGGCTATGCCGATGCGCGAGCCTCGGTCGTCGAAGGGATCCTGGATGCCAATGCGCCAGGGAGAGCCGTCCGGCTTCCGGCCGACCACCTTGACGTTGCCGCCGAGGTCGACGACGGCGGCCTTGACCCGATGCTCGAGCAGGACGCGGGCCACCTCGTCGGCGGCGTAGCCCTTGGCGATGGCGCCGAGGTCGAGCATCATGCCGGCCCGAGGCAGGAAGACGGTGCTGGCCGCGTCGTCCACGGCTACGGCGCTCGCGTCGACGAGGGGCAGGGCCTCGGCTATCTCCTCCGGAGCGGGGATCCGCTCGCCGTCCATGCCGATGTTCCACAGCTTGACGACGGGGCCGATGGTCGGGTCGAAAGCGCCGCCCGACAGCTCCGCGTACGATAGCGCCTTTCGTATGACGTAGCGGACGTCGGCCGGGGCGGGTACCGGGACGGCCCCGGCGCCGGCGTTGATCGCCGCGACCACGGTACCCTCGGCGTTGGCGCTCATCGAGGCCTCTATGCCGCGCAGCCGCTCGAAGGCCGCGTCGAGCGCCCTCCGGTCGCCGCCGTCGAGAATGCGCACCGAGCATACGGTGCCGATCACCAGGTCGGCCCGGTCCCGCGGGGCGGCCGAACACGATGCGGCGGCTACCGCGCATAACGCCATGCATAACGCCGCGCACAACGTCGACGCGAACGCTGACCGAGCCGGTCGGTTTGTCGTTCTGCTCATCGGGTATCCTCCGGGATCAGGAATAGTAGCGCTTCTCGCGGCCTATGGTCGTCGGTTCGCCATGGCCCGGCCAGACGCGTACGGCGTCGTGCAGGGGGCACAGCCTTTCCCTGATGGAATGGACGATCGCCGCCTCATCCGAGTCGAAGTTGTCGGTACGGCCGCGACCGTCGCGGAACAGCGTATCGCCGGCCAGCAGCGACGAGCCACCCTCGACCAGGAAGCACGACGAACCGCGCGTATGCCCCGGCGTATGCACGGCGACCGCGTCCAGCCCCGGGAACGCGAAGCCGTCGCCGAAGTACTCGTCGGCTTCCGGTATGGGCGCCCACTGCTTGCGCAGGAAGCCCATCGCCCCGATGCCGGAGAACACGCGCTCGTTCGTCTCCCTGGCCTTGTCGCCAAAGTAGTCGCGATCCGCCTCGGGCGCGTAGGTGCGGACGGGAATTCCGGCCGCCGCCAGGGCGGCCAGCAGACCGGGCAAAGCCGCGACGTGGTCCAGGTGGCCGTGGGTCAGGGCGACGATGACCCGGTCCGTCCCGGCCCGCCGGACGGCCGTCAAGACCTCGGCCGCCAGGCGCTCAGGCTCGGCGCCGGGATCGACGACCAGTACGGGAGAGCCTGGATTCTCGACGATATAGACGTTTTCCCCTATGGGGCCTACACTCATGCTGCGGATCATGCCCGGCGATACTACCCGGCCGGGCGCCTCGATGACAAGCGGAGCGCTACCCGATGTTCGTACCGGTGACCCTGGCCATACTGGCCGCCATACTCTTCTACGCGCTCGTGCCCATAGCCGGCGCCTTCGTCGTACGCCAGCAGTGGCGCCTCTTTAGGAAATCGGTCGCCGAGGCCTCGACGCTGCCCGAACTGGACTCGCGATCGGCCGCCCGATCGACGCTCGGCCGCGTCCGCGCGCTGGGCGAGGTCGACGCCATCAGCGGCCTGGACGAACTCTGGATACGCTGCGAGGGCGCCGCCTGCGCGGTCGACCTGAAGGACGCCTGGGTCTACCTACTCGTCGGCAGATCGGGGGACGACACTGTCGAGCGCCGACGATGGAGCGACCTTCGGGCCATCACGCCGGGTTCCAGGGCCTTCGTCGCCGGCGAAGCCGAGATGCGGGACGGCCGCGTCGTCATGGCCCAACGGGACAAGTCGCCGCCGCTGGTCATCCTGCACGATGGGGACGACGACCGGGTCGTCAGGCGGGCCATCTGGGCGGGCCGTCACGAGAACGAGTACTGGAACCCGGTCACCCAGGTATCGCTAGCCTTCGGGGCGGCGGCGATGAGCGCCATAGTACCGCTCGCGTTACCCGGCAGGATGCCTTCGCTGATCAGCGCGCTCACCCTGACGGCGGCTTTCTCGCCCTTGCTGCCGCTCCTGCCGCCCGGCGTGGTCGGGTTCTTCGCGTACCGGCGCTTCTGGAGACGGGCACGCTATTGCCGTGCCAGGCGCGACCTGGAACGGCTCGACGACTCTACCGGCGCCGAGACCGAGGTCTGGCGCCGACGGGCGGGCACGGCCACGCTGGCCAGCGCGCTCGCTTTCGCGGGTTCGCTGGCCGTCAACGGATGGTTGATAGTAGCGGCGCTCAGGCGCCTTCTGTAGGGTCCTCGTCGGGATCGCCCTCGGGCTCGTCGCCGTACTCGTCCGACGGCGCCTCCGCATCGTCCTCCGGCGCCGCGCCGAACGGCTCGAGGCCGTCTTCGTCCAGCTCGTCGCCATCTTCGCCGTACGCGGAGTCGTCCGGTTCGTCGGCGTCCCGATAGAGCGAGTCGTCGGACGGCGCCTCGGCGATTACCTCGGCGGGCTCCTCGCCGACCGCGTCGATCGTCCGCGGCTCCCGGGAGGGGGCGCTCTCGCCGCGCTTCCTGGCGCGGTTGACCGCGAGCACGCGGCCCTTGAAGTCGTACCCGCTCAGGGCGGCGATGACGGCTTCCTCGACGGCCGGGTCGACGACGATGAAGCTGTAGTTGTCCATCGTCCTGATATCGCCGATCTGCTCGTCGGCCACGCCGGGGATATCGAGCAGGACCTTGACGGCGACCCTGGCGTAGAAGCGCTGCCTGCGGCCGGCGCTCACGAACAGCGTGACGCCCTCGCCGCGGTAGCGGTTCTCGCGCAGGTCCCGAGGTTCCCGGGTTTCAGGCTCGCGGACGGGTTTCTCTTCCTTCTTGGCCTTGGCCTGCTTGGCGGGCTGCTTGGCGGGCTGCCTGGCGACGCTCTCGGTGCGACCGTCGGGCCTGCCCTCGGACCGCCCCTTACCGCCCTTGGCGTCGCGGGAGCGCGTCTCGGGGTGACGGGAGCCGCCGGCGTACTTGAGCGCCAGGGTCGCGGCGACGTAGGCCCGTAGATTGAACGGCACCCGTGCGCGGAAGATGGCCCGGCATTCCTGGAGCAGCGCGACGTCCGCAGTAGCGCGAACCTCGGAGAGCGCATCGTCGATCTCGGCCTCGATGGCCGCCCGACGGGATTCTGGGAGTATCGAATGAGATGACACGTATGACTCCTTAGACGTAAACATAATCGAAAGGCCCCTACTTTCTCAACCCAGGCTTGCGACGCGTCTCCGGCTCCGATACAGTATCGGGGATGCGCCGAACAACGCCCCTCATAGCGATCGCCCTCCTCGTATCCGTCGCGGCCGCCTCCGGTCAGGCGATAGTCGCCCCGGACGATCCCGCCACGCTACTGGGCCTGACGCCGGCCCAGGCCATCGAACGCTTCGGGCCGCCCGGGAGCGTATTCGCGATACGCGGCGCCGAGCCCTGGCAGGACGATGTCGTCTTCGACTACGGCGGCGGATTCTCGCTATTCCTCTTCAAGGATAGGGTCTGGCAGGTCAGGATCGCCGAGCCGTACGCCAGGCCGGTCCTCGGCCTCGTCGTCGGCTCCGGCGTCGAACGGGCGATCTCCGCGCTCGGGGCCCCGGCCCTCGCGTTGGGCGGGTCGTACGAATGGGTCTTGCCGGGAGAGGCCTGGCCGGTTAGGCTCAGGGGTGTGGTGGACGGAGGACGTATCCGCGAGCTTTATATCTACCGAGCTGACTTCTAGGAGCGGCGATGCCGAATATTTGCCTGTGCCTGACGGGATCGACCATCGCCCAGGACCTGGAGGCGCTGGAACGCTACCGCGACAAGGTGGACATGGTCGAGCTACGCGCCGACTACCTCGACCCGGCCGAGCTGTTCCACCTGCGCTTCTTCCCGGAGAAGGCCGGCATGCCGAGCATCCTCACGGTCAGGCGCAAATCCGACGGCGGCAAGTTCGACCTTGGAGAGGGCGTACGGCTGGTCACGTTCGCCAGGGGACTCGCGTTCGCCGACTCGGACCATCGCAAGAATTTCTCGTACGTCGACATCGAACACGATTTTCATATCCCCTCGATCCAGGAAGCGGCGCGTACCTTCGGCACCAAGATCATCCGCTCGAAGCACTGCCTCGACGGTATGCCCGCCGATATCGACAAGGTCTGGCGGGAGCTGTCGTCTCGGCCGTCGGAGATTCCGAAGCTGGCGGTCAAGGCGAACGGCATGGCCGACGTCGACTCGGTTTTCAGGCTTTTCGAGGGCGGCCAGGGCCGCGGCGAGCGGGTCGTCGTCAGCATGGGCGAGTACGGCTTCTGCACGCGGGTGCTCGCCGACCGGCTCGGCAGCATGCTCGTCTACGCGAGCGCCACCGGGGCAGGGCTCGAGGCGCCGGCGCCCGGCCAGCTCGACCCGTCCCGCCTGCTCGAGGTCTACCGGGCCAGGGAGTTCGAGCAGGACTGGAGCCTCTACGGCATACTCGGAGGGCCGGCCGTCATCCATTCGCTGTCGCCTATCATCCATAACGCCGGTTTCTCCGCGCTCGGGCTACGATCGCTCTACCTGCCGTTCCCGAGCGACGACGTCGAGAGCTTCCTGTCGCTCGCCGACAGGCTGTCGATACGCGGCTTCTCGATCACCGTGCCGTTCAAGGAGCGCGTCCTGCCCTACCTGTCCAGGCGATCCGCGGAGGTCGAGGTCATAGGGGCGTGCAATACGGCCATCAAGGACGGATCGGAATGGGTCGGCTACAACACCGACGCCTACGGTTTCACCGCCGACGTCCGCAGGTTCCTCGGCGTCGATACGCTGCGCGGCCTAAAGGCGACGATAGTCGGCGCCGGAGGGGCCGCCAAGGCGGCCGCCTACGCGCTGAACTCGCTCGGCGCCAAGGTCTGCGTCGTCAACCGCAGCATGTCCAAGGCCAGGCGCCTCGCCGAGGCCTACGGCTTCGAGTGGTCCGGCATGACCGAGCGCGCGGCCGACCTCATGGAGCGCTACAACGACCTGATCGTGCAGACCACCTCGGTCGGGCTCGAGGGCGGGCAGGACGGCGACCCGATCGAATGGTACGAATTCTCCGGCCGCGAGGCGCTCTACGAGGCCATCTACAGCCCGCCGGAGACGCAGGTGATGCGCCGCGCCCGCAAGGCCGGCTGCCGCGTGACTAACGGCCTCGGCATGCTCTACGCCCAGGCCGAGGCCCAGTTCTCGCTCTTCTCCGGCCATGATTACCCGAAAGGAGGGCAGCCGTGCCCGAACAGCATCGATCAGCCTTCGTAGCCGTCGTCGGAAGGCCGTCGGCCGGCAAGTCGACCCTCGTCAACAGGATCTGCGGCCAGAAGGTGGCCATCGTCTCGCCCGTGCCGCAGACCACGCGCAACACCGTCCGCGGCATCAAGACCGGCGAGTACTACCAGCTCGTGTTCCTCGACACGCCCGGCCTGCACGACTCCGAGAAGGCCATGAACCGCCGGCTGCGCGACCTGGCCCTGCGGGCGCTCCAGGACGCCGACCTCGTGCTGTACGTGATCGACACCACCCGCGCGCCGGGCCCCGAGGAGGAGGCTATCATCGAGAAGGTCGGGCCGTTCATCGGCAAGACGCTCGTCGCGGTCAACAAGATCGACGCGAGGGACTCCGACGCGCCGCGCGCGCGCGCCTTCCTGGACGAGCGCATGCCCGGCTCGCGCGCCTTCGAGCTGTCCGCGGAACAGGGTACCGGCGTCGACGCGCTCGTCGCGGCGCTGGCCGAGGCCGCCCCTGTCGGGCCGGAATACTACCCGCCCGAGTACTACACCGACCAGGAGCCCGTGTTCCGCATCGCCGAGGTGATACGCGAGAAGATCTTCCTGCATACGAGGAACGAGGTGCCGCACGCCGTGTTCGTCGAGTATACGGCGCACCATACGCTCGACGACGGCACCCTCGTCTACGAGGGCGACCTGGTCGTCGAGCGCGACACCCAGAAGGGCATCCTGATAGGGGCCGGCGGGTCGATGATAAGGCTGATACGCGAGGAGGCCGAGCGCGACCTCGAGGACATCTTCGGCTACCCGGTCAGGCTGTCGATCAAGGTGCGCGTCCAGCCCGACTGGAAGAAGGACGACAAGATCCTCAAGAAGCTGATCCAGTAGGGCCGGCCGGCCTCACGCGAGCGCGTTGACCTTGGCGTAGGCCGCGAGCGCCTCGTCGAAGCCGCGATCGGCGCATAGCTCGAGGGCGGTCGCGGCGCGCGGGAACACCGAGCACTCGAGCTTCTCCCGCTCGTCGCGCGAGAAGTCGGACAGCACGTAGCCGGCCACGTCGTCGTGGCTCGGCCGGCCTATGCCGAAGCGCAGCCGCATGAAGTCGGCCGTGCCGAGCCGCTCCTTCATCGACCTGAGGCCGTTGTGGCCGCCGAGGCCGCCGCCCTTCTTGAAGCCGAAGAAGCCGAAGCCGAGCTCCAGCTCGTCGTGGACCACGAGGACCTCTCCGGGCTCCACCTTGTAGAACCTGGCTATCTCGGCGACGCTGTCGCCGGACAGGTTCATGTACGTCTCCGGTACGATGAACCAGGCGCGCCCGAGCGGCGTCTCGCGCTGGGCCCAGCGGCCCTTGTAGCCTCGCTTCCATTGGAGCGACGCGTAGAACGGCAGCGACTCGAGGAAGAGCCACGCCACGTTGTGCCTGTTGCCGGAATACTCCCGGCCGTGGTTGCCCAGGAAGGCGTACAGCTTGATCATACGGCCCACAGCATAGCGATTCGGCCGGCCTTTGGCCATCCGGTTTGACCATCCTCCGCCCGCGGCGATACACTGTCCGTCATGAGCGACACCACCTACGTGATAGGGCACAAGAACCCGGACACCGACTCCGTGGTCTCCGCCGCGGCCTACGCCCACCTCAAGCGCGAGCTCGGCTTCGGCTGCTGCGTCGCGGCCCGCGCCGGCAAGATGAGCCCGCAGGCCGAGTACGTCTTCGAGCGCTTCGGCGTGCCGTTCCCCGCGTTCATCCCGGACCTCGTGCCCAAGGTCGAGTACTATATGGGCGGGTCGGCCATCGTCGTCGACCGCGGCACCCCGCTCTGGGACGCGCTGGCGACGATGAACCAGTCGGGCCAGAAGGCCCTGCCCATCGTCGACGAGGCTGGCCGCTACCGCGCCATGCTCCACTACAGCTCGTTCGCCCAGAACATCCTCAAGAAGATAAACCCGCACAAGAAGGCCGTGATCCCGACGAGCGTCGGGCGGCTCGAGGCGACGATAAAGGCCCAGAAGGTCTGCGCCTTCGCCCCGGACGAGATGTTCAAGGCGCGGGTGCTCGTCGCCGCGCTCGAGACCGACAGCTTCAAGCGGCACCTCGACGCCGAGGCGGTCGACTCGGTCATCATCATCGTCGGCGACCGCGCAGACGTCCAGCGCTACGCCATCGAGTCGAAGGTCAGGGCTATGATCGTGACGAACGGCTCCCTCCTGTCGCGCGAGCTCAAGGAGCTGGCCGAGGCCAACGGCGTCTCGGTCCTCGTCTCCCCGTACGACACCTCGAGCACGAGCCTCCTCGTCATCTACTCGACGCCCGTGGAGACCATGGGCGACGACACGATCCGGCCGGTACGCACCCACGAGACCCTCAGGCGCGCGCGCGAGGCCATCGCGGAGAGCCCGAGCCGCTCGGTGCCGGTGCTCGACGACGACGGCCGCGTCGTCGGCCTGTTCGACGAGGGAGACCTGATCCGCGAGCCGAACGTCAGCCTGATACTGGTCGACCACAACGAGCTAGGCCAGGCGGTCGACGGCGCCGACAACTACCGCATCCTCGAGGTCATCGACCATCACCGCCTCGGCGCCTTCAGCACGCGCTACCCCATCACCTTCATCAACCGCGTCGTCGGGTCGACGAGCACCATCGTCGCCTCGATGTACCGCGACGCGAAGGTGCCAATACCCAAGCCGATGGCCTCGCTACTGCTCGCCGGCATCCTGTCCGACACCCTGATACTCAAGTCGGCCACCGCGACGGACGTCGACCGCGAGGCCGCCGAGTACCTGTCGAACATAGCCGACCTGGACGTCGAGGCCTTCGGGCGGGACATCATGAGCTCGGCGAGCCTCGTGGCCAAGAAGCCGGTCGCGGAGATCGTCAGGCTGGACATGAAGGAGTACAGCGCGGCCGACCGCTCGTTCACCGTCAGCCAGGTGGAGGTACACTCCCCGGACGAGATACTCGAGCGGGCCGACGAGGTGGCCTCGGAGCTGGCGGCCCTGCGCGCCTCGGGCGACCACTACTTCTCGGCGCTCATGGTCACCGACATCACCGAGCTGTCCAGCGTGCTGTTCGTCGAGGGCGAGCGGGACTTCGTGTCGATGCTGCGCTTCCCGCGGCTCAACGAGACCACCTTCGAGCTCAAGGACGTGCTGTCGCGCAAGAAGCAGCTCGTGCCCCTGCTCATCGAGCTGACGGAGAAGGCCCTGGGCGACTAGGCGGGTCGACGCAGGGCGACGCGACGATAGGCCCGCGGCGGCAGGCGGCCTCAGCCGCGGCGCAACCTGGCCGCGAAGCCGTCCCGCGACACGTAGTTGCTCTCCGCGACGAGCTCCCCGCCGCGGTAGTAGCGCAGGTATGGCACGCTGCGGTTGCCGAGCGCCTCCTCCTTCCAGGCCATGAAGCGCTCGAAGAACGGCTCCTCGTCGTACTCGACGTAATAGGCGCGCGCCCCGGCCTCGGCCGCCGCCTCGCCGAGCCAGCGGGCCATCGCCCTCCACTGCGGGCACCAGCCCTGGGTCAGGACGACGGCGACCGATTCCGCCGAGCCGATGACATCGGGGCCGAACTCGCCTTCGAGCATCGCCCGTTCGCATTGGTCGTGCATAAGCTTCGTAACACCGGGGATCGTCACGCCTTCACTCCTCAGCCGCCGGACATCAGGTGGGTCGCGTCTACGACGTCGCCGTCGTAGACCGTCGCCGCGTCCCAGTCGTCCCTCGCCACGGCCGCGCCGTTGATCGAGACGACGATCAGCGGGAATGACCAGCGCTTGGCCAGGAGCAAGCCACGCACCGTCATCGAGGGCTCGTCGAACCGTTCGGTACTACCGTTCAGGGTTATCGTCATACCATCGAATATACACCACGTCTCGGCTGCGTTTCTCCATTCAGGTATTTTTCTTTACTGAATCGGTAACGCCGGAGTATACTGACGCACCATGCCAGGAGACGATACACGCAAAAGGCTACTCGCGCCCTTCACGCGCTCTAGAGGCGCCAGGCTCAAGCGCATAATAATACTCCCCTTCTTCGTCGTCACGGCGCTCGGCTTCGCGCTGTCATGGGTCCTGTACGTCAACGGCTCCCGCGCCGCCGTGAGCGACGCCATCCGGGCGATCGCCGTCGAATCGAGCAAGCGGGTCACGGACCAGGCCAACGCCAGGCTCGGCCACGCCGTTCACGTCGCCTCGGCCAACGCGGCCTTCCTCGGCACCTATCCCCGCATCGACGACGAGACGACCGCCATTCGGCTCGCCTTCGTCGAGCAGCTACGCCATCAGCCCATGATGGCCATAGCGGCCATAGGCATGGAGAACGGCGACTATCTCGAGGCCCAGCGCATCGGGCCCGACTCGTACCGCGTC
>JAKQKE010000047.1 GCA_029560805.1 Spirochaetota bacterium
TACCGCGTTCGCGAACGAGGTCGCGGCCATGACCGGCGAGACCGGCGCGTCGATCCAGTCGATGGAGACGCTCCTCATCACGAGCGGCCGCACCGAGACCGAGGTGCGCAAGCTCATCTCCGCGGCCGTCGACATGAGCGCGGCCACGGGTAAGGATCTGCGCTCCGCGGTCGAGCAGCTCAACAAAACCTTCGGCGGGACCGCGGGTGAACTCGGGGAGATCATTCCTGAGATGAAGAGTTTGACCAAGGAGCAACTCCTCGCGGGTGAGGCGGTCGACCTCATCGCGGGCAAGTATGATGGTCTCGGCGAGTCTCTGGCGAACTCGGTTGACGTAGGGCTCAAAAACTACAAGAACGCCGTGGTCGACCTCAAGGCCGAACTCGGCGGGCTGATCAGCCAAGGGCTCTCGCCGCTACGCGCATGGCTCACGGACATCATCCGCCAGTGGGGGGAGGCCGCGGGTGCGGCCCGGAACTACACCTCGGCGATGGCCAAAGCCAAGGGCGGCGCCGGCATCGACTCATTCACCGAACAGGAGCTCGTCGCGCTCAATAAGGCCCGGCTTGCCTTCATCGAGCAGCGCAAGGGCGTACTCCTCCAGCTCAGGGAGGGCTCCGACGACTTCAAGACTGTAACGAAGCAGATCGAGGACGCCGTGGCGGATCAGCAGAAGATCGCTACCGCGCTCCTGGACTTCTCTCGATCCCGCGCGTATGCCGGGTATCTCCCCGGCGCCGCGCCGGCGCTCCCCTCGGCTGCGCCAGGCGGCTCCAGCGGCGGCTCGGCGGCTCCGGCCGCGGTTGTCGACGCTGTGGTGCTCGGCATCGAGACGGCGTTCCAGGGGTGGAACTTCGAGGGCACAGTGGCGGCGAGCGCCGGCACCGGTGAGATGCCGTGGGCTCCAGCGGAGGACCGCTCCAGCGGCGGCTCGATGCTATTTGGCGGCGGACTCGCGGGCCTCGACGACGTGCTCGGCCCCCTGATCGACAGCTTCGGCAGCATGTTCGGGTCGATGAGCATGCTGCAGTCACTGCTCGACCCGATCGGTACGATCCTTTCGGGCGTCATGGATATCCTCGGCCCGCTGATCGAGACGCTCCTGACGCCACTCGTCGGGATCTTCCGTATCCTCGGCCAGACCCTGGGGCGCATCGTCGCTCCGATCTTCGAAGCGCTCGGCCCGATCATAAAGGGCATCGCCGAGGCCTTCGTCTGGTTGTACAACAAGGTGCTCCGCCCGATCGGCAACGGCATCATCACACTGTTCAACGTGGTCGCTAACATGGTGTTGGGGATCTGGAACGGCATCGTCGCGGCGATCAATGCGGCGCTTGGCTGGGCCGGCGTGAACCTGTCATACGCCTCGTACCGCGCGCTCGACCAGGGGCACCTTTCGGAGATCAGCGTCGGCGATCTGTCGGCGGCCGGTTCGGCTAGCTCGTCGTCGACGACCGGGGCGAACGCGTCGTACACGCAGGCGCGCGACATCACGGTCAACGTGTCCGTGACCACCTCGGCCCTCGTCGGCGACGACGGGATCCGCGAGTTCAGCCTGATGATCTGGCGCGAGATCAAGAGCGCCGGCGTGCTGGGGGCGGCCTAATGGCGTACCAGCTCTGGCTTGACTTCGGCGCCGGGTTCGTCGAGTATTCGGGCTCGCTCTTCGGCCGCAACCCTGTGCGCCGTCAGCGCGCGATCTACAACGACCTCAAGCCGGTCATCTCGACCTGCCGGTTCTCGCTGATCCGTAACACGGCGCTCGTCACGCAGCTCCTAACGACGAGCGCGGACATCCCGGTCCGGATCCTCGACGGAGAGGCCCCGTACTTCGTCGGCTACGTTCGCCCGACCTTCAAGGCCACGGTCAACGGATCGCACGGGCTCGAGGCCGTCGAGGTCGAAGCGGTCGACCTCTGGTACAAGCTCGACCGCACCGTCGGCACGACGCGAACGATCAACGGCTGGGCCGTATCCAACCCGAGCAATAAGGCCGCGTCGCTCCTGCATCAGATCTTCTACGACGCGGGCATAGCTGACTCGGAGCTGTCGCTCGCCGCCGTGACCGCGACGGTACCGTCGATCACGCTGACCGCCGGGAGCGGCACGTATCGCTCCA
>JAKQKE010000059.1 GCA_029560805.1 Spirochaetota bacterium
GATGCTACGAAAATGTAGGAAAATTCAATGCCTGTTGTCATAGCTTCTTCCATTGACGCGAGGTGGGAGAAGCCGTGGGCGGCGGCGAGGCTATCTCCGTCGATGCGAGGCGAGTCAGTCCTTCGTCATCGCGATCATCAGGCGGCGGTACTCGTTCAGGGCCGCCTCGCGCCATAGGTACCCGAGGAATGTTCCTCGGCCGTCGACGACGGGCAGGGCGCCGTCGCGGGCGTCGTCGAGGCTGTCCAGCACCTCGGCCGGCCTCAGGCCGAGCCCGAGCGTCTTCGGGTCCTTGGTAGCGAATTCGCCGGCCTCGCGAGCGCCGGAGGCGTCGTCGAAGAGCAGGGGGCGAATATCGTCGAAGCGGAGGTCGCCGAGGTAGACGCCCGCTTCGTCGACCACGGCGAGCAGGTAGGCCGGCCGCTCGGCCAGCAAGCGTCGAATCGACGATAGGGGTTCCCGGGGCGATACCCTGGGGGCCTTCTCGTCGACGAGGGCGTAGGGGTCGAGCTCCAGGAGTACCGCGGCGTCCTTGTCCCAGGTGACGAGGGCGTTCTCGGCAGCCAGATCCTCGGTATAGATGCTGTGGGCGCTGAAAGCGCGGTGGACGCCGTAGGCGCTGGCGCTGGCAATCATCAGAGGGACGAACAGCTCGTAGCCGCCCGTCAGCTCGGCTATCAAGAAGATACCGGTCAGGGGCGCGTGCATCAGGGCAGATAGGAGGGCGGCCATGCCTGTCAGCGCGAAGTTAGCCTCGGACACGGAGGCGGCCCCGAGGAGCCTGGCCGCGCGTGCGAACAGTGAGCCGGCGATGCCGCCCATGAACAGACTCGGCGCGAACACGCCCCCGACGCCGCCGGCCCCGGTCGTCAGCCCGGCCGCGACCGGTTTGACGACGAGTACGGCCGCGAAGAAGAGGAGCAGCCGTCGGTCCGACGGGAGTCCCGCCCCGAACGGGTCGCCGGCCAGCGCGTCGAAGGGCCGCCCGGACAGCACCGCCTCGAGCGCCCACGAACCTTCTCCGAACAGCGGCGGCAGAAGGGCTGCGAGGAGGCCTACTCCGAGGCCGCCGATGGCTGCCTTGAGCCAGGGCGACGCCGCCCGCTTGAGGAGCGTTTCCATGGCCTTGCTCGTCTTGTGCAGGTGCAGGGCCAGGAGCCCGCAGAAGGCCCCGAGCCCGACGTAGTAGGGTAGCCCGGCGAGGTTCAGGCTATCGTGGACGGCGAAGGAGTACGATACGCCGGTGCCCGTCGCCAGCATGCTGACGAGGGCGCCGATCATCGACGAGACGATGATCGGTAGTTTGTTGCCGGGCGTCGAGTCTATCATGAGCACCTCGAGCGCGAAGACGATGCCGGCTATCGGAGCCTTATAGATAGCGGCGACGGCCGCGGCCGAGCCGCAGCCGACGAGTATGGTCTTGGTCTTCGCGTCGAGGCGGAGTAGCTTGGCTACGTTCGAGCCTATCGCCGAGCCCGTGTACATTACCGGCGCCTCGAGGCCGACCGAGCCGCCGAAACCGACGGTCAGGGAACAGCCGATGATGGACGAGTACATATTATGGGGCGCGATGTCGCCTTTGTCGCGGGCCCGCGCCTTGAGCACCTTGGCGACGCCGTGGCCTATGTCGTCCCGGATGACGTAGCGGGTGAAGACCGTCGTCAGCGCTATCCCGACGAGGGGCAGGGCGTAACGTAGGAGCGGCCAGCCGACCGCCTCGACGAGCCCCGAGCCGGCGGCCGAGACGGCGTGTACGAGCGCCTTCATGATCAGGGCCGCGGCGCCGGCGGCCAGGCCTATGAGCGCGCTCGCGTAGAAGACCGGCTTACGGCCCGACATGAGCGCCGCCGTCGCCTTCCTCGCGGTATCGATCATCCTGGATGAGTCCATATCGATCAGGATAGCCTCGATGGACGGCGGGGTAAAGGCCTCGCGTTCTCACGAGGCGGCCGCCCGTGCTATACTCGGCTTGGCGCCCCTCCACGGGGCGGCGAAAAAGGAGATTTCTCAGATGGCCGAACGCAGGATAGTCGAATGCGTCCCCAATTTCAGCGAGGGGCGCGATAAGGGCGTCATCGACGCCATAGCCAAGTCGATCGAGGGCGTCCAGGGCGTGTCCCTCCTCGACGTCGATCCCGGCGCCGACACCAATCGCACCGTGTACACCTTTGTAGGCGAGAGCGACGCCGTACTCGAGGCGGCTGTCCGTTCCGCCGCGACGGCCCGCTCGCTTATCGACATGGCCAAGCACTCCGGCGCCCATCCGCGCATGGGCGCCCTCGACGTCTGCCCTTTCGTGCCGGTCTCCGGCGTGACGATGGACGAGTGCGTCGCCCTGGCCAAGCGGGCGGCCGAGAGGATGGCCGCCGAGCTCGATGTGCCGGTCTACCTCTACGAGTACGCCGCCAGCCGCCCGGAGCGGCGTAGCTTGGCCGACATACGCTCCGGGGAGTACGAGGCCCTGGCCGACAAGCTCGCGAGGCCCGAGTGGAAGCCGGACTACGGCCCGGCCCGTTTCGTACCCGGCTGGGGCGCCACGGTCGTAGGCGCCCGCGACTTCCTGATAGCGTACAACGTCAACCTGAACACGCGCGATCGGAAGCTAGCCAACGAGGTCGCGCTCAACGTGCGCGAGGGCGGCAGGGCGGCCCGCGACGCCGCGGGCAACATCGTCAAGGACGGGAAGGGCGAGAAGGTCATGGTACCCGGCCGCCTCAAGCACGTGCGGGCCATCGGCTGGTACATCGACTCGTACCGTAGGGCCCAGGTGTCGATCAACCTGACCAACTACAAGGCCACGCCGCTCCACGTCGTCTACGAGACGGTCAAGGAGGAGGCGGAGAAGCTGGGCCTGTCGGTCTGCGGCTCCGAGCTCGTCGGCCTCGTGCCGCTCGAGCCCCTCGTCGAGGCGGGCCGCTACTACCTGCGCCGTATGGGCAGGAGCGAGGGCGCGCCCGAGCCGGAACTGGTCGAGCTGGCCAAGACGACGCTCGGCCTCGACTCGGTGGCGGCCTTCGACGCCGAGCGCAAGATCATCGACTACGCCGCGAGACCCGCGGCCCCGCTCATGGCGATGACGGCCGCGGCCTTCGTCGACGAGGTGTCGAGCGACTCCCCCGCGCCCGGTGGCGGCTCGGTCTCGGCGCTCGCCGGCTCCCTGTCGGCCGCCCTGTCGGCTATGGTCGCCAATCTAACCGTCGGCAAGAAGGGCTACGAGCCGGTCTGGGAGCCGATGTCCGCCTTGGCGGTCAGGGCTCAGGCTGTCAAACAGGCGCTCACCCGGGCCGTGGACGATGACACGAGCGCCTTCAACGCCGTGATGGACGCGATGAAGCTGCCGAAGGGCACGGCCGAGGAGAAGGCAGCGCGAGAGGCGGCCCTGCAGGCCGGCTACAAATCGGCGGTCGAGGTGCCGCTGGCCACCGCCGAGGCCTGTGTAGCCGCGCTCGAGCTGGCTATCGAGGCTACGGCCGGCAACAGGAACTCGTCATCCGACGCGGGCGTCGCCGCGCTCCTCGCCAGGGCCGGGGCCCACGGCGCCGCGCTCAACGTGCTGATCAACCTCGGCTCGATAGCCGATGCGGCCTATGTCGATGGCATGAAGGCCCGCGTGGCCGCGCTCAGGACCAAGGCCGACGAGCTATGCGCCCGGGCCGTAGCCGCCGTCGAAGCCACCTTCGCATAGTGTGGATACTCTATAAGGCGATGAAGAGAATACGAGGATATGAGGTAGGAAAGAGAATCTCCGAGTAAAGGTAGCAATACGAAGAGGCGACCAGGCCTTGGGCCTGGTCGCCTCTTGCTTTACCTCTGGTGCTCGTATTCCCTTTGTGCTGTATTCTACGTCGGACTCAATAGCCGGGCATGTCGTAGAGGCCGCCGGCATTGACCACGTTCTTGAAGCCGGCCATCGACAGCATCCTGGCAGCGAAGGCGCTCCTCGACCCGGACGCGCAGTACAGCACGAGCGGCGCGGATTTGTCGCCCAGCTCTGCCGCCTTGGCCTGGATCAGGTTGAGCGGAATGTTGATCGCGTTCGGGTAGTGCTCGTCGTCGTACTCCTCGGGGCTCCGCACGTCTATCACCTTCGCGCCGCCGTCGATCATCCTCATGATGGGATCGTCTAGTATCGTGTCTGCCATGGTTCACCTCCAAAATGTGTACGCCTCGAAATCGGGCGCTTATCGTTCGATCGACTCGAGCACCCGGACGAAGCCGGGGACGAGTTCCAGGCTCAGCTCGCCGCCCGAGATGTTCTGAGCGTCGGTCCTGCCTAGGCCGAGGAGTTTGCGTAGGGCGATGTGGCTCTCGTAGCCGGCCCTGGACAGGAGGAGGAGTCTACCTGCGGGCAGCTCCTCGAGCCTCCAATCGAGTTCGTCGAGGGGGATTTGGACTGCCGACGGGACCGGCGCCTTGCGGCGGTCGCCGTTGGTCCGCAGATCGACGATGGACGCCTCGCCCGACATAGCGAGCGCCCAGGCCTCCTCAGCCGATACCGTCGGAGCATAGCCGGACTCGGCGTTCTGGGCGGCGAAGGCGGCCATGTTGACGGGGTCGTTAGCGGCCCCGTAGGGCGGCGCGTAGGCCAGGTCAAGTTCGGCTAGGTCGTCAATCGTCATGCCGCCGGCGAGCGCCGTTGCGGCCACGTCGATGCGCTTGTCGACGCCCTCCTTACCGAAGGCCTGGGCCCCGAGCAAGCGGCCCGAGCCGCGCTCGTAGACCAGCTTGAGGCTCAGCTCCTCGGCGCCCGGGTAGTAGCTCACATGGTGGTAGCGATGGACCGTCACCGAGGCGGCGTCCAGGCCGAGGCCCTTGGCCGCGCGCTCGGAGAGGCCGGTCATCGCGAAGGTCTTGTCCACGGCCTTGAAGACGCTCGTGCCCGAGGCCCCGGCGTAGCGCATCGAGCCGCCGAGCGCGTTCGTCGCGGCTATGCGGCCCTGCCTATTCGCCGGGCCGGCGAGCGGCACGCGCGTCGCCTGCCCCGAGACTCGGCTCCTGATCTCGACCATGTCGCCGGCGGCCCAGATATGACCGTCGCTCGTCCTCATGTACTCGTCCACGACGAGGGCGCCAGTCTTGCCTAGCTCGAGGCCGGCCGACCTGGCCAGTTCGACGTTCGGCTTGACGCCGGCGGACACGAGCACGAGCTCCGCGGGAACTTCCGTGCCGTCGTCGAGCAGGGCTACGCCTCCGCGTATCGCCTTGACCGAGCGGCCGGTGATCACCCTGGCCCCGGCCTCTACGAAAGCTCGGCCTATCATCGCCCCGAATTCGGCGTCTGCCGGGGGCATCACGTGCGAGGTCAGCTCGACGACGGTGGTCGCCAGACCCCGGGCGACGAAGGCCTCGGCGGCCTCGAGGCCAATGAAGCCGCCGCCGACGACGAGAGCCGACGCTGGCTTGCGTTTCTCGATGAACGAGTGCACGGCGTCCATGTCAGGAATGGTCCAGAGTCTGAACACGGTATCGGAATCGGAGCCCTCTATCGGCGGCATGAACGGGAGGCCGCCCTGGGCGAGTATCAGCGAGTCGTAGGCGACCTCGGCCTTGCCGGCCGGTCCGTCGACGGCGATGGTCCTGGCCGCCCTGTCGATCGCGGTAGCCCGCGTCTCGAGCAGCACCTCGACGCCGTACCGCGCCATGAAGCCTTCGGGGGTCTGTAGGATCAGCGCGCTGCGCTTATCGATGTCCCTGGAGACGAAATAGGGTAGGCCGCAGTTAGCGAACGATACGTAGCGGCCACCCTCGATGATCGTGACCTTAGCCGTAGGATCGAGCCTCTTGGCCCTGGCCGCCGCGGTCGCCCCGGCGGCCACTCCCCCGATTACCACTATATGTTTATCATTCGCCATATCGTCCTCCTCGTTGTTGGTCGAAGTATATGGAAAACTATATATAAAGTCAACATGATATATATGAATTTCTCCATATACGCGTTTGCGTCTCTCCGGAAGGCCGCGTATACTCTACCAATGGAAATTACCGAATCGATGGGAAAGCACGGCGACCGCTTGCGGACGCTCCTCGGCTTCATCTACGGCGACAGGGCTCAAGAAGCGGAGCGGCTCATCATCGAGGTTATCGGAAGGCATCCGGACATAGTCCGACGACGCGGGGCGGAGCCGCACGAGCCGCGCTTTTCCGAGCGCGATGCGCTCCTGATCGCGTACGGCGACATGATCGCCCCCGCGCCGGGCGACGGCCGCTCCTCCCTGGCTAGGCTCGAGGCCTTCATCGACGAGCGTATGCCTGGGCTCTTCAGCTATCTGCACGTGCTGCCGTTCTTTCCGTACTCGTCCGACGACGGTTTCTCGGTGATGGACTACCGAGCCGTCGACCCGGCCCTCGGCGACTGGAACGATATACAGGCTCTGGGTAGGGGACGCCGCCTGGCCTTCGACCTCGTGCTCAACCACGCGAGCGCCAAGGGCGTCTGGTTCGAGGCCTTCAAGGCCGGGCGCTCGCCGTACGACAGGTTCTTCGTCACGAGGCCGCTCGACTACGATGCCTCGAGCGTGCTGCGTCCGCGCACCCACCCGCTGATCACCCCGATGACCCTCGACGACGGGCGTACCGTCGGGCTATGGACCACCTTCAGCGCCGATCAGGTCGACCTCGAATTCTCGGAGCCGGCCGTATTCGCCGAATTCATCGATATTATCCTGGGCTACGCCGAGCGGGGCGCCCGTATGCTCAGGCTCGACGCCATCGCTTATTTATGGAAGCGTGACGGTACCAGCTGCGCCCATCTGCCCGAGACCCACGCGGTGGTGCGCGCCGTCCGGGCCGTCGTCGACGGGCTCGGGCTCGGCATGGCCGTGCTGACCGAGACGAACGTGCCGCACGAGGAGAACCTGTCGTACTTCGGCGGCTTCCCCCTCATCGGCTCGGGATCCGGCGGCGACGACAGCGGCGACGAGGCGCACATGGTCTACAACTTCAGCCTGCCGCCCCTCGTGCTGCATGCTTTCGCCACCGGCGACGCCGGCCCCCTGTCGAGCTGGGCCGCGTCGCTGCGGGTACCGCCCGGCGGCGTCATGCTCAACTTCCTGGCGTCCCACGACGGCGTCGGCGTTACCCCGGCCCGCGGCCTCGTCGACGACCTCGGGCCGCTCGTCCGGGCGGTCAGGGAACGCGGCGGCCTCGTCTCCTACAAGGCTACC
>JAKQKE010000070.1 GCA_029560805.1 Spirochaetota bacterium
AACCGTGTACTCGCGGACGTACCGCCGCGAGTACGCGCCGTCGTTCAACCTGACTCGCTTTGCTCGCAGGTTAACGGCGGCGTCGCTTTGCTCGCAGGTTAACGGCGGCGTCGCTCAACCGTGTACCCGCGGACGTACCGCCGCGAGTACGCGCCGTCGTTCAACCGTGTACCCGCGGACGTACCGCCGCGAGTACGCGCCGTCATTCAACCGTGTACCCGCGGACGTACCGCCGCGAGTACGCGCCGTCGTTCAACCGTGTACTCGCGGACGTACCGCCGCGAGTACGCGCCGTCGTTCAACCGCGTACTCGCGGACGTACCGCCGCGAGTACGCGCCGTCGTTCAACCGTGTACTCGCTTTGCTCGCAGGTTAACGGCGGCGTCGCTTCCGCTCGCAGGTTAACGGCGGCGTCGCTTCCGCTCGCAGGTCAACGCCGGCGTCGCCACGCTCGCAGGTTAACGGCGGCGTCGCCACGCTCGCAGGTTAACGGCGGCGTCGCTTCCGCTCGCAGGTTAACGGCGGCGTCGCTTCCGCTCGCAGGTTAACGGCGGCGTCGCTTCCGCTCACAGGTTAACGGCGGCGTCGCCACGCTCGCAGGTTAACGGCGGCGTCGCCGCGCTCGCAGGTCAACGGCGGCGGCGCCACGCTCGCAGGTCAACGGCGGCGGCGCCGCGCTCGCAGGTCAACGGCGGCGGCGCCGCGCTCGCAGGTTAACGCCGGCGTCGCCACGCTCGCAGGTTAACGCCGGCGGCGCCACGCTCGCAGGTCAACGGCGGCGTCGCCACGCTCGCAGGTTAACGGCGGCGTCGCCGCGCTCGCAGGTCAACGGCGGCGGCGCCGCGCTCGCAGGTTAACGGCGGCGGCGCCACGCTCGCAGGTCAACGGCGGCGTCGCCGCCCTCGCAGGTCAACGGCGGCGGCGCCGCGCTCGCAGGTCAAAGGCGGCGTCGCCACGCTCGCAGGTTAACGGCGGCGTCGCCACGCTCGCAGGTCAACGGCGGCGTCGCCACGCTCGCAGGTCAACGGCGGCGAGGCCACGCTCGCAGGTCAACGGCGGCGTCGCCACGCTCGCAGGTTAACGGCGGCGGCGCCACGCTCGCAGGTTAACGGCGGCGTCGCCACGCTCGCAGGTTAACGGCGGCGTCGCTTCCGCTCACAGGTTAACGGCGGCGTCGCCACGCTTGCAGGTTAACGCCGGCGTCGCCACGCTCGCAGGTCAACGGCGGCGAGGCCTGCATAAAATCCCGAGCCTCGGGGCGGCGCATCGAGTAAACGCTCCGCCCCCTTTACGAATGACTCTTTCCTTACTCTTTTCCTCTTCATCCGACTTCGTTGTGCCGGCCCTACACGCCCAGCGCGGCCTTGAGCTCGCCGACGAGGCGCTTGAACTCGGCGCAGGCGGCCTCGACGGGGGCGGGGCTCGACATGTCGACGCCGGCCACCTTGAGGGCCTCGATCGGGAAGCGCGAGCCGCCGGAGCGCAGGAACTTGTAGTAGTTCTCGGTGGCGCCTTTCTCGCCGGACAGCACCTTCTTGGACAGGGCTATCGAGGCGGAGATGCCGGTGGCGTACTTGTAGACGTAGTACGAGTTATAGAAGTGCGGGATGCGCAGGCCCTCGAGGTCGCTGGCCTCCTCGAAGACCATCTCCGGCCCGAAGTACTTCTCGAGCAGAGTGCGGTACTCGCCGCGCAGGGCGTCGACGGTCAGGGGCTGGCCGGACTCGAGCATGGCGTGGGCCTTGTGCTCGAACTCGGCGAACATGGTCTGCCTGAACAGGGTGGCCAGGATGTCGTCGACCCGGCTGGCGAGCAGGTAGGTCTTGAGCTCCTTGGAACCGGCGGTCCTCATCATGTAGTCGAACAGCAGGGCCTCGTTGAAGGTGCTCGCGACCTCGGCCTCGAAGATCGTATAGTTGTAGTGCATGAAGGGGTTGGACGACGCGGCGTAGTACGAGTGCATCGAGTGGCCGCCCTCGTGGACCATGGTGAACACGTCCCGGATCACGTCGCTCTTGTAGTTCATCAGGATGTAGGGGTCGCCGGAGAACGAGCCGGCCGAGAAGGCGCCGGAGCGCTTGCCCTTGTTCTCATAGCGATCGGCCCAACCGCCGAGGAGGCCGGAGCGCAGGGTGGAGACGTACTCGCTCCCGAGCGGGGCCAGGGCCTCGGTGATCACGTCGACGGCCTCTTCCCAGCTATGCTCGACCTTGACCTGGCCGACGAGGGGCACGTAGACGTCGTAGTGGCGCAGCTCGTCGAGCCCGAGCGCCTTCTTGCGCATGGCGTAGTACTCGTGGAGGACGGGCAGGTTGGCGTTGACGGTGGACACGAGGTTGTCGTACACGCTCTCGGGCACGTCGTCGGCGAACAGCTCGCGCTGCCGGCTCGAGGTGAACTTGCGGACGGTGGACTGGTACGAGTCGAGCTTGCACTGGCCGGCGTAGAGCTGGGCTATGGTGTTCTTGTGCGCGTCGTACTCGGCGTAGAAGCGAGCGTAGGCCTCGCGGCGCACCTTCCGGTCGGGGCTGTGCATGAAGGACGAGAAGGTCGACTGGGACAGCGGCCTCGGGCCCTCCGGGGTATCGACGACGCCGAAGTCGAGGTCGACGTTGGTCAGCACGGAGAAGGCTTCCTGCGGGGTGGTCGCCGCGTCCGAGGCGAGGGCGAGCAGGCGCTCCTCCTCGGCCGACAGTACGTGGGGCTTGTAGCGCAGGATCTTGGACAGGTAGACGCGGAACTCGGCGTAGCGTTCCTCGGCCATCCAGGCCTTCATCGAGGCGTCGGGGACGCGCTGCAGCTCGGGGGTCAGCCAGCTCCACTCGCCCGAGGCCTTCGTGGCGGCCATCATGTAGCGGGCCATGCGGCCGCGCGAGCTCGAGTCGCCCTCGTCCTCGGTCTGCCTGAGGTGGGCGTAGTAGCCGAGCCTCTCGTCGAGCATCGAGTACTCTTTATAGAAGGACAGGGCCGCGTACAGCGAGTCCGACGACGAGGCGAGGGTGCCGCGGAAGGCCGCGACGCGGCCGACCATGCCCTCGAGGCTCTTGAGGTCGGCCTCCCAGGAGGCTTCGTCCTTCGACAGCCTGGACAGGTTCCAGCGATGCTCCGCGGGTACGTCCCTGCGGGCCGGGATTTCGTTTGCGTTCGCCATGTATATCACTCCTTTTTAGTGGTTCCGTTCGTAGTACCGACGCGTCACTATACCGGATTCGAAAAGCCGATCCAAGCGGCCTCACGGTATCATCGCCGGTACGCGCAGCGCCGCCAGCCGCTCGAGGAAGCGGGCTACCAGCTCGAAGGCGGCATCGTCGTACAGCCCGACGCGGTCGTCCGGCCCGTGGAGGACACGCCAGGTCGCCGGTACGCGGCTGCCCGGCGCCGAAGGGGAGGCCCAGGCCGGCAGGGCGCCATCGGCCGCGAGGGCCTCGGCCTCGGCCCGCGGCAGCACGGTCACGGTCAGGGCCGGCAGGCCCGCCAGCATGAAGCCGAGGTCCTCGCCGAAAGGCACCGACGCCATGAGCGCCCGGCCGCGACCGGCCATCAACCTGGCCGCCGTCGCGGCCATCGCGGCGGTTTCCGAGGCGAGCGAGTCGACGGCGGCGTTAGCCCAGGGCTCCCAGCCGGCGCGCAGGGCCAGACCCTCGGCGGCCCGCGACAGGACGAGGGCGTCGCCGCGCCCGGTCACGTCGAGAGGGAACACCATCGGCGCCCCGGGACCGAGCTCCTTGGCCAGGACTTTCCCGAGCTCGTACGAGCCCTGCTCGGTCGGACTGGCCGAGCGGCGCGCGGGGTCGTCGCGGTGCGCCGGGTACTCATCGCGGTGCGCCGGGTACTCATGGGGCGCCGGTCCGAGTTCCTCCTTATCGGTAAACACGACGACGGTATTGAAGGCGTCGCGGGCCTCGGCCAGGAAGCGCACGAGTTGGAGGCAGGCGGCCGAGTTGTCGAGCGCGCCCGGGGTGCCCGGCACTCGGTCATGGTGGGCGGTGATCACCTTGACGCGGTAGCGCCCGTCGCGCCTCGGGCCGCGCGGCCTGGCGACGACGAAGCGACCGCCGGCGATCGACAGGATCCTCGGGCGGACGCCTAGCTCGGCGATGGCCGCGGCGAGGACGGCGGCTCGGTCGGCCTCGGGGGCCATGAACCGCTCGAACCAGGGCGGTAGCCTCACGCGCGCGCCCGTTCAGCGATGGTACTGATAGCTTTCTTCATGGCGCCCCCGCTCGAGTCGGTCTATACTATGGTTATATTCGCATAAAAGCAAATCGTCGGGCCACGGGGCCCGGCGGTTCCAGAAGGAGAGAACATGCATCTGGTGACCATACGCTACCCTTCGGGCCGCACGCTCGACTTCCCGTCGGGCATCAAGGTCTCCGAGGCGATCGCCGGCTTCGGCCCGCTCGAGCGGCCGCTGGCCGCCGTCCTCGTCAACAACGAACTCCAGTCCCTGGACGCCCACGTGCTGACCAACTGCTCCATGGAACCGATCACGATCGACTCGGCCCAGGGCGCCTTCTCGTACCGCCGCTCGCTCTGCTTCCTCGCCGCCATCGCCGCGCGAGACCTCTTTCCCGACCGTGACCTGGTCGTCGGCCAGGCCATCGGCTACGGCTTCTACCACCGCTTCCAGGACGGTTCGGTCTCCGGGGCCGACATCGCCGCCCTCGAGAAGCGCATGCGGGAGCTCGTGGCCGAGGACATCCCCATCGCCATGCAGTGGTGGAGCTACGAGGAGGCGCTCGCCTACTTCAGGGACCACGGCCAGGAGGACACGCTGCTCCTCCTCGAGCTGACCAACGAGCCGAGGATAGCGCTCAACGAGTGCTCAGGCTTCCGCGACCTGCACGTGACGCCGCTCGTACCATCGACGGGCGTGCTCAGGACCTTCGAGCTCCGGCCCTACGACGAGGGCTTCCTCCTGCGCTATCCGCGCAAGGAGAAGCCCGACGAGATACCGGCCTTCGAGGACGACCCCCTCCTCTATAAGATCACCGACGACTCGCGCCGCCGCTCGGGCGTGCTCGGCGTCGACAGCGTCGGCTCGCTCAACAGGCTCGCCGCGCCCAAGCGCATCAAGGACTACATCACGGTCGCCGAGTCGCTGATGACCAAGACCGTCGCCGAGATAGCCGACCAGGTGGCCGCCAGGCGAGAGACGGTCAAGGTGGTGCTGATAGCGGGGCCGTCGAGCTCCGGCAAGACGACGACGTCGAAGAAGCTGTCGATCCAGCTGCGGGTGCTCGGCTTCGAGCCTATGGTCATAGGCCTGGACGACTATTTCGTCGACCGGACGCGCACTCCGCGCGACGAGAACGGCGAGTTCGACTTCGAGTGCCTCGAGGCCCTCGACGTCGAGTACCTGAACGAGCAGCTCCTCCAGCTGTTCGCCGGCGAGGAGGTGGAGTTGCCGGCCTTCGACTTCAAGACCGGCGAGCGCAGGGCCTCGGGTAAGCGCCTCAGGCTCGGGGAGCGGACCATCCTGATCATGGAGGGCATCCACGGCTTGAACGACAGGCTGACGCCGCGCATCCCCCGCGAGCAGAAGTTCAAGATCTACGTGTCGGCCCTCACGCAGATAAACCTGGACGAGCACAACCGTATCTCGACCACGGACAACCGGCTGATACGCCGCATGGTTCGCGACAATCAGTTCCGCGGCCGCTCGGCCCGCGACACGATCAGGATGTGGCCGAGCGTGCAGCGCGGTGAGCGCCTCCATATCTTCCCGTTCCAGAACGGGGCGGACGCGGCGCTGAACTCGGCTCTCGACTACGAGCTCGGCGTGCTCAAGGTCTATGCGGAGCCGCTCCTGCGCTCGGTCAAGCCGATGGACCCGGAGTACTGCGAGGCCAAGCGCCTCTTGAACTTCCTGGCCTTCTTCGCGCCCATACCGGCGCAGTACGTGCCCCAGGATAGCCTGGTGCGCGAGTTCATCGGGGAGAG
>JAKQKE010000071.1 GCA_029560805.1 Spirochaetota bacterium
GCTCGGGGCTCGCGTCTCGCCGGACGGCTTCCTGGACTCGCTCAGCCTCGACGGAGAGCCGCTCATCATCGCGCCCCTGGTCATGGAGCTGTGGCGGGCGCCGACCGAGAATGACGGACTCAAGCTCTTCATGGACAAGCGTGGCCTGCCCGACTACCTCTTCTACTACGAGCACAAGGCCATGTACGAATGGCTCGACGCCGGCCTGGACGAGCTACGCTTCTCCCCACCGCGCTTCGAGCGCCCGACCGACGGCGCGCCCCGCCTGCGCGTGCTCCACGAAGTCGAGACGCGGACCGGCAGGCCTGCCGGCCGCTTCGTCCAGTCCCTACGCTTCGGCAGAGACGAGGTCCTGGTCGAGTGCATCTTCGACCTGGACCCCGGCCTGCCTGAACTGCCCCGGGTCGGGCTCGGTACCGCGTTGGCGCCGCTCTTCGAGAAGGCGCGCTGGTACGGCCGAGGACCCCACGAATGCTACCCCGACCGCAAGGCCGGGGCGGCCCTCGGCGTCTGGGAATCGAGCGTCGATGGGCTCCAGGTGCCCTACGTGCTACCGCAGGAGAACGGCAACCGCTGCGACGTCCGCTGGGTCGAGCTCGCGAGCGACGAAACCGCCCTGCGCATCGACGGTTGGCCGGCGTTCAACTTCGTCGCCTCCCACCACGAGACGGAACAGCTTTGGAAAGCCACCCATACCCACGAGCTCGCGCGCCGTCCGGAGACCTACCTGCGTCTCGACGCGGCCCAGCGCGGCCTCGGCACGGCCAGCTGCGGACCGGACACGCTCGAACGCTACAGGGTCTACCCGGCTGCCTATCGCCTATCGCTACGACTGGCGCCGCGCCCCGCACGAGGCCGAGCCGCGCCCTGAGCTAGCCCTCTATCGCCGCCTGCCCGAGCCTCGGTATGACGACCGTGATCGTCGTGCCGCGGCCCGGGGCGCTACGCGCCGAGATCCGGCCGACGTACAAGTCGACGATGCGCCTGGCTATCGACAGGCCAAGGCCGTTGCCCCTCGAGGCGCGCGAACGGTCGCCCTGGTAGAAGCGGTCGAACATGCGCCGGATCGTCTCCTCGTCCATGCCGATGCCGGTATCTGACACGCGGACCTCGACGCCGTCAGCGCGGCCCCGGCACGAGATCGACACCCGCCCCCCCTCGGGCGTGAACTTGACGGCGTTGCCTATCAGGTTGATCCATAGGTGCTCGAGCAGCCCCGGGTCGCCGTCGAGCCTGACCGGCTCCAGGTCGAGTTCCATATCCAGGCCCTTCGTCGACCATTCCTTCTCGAGGAGTATCGCGCAGGCGCGCAGTTGCTCGTCGAGTTCGTACTCCGTCCGGCCCGAGGGTATGCGCTGGTTCTCGAGCTTGGACAGGAGCAGCACGTTAGCCGCCATGTTGGCCAGGCGCTCGGACTCCGCGACGATGATGTCGGCATACTCCCGGCGGCGCTCCGGCGGCAGTTCCTCGTCGCGCAGCTGCCTGGCGAAACCTCGTATCGACACGACGGGCGTCTTGAACTCGTGCGAGAAGTCGTTGACGAAGTCGCTCCGGAACAGCTCGATGCCGCCGAGCTCCTCGGCCATGCGGTTGAAGTTGCGCAGGAGCTCGGCCACCTCCGAGTCGCCCTCCATCTCCTCGACGCGCACCGAGAAGTCGCCCTTCGACACGATCTTGGTGGCGC
>JAKQKE010000105.1 GCA_029560805.1 Spirochaetota bacterium
CGTAGAGGCCGAAGTACCCGGCGATAGGCATGAGCATGCGCCAGGTAGGCCTCAGCCCGGAGAGCGCGAAGGCGGCGATATACAAGACGTGGCCGCCCAGGAAGGCGACGACGCCCTGCTTGAAGAAGCGCCCCTTGTCCAGCAGCAGGATATCCCCCGCCAGGCCGCATGCCAGCCCGCCCATGATCAGCCAGTACACCAACCCGGCCTCGGCCCGCCCGGTCGCGGCCGCCGCGGCCAGAAACGCGATCAGGAACGATAGGGGCAGGGCCTTGGCCGCGCCCGCCGCCTTCCAGCCGAGCTGACGGGCGGCGATGGCCAGGATCGCCAGGAGCGCGTACGGACCGACGAGCAGTAGCATCTATACCTCCGGGTTCATGGACCCATCGATTCTACCATGAATTCGGCTCCTGGTAATACCAGCGATGGTGTATACTCGAGCCATGATACCGATGGCTATCTGCTACGATTTCGACGGCACCCTGGCTCCCGGGAACATGCAGGAGTACGACTTCATACCAGCCGTCGGCGTATCGCCGAAGGAATTCTGGGCCGCCGCCCAGGAGCTCGCCGAGCGGCACGAGGCCGACACGATCCTCGCCTACATGCTCTTGATGCTGCGCAAGGCGGCCGAGGCGGGCGTCAAGGTGACGAGGGACTCGTTCAGGGATTTCGGGTCGACGATACGGCTCTTCCCCGGCGTCGAGTCGTGGTTCGGCCGCATTGACGCGTACGCGGCCAGCCGCGGCGTCCACGTCGACCACTACGTCATATCGTCGGGCCTGCGCGAGATGATAGCGGGCACGAGCGTCGCCGGCGCGTTCACCAAGATCTACGCGTCCGGTTTCCTGTACGACGACGAGGGCGAGGCGGTCTGGCCGGCGCTCGCGGTCAATTATACGAACAAGACCCAGTTCCTGTTCAGGATCAACAAGGGTAGCCCCGAGGTCTATGATAACAGCCGCGTCAACGCGTACGTGCCCAAGGATGAGCGCTCGCTACCGTTCTCGAACATGGTCTACCTGGGCGACGGGGAGACCGACGTGCCGTGCTTCCGGCTCGTCGATAAGGAGGGCGGCTGGGCTGTAGCGGTCTACCCCCCGGACGACGACGCGGCCGCCGAGAAGACCCGGCGCCTCGTCGACCTGGGCCGCGCCAAGGTCGCCGCCCCGGCTGACTACTCGGAAGGCTCGAGCCTCGAGCTGCGC
>JAKQKE010000106.1 GCA_029560805.1 Spirochaetota bacterium
CGTAGAGGCCGAAGTACCCGGCGATAGGCATGAGCATGCGCCAGGTAGGCCTCAGCCCGGAGAGCGCGAAGGCGGCGATATACAAGACGTGGCCGCCCAGGAAGGCGACGACGCCCTGCTTGAAGAAGCGCCCCTTGTCCAAGAGCAGGACGTCCCCGGCCAGGCCGCACGCCAGCCCCGCCATGATGAGGTAGTATACGGCGCCCGCCTCGGCCCGTCCGGTAGCGGCCGCCAGGGCCAACGCGGCGATCAGGTAGGACACGGGCAGCGCCTTGGCGGCGCCGGCCGCCTTCCAGCCGAGCTGGCGGGCGGCGACGGCCAGGACGGCCAGCAGGGCGTACGGACCGACGAGTAGCAGCATCTATGCCTCCGGTTCAAAGTGTCATTCGATTCTACCATGGATTCCATCGCTGGTAATACCAGCGATGGTGTATACTATGGCTATGGTACCGATGGCTATCTGCTACGACTTCGACGGCACGCTGGCGCCGGGCAATATGCAGGAATACGACTTCATACCCGCCGTCGGCGTATCCCCGAGGGAGTTCTGGGCGACGGCCCAGGAGCTCGCCGAGCGCCATGACGCCGACACGATCCTCGCCTACATGCGGCTGATGCTGTCGAAGGCGGCAGACGCGGGCGTGAAGGTTACCCGGAACGCGTTCCGCGCCTTCGGGTCGACGATAACGCTCTTCCCCGGCGTCGAGTCGTGGTTCGGCCGCGTGAACGTCTACGCCGCCGAGCGGGGCGTGAGCGTATCGCACTACGTCATATCGTCCGGCCTGCGCGAGATGATCGAGGGCACGCCGATCGCCGGCGAGTTCGAGCGGATATACGCCTCCGGCTTCATGTACGACGACGACGGGACCGCCGTATGGCCCGCGCTCGCGGTCAACTACACGACCAAGACCCAGTTCCTGTTCAGGATCAACAAGGGCAGCCCCGAGGTCTACGACAACACGCGCATCAACACCTTCGTGCCCAAGGAGGACCGCCCCCTACCCTTCCCGAACATGGTCTACCTGGGCGACGGCGAGACCGACGTGCCGTGCTTCAGGCTCGTCGACAAGGAGGGCGGCTGGGCTGTAGCGGTCTACCCCCCGGACGACGACGCGGCCGCCGAGAAGACCCGGCGCCTCGTCGACCTGGGCCGCGCCAAGGTCGCCGCCCCGGCTGACTACTCGGAAGGCTCGAGCCTCGAGCTGCGC
>JAKQKE010000149.1 GCA_029560805.1 Spirochaetota bacterium
GCAGACGGCACGCTCGCCATCGTCGACTTCAAGACAGGCCAGCCGAAAACCGCGCCACAGGTCGAACGCGGCCTCGAACCCCAGCTCGCGCTCGAAGCCGCCATCGCCGCCGAATCCGCTTTCGGCCACATCGGCCCCGCGCCCACGTCCGAGCTGATCTATTTCCGCATGTCGCTCAGCGCGCAGACCATGAGCGAGAAAAACGGCCAGCCGCTGGAATTTGAAACCGGCACGACAATGCAGATCGCCGAAGCTGCCCTCGAAGGCCTGAAACACCTCATCGAGCAGTACGCCGATCCCGCCCAACCCTACTATTCCAAGCCCCGCGTCGAATTTGCCTGGTCCGTCTCCGACTACGACAACCTCGCCCGCCGCGCCGAATGGACCACCGATGAAGGAGGCGACGAATGACGCCCCCCGATACGTCATGGCCCGAATACGCCGCCGCCAGCGAAGGCCAGCGCCTCGCCGCCCTCCCCACCCACTCTGCCTGGGTCGAAGCCAACGCCGGCTCCGGCAAGACGAAAGTCCTGATCGACCGCGTCGCACGCCTGCTGCTGAAGCGCGTCGAGCCTGACTCGATCCTCTGCGTCACCTACACCAAGGCCGCCGCCAGCGAGATGCAGTCCCGCCTCTTCGCGCGTCTCGGCGACTGGTGCGTGATGGACGATGGCAAGCTCCGCAAGGAACTCGCCAGCCTCGAACACCGCCCCGAGACCGACTACGACCATGAAGACATCGGCCGCGCCCGCGAACTGTTCGCGAAAGCGCTCGAGACGCCCGGCGGCCTGCGCATCGAGACGATCCACGCCTTCTCCGGCCGCGTCCTGCGCCGCTTCCCGCTCGAAGCCGGCATTGCCCCCGGCTTCTCCGAACTCGATGACGATGACGCCGCAGATATCTGGGACGCCGCCTTCCGCGCCATGGGCCGCCGCGTCGTGCGCGGCGACACCGCCCTCGTCGAAGCCGCCCGCTTCGCCGCCGAAGCCGGCGGCGGCAAGGGTTTCGAAGCCGTCCGCGCCCTGCTCCCCCGCCGCGCCGCCATCCAGCGCTACATCGCAAACGCCGGCGGCATCGACACAGCCGTCGA
>JAKQKE010000169.1 GCA_029560805.1 Spirochaetota bacterium
CACGAGCCGCTACGGTACCTAACCTACGTCTTCGACGAGATCGCTCGCCGGGGAGCCGACGACTCGGTCGACGACCTCTTGCCGTATGCGCTCGATCCTAATGCTCTTCTTCCCGTCAAGACGGGGTGAAATTAGCGGTTATCAAATTATCGCCGACTGTGACAGCAAGTATGCCATGGAAACGGGGTTGTGGGAATTAACAGCCTGTTTAAGCAGAACGCAAGACGGAAAGTATTGGCGGTTTCTATGAAAGGCCCTCTCCGGCATTGAGCCGGGGAGGGCCTTTCATTTTATCTGCCGCAAGATCCGAGGCACTCATCGTCGTCAGTTCGAACTGAGCAATGAGCGCAAGCGGATGATGGGGCGACGTCGTCATGGAATTGTTCGAGCTTCAATGTAGAGCCGAGGGGATTATTCGCGGGCTCTATAAGGCTCGACAGTTCTCTGTCGCTCTCGAAGCGGAGCACGTTGACCATGAAAATGTTGAGCTTGTTGACGATGTTCGGCGGAAGCTGGTTGCCGTCGACCTCGACCGAGATGGTAGGATAGTTGCGGTCGCGCGCCCAAGGGGCGAAGAGTCCCTCGATAACGCGGCCGATCAGGCATGCGAACGGCGAGATGTTGACAATACCAGAATAGCCGCCGCTCATCATGGCGGTGGCGGCGACTCCCGAGGATACGGCGATCTCCGAGTTGAGCTCGAGGTTGACGAAGTGTTCCTGGGTGTTCTTCATAATCTCGCGCATGTCGTGCGGCGTTCTCGGGATGAGGCCCGTCGGTTCGAGAATGGACAGAACCTTCTTCTCGATCGAGTGCTTCCACCATTCCTCGATGCGGAGCTTGAGCAAGTCGCGTGACGGTTTGGAGGCAAGACGCGTACCGGCCGGCTGGAGTCGGATGAGCTTCTTGAGTGCGTACTCGCGCACGAAGTCGAGGTAGTGAATCCACTCGCCGATGCCGGAGACCTTGACGGCGATACCGCGGTCGCTCATCAGCCTCGTGAGCTCGCCGACCGCGAAATCGTCGCGGCGCACGTAGATCTCCCCGACGACGAGCACCTTCGGGCAGTCGGCGAGGTTGCGCTTGAGCGGGATACGCTTGACGTCTCCGGCGACGCGCCTGAGCTCCTTCCAGAGGTCGGCTGGCCTACGTTCCACGGTCTCCATCATGCCCTTCCAGGAGTCCTCGAAGGCATGAACCGCCTTCTCGGGATCCTCGGCGGTAGTCAGCAGGGCATTCTGGATGTCCTTCATGTAGTCGGTGACGACGAGGCCCTTCCACATCTCCTTGGCGAAGCTCGGCCCGAGCTCGTTATAGGAGTTATCCGCAGATAGCGTGAATACGACGACATTCTCGAGCTTGAGGTCTCGGAAGAGATTCTCGTAGAATACGAAGTACTGGCCAGTCCTGCAGGGACCAGTCGTGATCGGTACGAAGACGAGGTACAGTTCGTCCTTACGGTATTTCTCCGAAGCTAGGTACTGGAGCACGCTGCCGAGTAGCAGGTGGCTCGGCACGCATTCCTTGCCGGAGGCGTGGGCGCGGGCTACCTGGATCGTCTTGTTCGTGGCGACCGGCAGGGCTTCGGCGTTGAGCCCGAGCCCGCGGATCGTCGCGGCCATGAACTCGGTCGAGACGTTGCCCATGTTCGATAGCAGTATCTTGGCTCGCTTATTATCGCGGAGCATGACCTTCTCGCCGGTCTTTGAGTTGACGACGCGTAGGTCCTCGCCGTCGCCGTACTTGAATTTCCAGCCATTGTCGTAGCGTTCCGCCTCGATCTCTGCCTTCTTGGCTCGGTAGCCGTCCAGGATGTCGAGGAAGGCCTCGACGCGAGTATCGATGCCGGCGTCAGCGGAGTGGGAATCCAGTTCGAGTACAAGGAAGGGCTTCTGGCCCATGGTCCATTTGAGGTAGTGCAACATGAACGAGTCGGGCGCGCAGGAGAAATTCGTGATCCAGGTCACGTAGATGTTCGGGTTGTCCTTGAGTACCTGCGCGGCGCGCATGTCCTGCTGGCCGTAGTACCAGTACATGTTCGGGAAGCGGTTATCGGTCTCCTCGAGCGGGAGGATATCGAAGGGTATGACGGAGTAGCCGCGTGTGGTGAACTTCCTCGGAATACCCATGTTCGCTTCGGGGGTGAACGCGTTGTACGGGCGGCCGAGTACGGCGATGACCGGGCGCTCCGCGGCCTTGGCCTCCTCGAGGGCCTCGCGTCCAAGGGCGGCGGCCGCGGCGAAGTATTCGCGCTGCTTGGCGAGCGCCTTATCGAAGGCGGCCTTCGTCTCGGCCTCGCCGATGCCCAGGCGCGCCGTCATGGTGCAGAATAGTTCGAGCGCCTTCTTGTCGCCGAACTTGAAGCTGACGACGAGCGGTAGGAACTTCTGCTCGTCGATCTCGGGGAAGGCCTTTGCTATATAGTACGGGAGGCTCTGCGTGATGGGGCAGGTGTTCGCGTGCACGTCGTCCTCGTAGGAGGCCATGTCGCGGAAGTGGGGCAGGAGCACGTAGTCGACGCCCTTGTCCAGGCAGTCCTGCACCGCGCCGTGGGCGATCTCCGCCGGGAAGCAGTACGCGCTTTCGACGCGGACGACTCCCTGCTGGGCGACTTCGGTGGACAGTACGGTTTTGATGCCGAGCTCGTGGAAGAACCAGGAGTAGAGAGGATAGAGGCTGTGCGTCGAGAAGGCGCGCGGGGTGCCGATTGTGTAGTCGCGCCTGGCGACGATGGCGTCGGCGGGTGCCGCGAAGGTCTCGTAGAGTAGCTTCTGCCTTTTCTCGACGTAGTCGAAGACCGGTACGTCTTTGAGCGCCTTGCGGGTGTTCGTGTACTTGTTGCATCGTCCGCCGAACATATAGGGGTGCCCGTTGACCTTGAGGACCTGGATCGGGCAGTTGTTCTCACAGGACTTGCAGGTGAAGACGCGTTCATAGACGATGTCTCGGTTGATCGCGGCCTCGAGGTCGACGACCGTATCGTCGAGGAGCCCCTCGGCGCGCTTGCGCTTGGCGAGCAGCGCGACGCCGAAGCAGCCCATGAGCTCGGGCGACGGCGGGACGAGGATCTCCTTGTCGAGCATCATCGCGAAGGCTAGCGGTACGGCTTCGTTCTTGGCCACACCGCCCTGCAGGAAGACCTTGCCGCCTATCGTGCGGTTGCCGACGACGCGGTTCAGGTAATTGGCGACGATGGATACGACGATGCCGGCGGTGATATTCTCTCGCGTCGCTCCCTGCTGAACGGCCTTGCGGATGTCCGAGTTGATGAAGGCCGAGCAGTGCTCGCCGAACTTGAGCGGCGCGTCCGCGGCCAGCGCGATCGGCGCGATGTCCTTGGCGCTGTGGATGGAGAGGTCGCCGGACGACGACTCCTCGAGGAAGCTACCGGTGCCCGCCGAACAGGCCTCGTTCATCGCGTAGTCGATCGGTACGCCGTTCTTGAGCAGCACATACTTGGCGTCCTGGCCTCCGATCTCGAAGATGGTCTCGACACCTTTGTCGAAGTAGGCGGTGCCGACGGCGTGGGCGATGATCTCGTTGTACACGCCGGGCGTCTCGAGGAACACGCCGAGTATCTCGCGGGAGCTTCCAGTCGTGGCGGTCAGTCCGATGTCGACCTTGGCGTCGCCCGTATCGGCGATGATCTTGTCGCGGATGACGGCGAGGCACTCCTTGAGGGCCTTGACCGGGTCGCCGTGGGTGCGGCCGTAGTGGCTCGCGACGATCTCGTCGGTCTCCGCGTCGACGAGGCAGGCTTTCGTCGTCGTCGAGCCGCCGTCCACGCCGAGTACGTACTTCCTGCCGGCGACGACCTTGCCCTCGCCCTTCTCGAAGAAGCGCACCTTGTCGCGCCACTTCTTGAGGTCGGGGAGGGTGTCGAAGCGCACCACGTTGGGCTTGAGCAGGGACTCGGTCGACGGCAGCGGGGAGCCGGCGCTCTCGGCGAGCACCGCGGCGCCGTAGGCCTCGAAGACCGAGGCGCTATCAGGCACGATGAAGTCGATACCGGGCGCCCGCTCCTTGATGAAGCGCAGCATGTGCTTGTTCAGCGTCAGGCCGCCGGTCAGGATGACCCTGCCGTCGGTGATCTTTGCCCGCTTGAGGAAGTCGACGACCTTGCCGGCCATCACGTTCGACAGCGACAACACGATGTCGTCCTTGGTGGCCTCGCGCTTGTTCAGCCTGTGGGTGCAGTCGCTCTTCATGAACACCGAGCAGCGCGTGGACAGCGCGAGAACCCTGGCGCTATCTGGCACCTTCGCGATGTCGGCGAGCGTCATGTCCATGCGGGCCAGCTGCTGCTTGAGAAACTCGCCGGTGCCCGAGGCGCATTTATTGCCCGAGAAGTTGTTGACTATCTTGCCGTTCTGGTCGAGCGAGTAGACGACGAGGTCCTCGCCGCCCATGCTCGCGACGGCGTCCGCCTTGAGGCCCGACGCCTTGAGCGCGGCCTCGACGCAGAGCGGCTCGAGGGTGCCGGCGGCGTTGAACAGGTAGCGGCCTTCGTTGCCGGTTACCAGGACTTTCGTCCCGAGGGGGATGGCCTTCTCGGAGAGCAGTTTCCGAACGGCGGAATGGAAATCGCCCTCGTGGGGCGTCGACGCCGACCAGACTATCGTATCGCCTTCGGCGAGCACGAGCTTGAGACTCGAGGAGCCAATGTTGATGCCTAATGATGCCATAGACGAGAACCTCACCGGGACTTTTGTCGCAGATTTCCAGGCGCCACGCCGTGTCCGGGAGCCCTGGAGTGTTAAGATCATATACTTGCAAGACATTCATTACAATACTGTCAGCTGGTACGACCAAGCCGACGGCGAGCCCGCACTACAGAAAACCTGTCCGACGCGTTACACTAGAGGTATCGAATGGAGGTCTATCCGTGAGACTACGTAGGAGCATATACGCCCCGATCGCGTTCTTCCTGGCTGCGGCCGGGGCGAGCGCCCAGGTACCCGCCAAGTCCGCCGAGCCGCTCAAGGTCGCCTCGGCCATAAGCGCCGTTACCGTGTTCTCGGACCGCGCGCTCGTCAGGCGGACAGCCGAACTACGCGTTCAGGCCGGTGAGACGACGCTCGTCTTCACCGACCTGCCTGCGGCGATTGACCCCGCCAGCCTTCAGGTGAGCGGCTCCGGTTTGTTCACGCTACGCGACGTACGGGTAACTACGAGGCAGCTGTCTCGCGACGTTTCCGCCGAGCGCAAGGCGCTCGAGGACGAGCGTCGAGCCTACGAGGCCTCGATAGCGATCGAGTCGGACCGCGTGCGCGAGGCGGAGGCCGAACGAACGTTCGTCGACAATATGGCCAAGCGCGTCACGAGCGCGGCGAGCGAAGACGAGAAGGCGCCGCTCGATACGGCGGCCTGGGCCAGGATGCTCGACTTCTATCGTGGCCGCTACCAAGCCCTGAACCTGGCGGTACGCGAGGCCAAGGCGAGCATAACCACCCTGCAGGCCGAGGTCGACCGGGTGAACCGCGAGCTGCGGACGCTCGGCGGTGGCTCGGGCCTTTCCGTCGTCGAGGCGGAGCTGTCGCTCGAGGCGCAGGCGCCTACGACGGCTCGGCTCGTACTGTCATACCTAGTCTCGGGGCCGTCCTGGATGCCCGATTACGTCGTGCGAGCCGATTCGGCTGGCGGCAAGCTGTCGCTCCACTATCGGGCGACGGTCAGGCAAGGCACCGGTGAGGACTGGTCGGGCGTGGCGCTCAGCCTTTCGACGGCCAGGCCCCAGGTGGGCGGCTCGGCGCCCGAGCTCGAGCCATGGTACATCGACGTGTACAAGCCGCCGGTCTCCTACCGCGCGTCGGCCAAGGAGTCGAAGGCGATGGCCGCTCCGGCTCCGGCCGCCGTGGCCCAGGACGAGCTCTTCGAGGCGGCCGCCGAGGCTCCGGCCATGGGCTACGCCGGTTCCGTAGCCTCGGTCGGAGCTACGGCGGTGACCTTCACGGTGCCCGGGGCGACGATCGTCGCGTCGGACAACCGCGAGCGGACCGTTACCGTCGCGATGCTCGAGCTACCGGTCAGCTACTCGTACGCGGCGGTGCCTAAGCTGTCGCCTCATGCCTACTTCAGGGCCGAGGCGACGAACGACTCGGACTACCCGCTACTCGCGGGGCGGTCCCATGTCTACGTGGACGGCGGTTACGTGGCCGACTCGGCCATAGGAGCCGTTCCACCGGGTGGGAGCTTCAGCGCCGATCTGGGTGTCGACGAAGCCGTCTCGGTCGAACGCAAGCTCGTCAAGAAGTTCGACGAGACCACCGGCGTGGTCTCGAAGAAGCAGAAGACCACCTGGCAGTACGCCATAAGCGTCAAGAACGGCAAGAAGGCCGCCATCAGGCTCGTCGTCACCGATCAGCTGCCCATCTCGGCGAACGAGCAGATCGTCGTCAAGGGCCTCGAGCCGGCGTGGAGCAAGGATACGGCGACTCTCGCCAAGGTGGAGGGCGAGCGCTTCGTCTGGACGCTCGAGTTGGGAGCCGGCCAGGAGGCGAGACTACCCCTTTCATTCAGCGTGGAGTACCCGAAGGGCACGCCTATCGTCGGCCTCGAGTAGTCAGATCCAAGGGTCGTTGCCGTCCTTCCATCCGACGATCTCGTCGGGCCGGAAGAAGAGGCCGATCTCACGCTCGGCGCTCGCGGGCGAGTCGGAGGCGTGGATGACGTTCAGCCCGGTATGCATCGCGTAGTCGCCGCGTATCGTACCGGGCGCCGCGTCCTCGACCCTCGTCGAGCCGCAGAGCGAGCGTAGCCTCGCGATGGCGCCATCGCCTTCGAGAACCATCGCGATGACGGGGCCGCTCGAGATGTAGTCGACTAGTTCGCCGAAGAAGGGCTTGTCGGCGTGTTCCGCGTAGTGCTTCTCGGCCAGAGGACGCGATATGCGCATCAGCTTGGCGCCGACGATCGCGAAACCCTTGCGCTCGAGCCGGGAGATGAGTTCGCCGACGATGCGCCTCGATAGCACGCCGGGCTTGAGCATCGTGAAGGTCCGTTCCTTGGCCATGGTACTCCTCCGAGAAGCGACTGGGGCCCGGCCAAGGCCGGACCCCAGTTCGCTTCAGGCTACGCGACGGTCTATCAGAGCCGGAGCCCGACGATAGCCTGCGGGGTGATGACCCTGAAGGCGAAAGACTCCAGCAGGTAGAGGCTTACCTTCGTCGTGTCGTGGCCATTGTAGCCGATGGCCAGGTCCTGCCCGACGGTCAGCTCGGCGTCTCCGCCGCGGGCCGAAACGAGCATCGCGTCCTTGACCGCCTCGGAATAGACGACCCTGCCTCCGATCTGGCGCTCGACGATGGATCTGAGCGTACCGCCCGGCACGCTCTTGCCTAGGAACTTCCAGATATCCACCGAGACGACCAGGTTGGCCGGGGCGTCGACGCCGTCCCGGCGCATCATCGCCTGGCCTTCGGCTACCGCGTCCAGGAAGGCGTCGGAATTGAGGACGGCGCCTACCTTCCTGTCTTTGGCGTACTCGTGCAGCCCGATGAAGGAGCCGGCCTTGAAGCCGTCGAAGACCGCCTTCTCCTCGAAGGCCGCGATCTTGCGGCAGGCTTCGACCAGCGCGTCCAGGTCCGGGTCGCGCGCTCCGCGGCCGATATTGTCCAGCTCCCAGATATCGAGGCTGAAGTCCACCCTGGTCTCCACGAGGGGCAGGACCTGGTGCAGGCCGTAGCGTACCTCACCGGCGGGTTGCTGTTTGGGTACGGATAGTCTGCCGAGCGGTACTCCGGCGTAGTCGAAGCCGCGCGGTCCATGGACGTCGACAATCTTACGCCCCGAGAGGCTGGCCTTGAGGGTTTCCCTGGCCATGGCGTCGATCTCGTTCCACGCTTCCTGGCTAATGGGGGCCAGTTCCCGTCGTAGTTTGTCCATCCGACGCTCCTTTCGTTTCAGTTTTTGATCCCGCCGATGCCGAGCCCCTGGCCCGAGGTCGGAGAAGCGCTCGATCCTCCGAGGAATTCCTCCTCGACCTCCTGGGCGCCTTCTTTATAGAAGCCTTCCTCTTCAGGATCAAGCTCCTTGAGCAGGCGCAGGAACTCGCCGGCGTGGACCTTCTCCTCGTCGGCTATATCGTAGAGCACCTTTTGGGCCAAGCCGTTGTCGGTCGATTCGGCCAGCTGCTGGTAGAGCTGGATAGCCTCGTATTCGGCTGAGACCATGAAGCGTACGGCTCGGATGAGCTCCTCGTGGGTGAGCTTGCGCTCATGCTTGAGACCGCTGAAAGGATTACCGAAATCCGGCATGGGTCACCTCCATATAATGTATACATAGAATAGAGTTGTGAAACGCCGTTCGTCAAATGAAAAGCCCGGCGCACGGCCGGGCTTCATACTAAATGTCTGTCTATCGGCCAGTCCGGCTACTTCTCAGGATACCGGATCGACAGGTGCAGCTCGTCGAGCTGCTTCTGGTCGACCTCGCTCGGACAGTCGTCCATCGGGGAGACCGCGAAGGAGTTCTTGGGGAAGGCGATGACTTCCTTGATGCTCGTCTCGCCGGCCATCAGCATGACGAGGCGGTCGAGCCCGGGCGCTATGCCACCGTGGGGCGGGGCGCCGTACTTGAAGGCCTCGGTCAGGAAGCCGAACTTCTTCTCGCCCTCGGCCTCGTCGAAGCCGACGATCTTGAAGATGCGCTTCTGGAGGGCCGGGTCGTGAATGCGGATGGAGCCTGAGGCCAGCTCGAAGCCGTTCAGGACGAGGTCGTAGAGGTCGCCCTTGACCGAGCCGGGATCGGACTCGAGGGTAGGGTGGTATTTCTCCTGCGGCCAGGTGAACATGTGGTGGGCCGTGTCCCATTTCTGCTCGTCCTCGTTCCACTCGAACATGGGGAAGTCGACGATCCAGGCGAACTCGAAGCGCTTCGGGTCGCAGAGTCCCAGGTCTCGGCCGAGCTTGGTCCGTACCGCGCCGAGGGCCACGTTGGCCACGCGGCGCTTGGCGTCCGCGACGAGGAGTATCAGGTCGCCCGGCTTAGCGCCGAGGCCGGCTATGATCTCCGAGGCGTTGGCTGAGAAGAACTTGGATGCTCCGCCCTCGAGGCTGGGCTTGCCGCCTTCGCCGGACGAGTCGCCGCTAGCGGCGACAACCTTCATCCAGGCCATACCCTTGGCGCGGTATATCCTGGCCGCGGCCTCGAGTTCCTCGATCTGCTTGCGCGAGTAGTCGGCCTTGCCGGGGACGACGAGCGCCTTGACGCCGCCGCCCTGGATCGTGACGCCCTTGGCCGCGTTGGCCTCCCGCTCGGCGGCGCCGGTGGCGAGCGCGTCCTTGAAGGCCTGGAAGGTGGACGCGGCGACGTAGGGCTCGAAGTCGCGCATCTCCATCCCGAAGCGGAGGTCCGGCTTGTCGGTGCCGTACAGCTCGAGCGCCTCGTCGTAGGACAGGCGCTTGAACGCGGCGGGCAGCTCGAGGCCCATCGTCTTCCTGAACACGTGGCCCATCAGGCCCTCGACCATGGCCAGCACGTCGTCGCGGCCGACGAACGACATCTCGATGTCTATCTGCGTGAACTCGGGCTGCCTGTCGCCGCGCGCGTCCTCGTCGCGGTAGCAGCGGGCTATCTGGAAGTACTTATCGAATCCGGAGACCATCAGGATCTGCTTGTATAGCTGGGGGCTCTGCGGTAGCGCGTAGAACTTGCCCGGGTACAGGCGGCTCGGCACGAGGTAGTCTCGGGCTCCCTCCGGCGTGCTCTTGATGAAGGTCGGGGTCTCGATCTCGTAGAAGCCCTGGCCTATCATGTGCTCGCGGACGGCGAACGCCACGTCGTTGCGCAGCTTGATGCGGCGCTGCATGCCGCCGGAGCGTAGGTCGAGGTAGCGGTAGCGGAGCCTGAGCTCCTCCTTCGCGTCCGTCTCGTCGTCGATCTGGAAGGGTAGGACGTCGCACTTGGTCAGTACGACGAGGTTCGACGCGACGACCTCGATCTGGCCGGTAGCCATGTCGGGGTTGACCATACTGTCGGGCCTGGCGCGCACCGTCCCCTCGACCGCGACGCAATACTCGCTCTTGAGCTCGTTCGCTATCGCCTTGAGGGATTCGGGCGCGTCGGCGTCCACCACCACTTGGGTGGTGCCGTAGCGGTCGCGGAGGTTGATGAAGCTGATTCCGCCGTGGTCCCGCTTGCGATTGACCCACCCGTTCAGGGTTACCGTCTTGCCTGCATCGGCCCCGGTCAGGGCGCCGCAGGTCACGGTGCGCTTGAGTGTTTCCATAGTAACGCGACTATATCGCGGCGCCGGGCCGGTCGTCCAGGGGAGGGACGATAGGCGCCCTATATGGAAGGAGCCCGCCTCGCGGCGGGCTCCTCGGAATCGGGATGGCGGCCTTACTTGGCCGGCTGCATCGTCTCGACGCGCCAGTACCAGTCGCCGTTGTCGATGTCGACGTGGACGATATAGCATTCCGAGCCGTCGGTGCCTTCCATCGTCGTGATGGTGGCCGTGCGGCCGACGTACTCGAGCATATCGCTCGCCCAGTTGTTGTCCTCGTCGATGTAGCGGTGGGCGCCGATTATGACCTTGTCGCCTACCTGGTAGCCGTAGCTGCCGGCCTCGCCCCTGCCTTGGAGCGTCAGGTTGCGGACGCGCCAGACGTAGCCGTTGCCGTTGACCCTGACGACCAGGAAGCCTTGGCTGTCGGCTCCCGGCAGGGACGAGACGACGGCCTCGGTGCCGACGTAGGCGTCCATCTCGTCGGCCCAGTTGGCGCCGCCATTGACGTCGTCGTGCTTGCCGAGGATCACCGTGCTGCCGACCTTGATCATACCGTAGCTCTCGACGCCCTCGACGTAGTCCTCGTCGTAGTCGCTGTAGTCTTCGTCGCCGTAGTCGTCGTAGTAGCCGTAATCGTCATCGTAGCCGTCGGAATAGCCGTAGGAGGCCTCGGGCGGCGTATACCAGGGGAATTCCTCGTCGATCTCGGAGGCGTAGAAGCCGTCGGCGGAGGGGTAGCGCTTGGGTAGGTCCTTGGCCAACTGGCTGAAGGAGGCTACGCCTGACTCGCCTGCGAGCTCGACGACGGGGAACGTGACGTAGTAGACGAATTGCTGCAGAGCCTCGGGGAAGTCCGATGGCAGGTATTCCTCGGCCGGAGTGGCCGCGAGGTTGCGTTCCCAGACGATTGCGATCGGCAGGCCGCCGTCGTGGTAGGAGACGTAGTAGCCGACGTCGCCCTTGGCCACCTTCTCGTAGCTGCGAGCCGCGATGACCTTGTCGCCGGGCCTGACGGCCATCAGGAAGTAGGCGGAGTACTGCTCCTCGCTATGGAAGGCCGAGCGCTTGAAGGCGGTCGGCGAGAACGCCAGCCTGGAGCCCGGTATCCAGCCCGCGGTGCCCTCGGCGGTCTTGACCTGGTACCAGAGCGTCGGCACGCCGTCGATCGCTATCTTCTTGTCCTGGGAGCCGACGATGAGCAGGGGATCTCCGGCGACGAGCCTCGCGGCCACCTTGGATTCGCTCACCACGGCCGACGAGTAGAGCGGGCTGTCGACGGACAGTACGCCGACGGTCGGCTTGGCCTGGGCCCAGGCGCCGATCGCTATCGCCGAGAGAGCGAACGCCAGGACCGCACCTCTTTTATTAAGCATACGATTCCTTTCTATGCGCTCGCGGTCGGCGAATCGCCTTCGCCGCTATGCTCGCGCTATGTGACGGATGAGCGGCGCGGTCTTCTCGAAGCGCAACGGAAAATCCTCCGCGACCAGGAGCTCCGCCTCTCCGTCCATCTGTACTAGTATACGATCGGCGTACGCGATTTCAACGAGGTCCGCTGAAAAAAGCGAGGCCTCGGGGAAGTCCCGTATCTTGCCCGATGACACGGGACCCTTGAGGGCGACCTTGCGTAGGAGTGGCATCTGGTCAACCGCGCAGACGTTGTCGTCGTCGGGCAGAATGGGCTTATTCGACCCGTAGGTGCGCCGTCCGGACACGCCCATGGCCACCAGGAGGAAGCGCCCCTCGCGCCTGGACAGTTCGGTCCCGTCGGACGAGCGGGCCGTTATGATCATCTCCCTAGGCGGATACAGCTTGTCGTAGAGAACCGACGCCAGGTCGAGGACGAGCTTATACGAGTCGCCGGGTAGGCTCGTCTTGAGTTTGTTGGTCGTATCGGTCACGTAGGCGTCGAGGCCGACGCTGGCGATATTGAAGGCTCTCCATTCGCCGCCCGGAGCGCGCCGCGACGCGGGGCCGCCCGGGGCAGGAATCACGCGGAGCGTCGGCTGCACGGCGATGGCGCCGCGTCCGGTAAGCCTGGAGAGCGAGTCGGACAGCTCTCGGCCGTCCGAGCCGTCGTTGCCGGTACCCATGGGCAGCCGGAGGACCGTAAAGCGGCTTCGTAGCTCGTCTGGCGCCCTGGACAGCTCGTCGAGGAACTCGAGGCTGGTGCCGTCGCCGCAGGCGAGCACGATCAGCCAGGCCCTGCCCGGCTTCATCGCGGCTTCCTCGAGGTACTCGGAGGCGAGCCTGGTGGCGTGCCTGGGGCCCGAGGTCTGGGCTACCCGCCACGACAGGCTGGCGGACCGAGCCGGCAGGGCTGAAGCGTCAGAGACCGCTTGCGCGAGGTCGCGCGTCAGCGCGGCGGCCCTGGCGGGCCTCGAGAAACCGCCGGCCCTGGGATTAGCGAGCAGTACCGCCTCGAGCGGCTCCGATCCGAAGAGTTGCGTCTTTTCGACTAGTTCACGAACGCCTTCCGAGAAGCGGTTAAAATCCATGGCAGGGAGTGTACTACGGAAGCCCCCGGTTGAAAAGCGTTCTCTATCGCCATACGTATGGTAGACTCGTCGTCGAGGCGCCGAGGGCCGGCTCTGGCCGTTAGGCGGGAAAGGACTACTATGGACTTCTCATGGAAGATCATCATCGACGCCGGCATCATCTCCGCGGCGCTTATCGTCGCCACCTTCTTGCGGACGAAACTCCGCTTCTTGCAGCGCTTCATGGTTCCGAATTCGCTGACGGCGGGCGTTCTCCTGCTGCCCGTCTACAATTACCTGATGCCGGCCCTCGGCTATACCCAGAACCGGCTCGGCGACCTGGTCTACCACCTACTCAATATATCGTTCATCGCCATGACGCTACGCTCGAAGCCGAAGGGGCCGGCCAAGGACTCGTCCCACTCGGTCTGGGCCATGTCGACGGCCATCATCTCGCAGTACTCCTTGCAGGCCCTGTTCGGGCTCCTGCTGACCTGGGTCCTGTTCTCGACCGTGTTGCCGGGCCTGAACCCGGCCTTTGGCTGACGCTACCGCTCGGCTTCGCGATGGGACCCGGCCAAGCCTACGCGATCGGCAAGGGCTGGGAAGGCATGGGCTTCGAGGGCGCCGGTTCGGTGGGCCTGACGATGGCCGCCCTCGGTTACCTCTGGGCCTGCGTCGTCGGCGTGGCCCTCGTCAACCTCGGCGTCAGGTGCGGCTACCTGCCTAAGAACGCCCAGACGGCCATGGCCGACCGCGCCATGCTGACCGGCATCATGCCCAGGGAGCGGGAGAAGCCGATCGGCTCCAGGAACACGACCGACCTCGAGGCGATCGACCCGATGAGCCTCCACGCCGCCGCGGTAGCCTGTACCTATATCCTGTCGTTCCTGCTGCTCAAGGCCCTGACCTGGGCGCTCGGCTTCGCCGGGAACGCCGGTCGCGAACTGGCCGTGAACCTCTGGGGCATGAACTTCATCTTCTCCGCCCTGACCGCCATGCTCGTGCGAGCCATCGTCGATAAGCTACGGATTGGCTACGTCCTCGATGACGACAGCCTATCCAGGATATCCGGCATAGCCGTCGACTACATGGTAACCGGGTCGCTCGCGGCCATTTCACTGGTCTTTGTCGGCCGGTACTGGCTACCGCTGCTACTGCTGTCCACCTTCGGCGGCGTCATCGTCGCGATCACCATACCGTGGCTGTGCTCGAGGATATTCAGGGACCATCGTTACGAGCGGATGATCATGATCTTCGGCGTTTCGACCGGTACCCTGTCGACCGGCCTGGCCCTGCTGCGGATACTCGACCCGGAATTCAAGACCAAGGTGTCGAGCGACTACATGCTGTCCGCCGGCATGACCTTCGCCCTGATGCTACCGTTCGTGCTGGCCGTCAACCTGCCCGCCCAGGCCGGGCAGTCGGGTTCGCTCGGGCCGTTCTGGACGATGATCGGCATCGCGGCCGCCTACCTGTTGTACTCGATCGTCGCGTACGCGCTGGTCGCCCGTTCCAGGTCGCTGGCCAAGCCGCACAGGTTCTGGCTCGAGGACTAGGAGCCGTCGCTGCGCTCGGACGCTAGGCGCTTCAGTACGCTCACGGCGCCGTGCCACTTGCGGGCGGACTGGAAGCGCCTCGGAAAGCGGAACTGATACAGCGACTTTCCTATATAGAACTCGAACAGTTGCTGTTTGAGCACGCCGGCGCCCTCGATATCGGCGATAGGGAAGGCGAGCCGCTCGCCGAGCAGGGTCGCCAGCTCGATACGGTCGCGATAGAGTATCATCACGCCGGTCCTGATCCTCCTGAGCGGGTTCATGCGATACCCACGTAGCAGCATCACCCCGCCGTCGGAGAAGATAGGCTCGCCTGAGGCCGCTCCCCTGAGCGCCGACTCGAAGGCGGACGCCTGCCAGGCGTCCCATTCGCGTATGGTCCTGAACCTGGGCTCGCATTCGCCTACCGGAGTGAACGCATAGCTACGCGAAAGCCTGACGACGTGGCCGCATGACCGGCAGTACAGCCGGTTGACGTGGCTCCTCATCGAGCCCGCCTTCCCGCAGACCGGGCACATGAATAGCGCCAGCTCCAGGTGCCTGGCCCTGCCGTTCCCGCGGTGCCGCGCCGGATGGTCGGCCCGCCATTCCTCCTCGTCGAACTCCATAGCCTCGACCAGGGCCTCGTGGATGCGTTCCGTGGTGCTGGCCTTGGCCTCGTCGCCATCCATCACCAGCTTGAACTCGATCTCCATATCGCCGGGCCGCTTGTTCCACGACCAGCGCGGTTGGCTGAAATAGGCGCCCTTGAGCACCGCCGCGATCACCGGCACCTTGAGCAGCTTGAGGAGCTTGGCGGTTGACGGGATGATCTCCTGCGTATGCCCGTTCCAGCTGGCCTGGCCCTCGGCGAAGATGCCGACGACGCCGCCGCGCTTGCGGATCACGTCCATGATCCAGCCTATCGTCTCCATATCGGGGATGGCCTTGGACTTCGGGATGGATCCGACCATGCCCAGGAGCAGCTTCATGATCGACGAGCGCATATTGCCGTCGCTCGTTACCCAATAGACGGGCTCCGGCACGAAATAGCCGACCATGAACGGGTCGAGCGTGCCCTGATGGGTCGGCACGATCACGTACGGCGGCTTGACGGTCTTGAACAGCCCCGAGCCGACGGCGCGGATCCTGAACCGATGCTTCAGGAAGAGCCCGAATGTATGCCGCAGCACCCGGTTGAACCAACGGGGGGCGCGCGGCCTGTACCTAGCTTTGTCTATCATGGCGTCCTCGGTACTACTATGAGTCGAGATCGCCGATACTGCAACGTAGAAATCGAGGCGATCGTGGATGAATCGTCAGCCTATCGCCTCAGGACGACGATATCCCGGTTAAAAAGCGGCGGCCGTGCGGCCGCCGCCCCTGGCGGGCCTAGAGATACGCTATCTCGCTACCGAGCGGTACGGCCTTCTTGAGCAGGGCGGCCACGCCGCAGTAGCGCTCGAGCGAGAGGTCCACCGCCTTGCGCACGTTCTCGTCCTTGAGACCGTCCGAGGCCTTGAACTCGTAGATAATCCTCATGCTCGTATAGGTCTTGGGTTGCTCGTCGGACTGGTCGGCCTCGACGCGCACGTTGAACCAGCTTATGGGCTCGCGCATCTTCTTGAGGATCGACACGACGTCCATGCCCGAGCAGCCGGCCAGGGCCGCCAGGATCAATGGCTTGGGCCTCGGCCCCGAATCCTTGCCGCCGAATTCTGCGTCCGCGTCTATGATGATCTCGTGTCCGTTCACCACGGTCGAGAAGGACATATCGCCGCGCCATGAGCACGAAATACCTGGCATCGCCCACCTCCGTCAATGAATATACTCAACCCAATATAGTATATTGGCGCGGACGATTATAGTCTCAGCGCGCGGCTTTAGCGGTCGGTCAGCGCCACGACGACCATGAAGCGCCCCGCGCCGTCGTACTCCGCGGAGACAACCCAGGCCCTGCCGCTCGCGTAGCGCGACGCCTCGACGGCCTTCGCCAAGGCGTACTCGAGCGGGGAACGGGCCGCCTTGCCGTCCTCGGCCATCAGGTCGGACAAGCTGAACCGTATCCTGGCCTTCTTCCGCGCCTTGGGTAGCACCCGCTCGCCTCGGATCGTCACAGCGCGCCGTACCAACACCCGCTCCGCTGAGCGTTCCAGCTCCGACTCCGGTCCGAGCGACAGCGACAGCTCCGTGTCCATCGCGAACGAGACCGCCGTCCCGGTCCTCTTGAACGATACTGGCGCGTACGCCCGCGCCGCCTCCGCCGCTACGGCCATGTTCATCGACCACGGGTCGGTCCCGGCGCTCCCGAGCGCCCTGATCTCGTATACGTAGCGCGTACCGTCCGCCCATGCCGCGACTCCGAGCGCGAGGAAGCACGATAGGGCAATGCCGGCTCTTCTCATACGAAGCTCCTTCCAGGACTCGTTCCTAACCATAATGATAGCGTATCGGCACTTGATTAAACGCCTTGTTTTCGCTATAGTCGCATTCGCTTAACGGGGAATTAGCTCAGTTGGTAGAGCGATAGGTTCGCAATCTATAGGTCAGGGGTTCGAATCCCCTATTCTCCAAAAGAAATTAGCTATACAATGACCCCTGGAAAGTGCACTGTAACTTAACAGTGCGACTGACCGGGGGTTTTTGTATGGCAAGACAATCACCACTCGCCGCCGACCGTTTCACCTTCAAGCTCTACCTGCGCAGTCTTCCGAAGGGCCAGCTTTACTACGCCCGCTTCTTCGAGAAGGGCAAAACCCTTGTCCTCGCCGACCGCTCCACGGGCGAAGCGGAAGAGGCCAAGGCCCTCGTCGCGGCGGGGAAGCTGCTCGCCCAGCTCCCCCTCGAGAAGCTCGCCCGCGCCAAGGCCGCCAAGGACCAGGATGGCTTCGAGGCCGCAGAGCGCCTCCGGAACATGGACCTCGCCGCCTTCTTCACCTGGTTCTGGACGCCCGGAGCCTCGGACTACCTCCGCGACCGAGAGGACGCCGAGAAGCCCCTCGCGGCCTACTACATCCAGAACCAGAGCCGCTACATCATCAAGCATGCGGCCGGCTACCAGCCCTTCAAGCGGACGCCCCTCCGCGAGGCGAGCCTCTACCTCATCGAGCAATGGATGCATCACCTGAAGCGCGAGGGCGTGTCGGCCAACGTCATCGTCGACGCGATGTCCGCCCTCCGCACGCCCTTGTCCTGGGCGAACAAGCGCAACCTGCTCGACGAGAGCTTCACCATGGCCGCCATCGTCCGCCCCAAGGAGCACCACAAGAAGCGCGGCATCCTGAGCCGCGCCGAGGTGGCCCGGATCGTCGCCCTCCCCACCGTGGACAGCGTGACGCCCCGTCCCCGCCTCAAAGGCAAGGACAACAAGCACGAGGGCACCGCCCCCATCGACGTGCGCATGAAGGCCGTCGTCCTCCTTTCGGAGCTCGCCGCCATGCGACGAGGCGAGATCCGCGCCTTGCGCTGGCGATGCGTCGACTTCGAGAAGAAGCTCATCTCCATCGAGGAGAACTTCACCGACGCCGACGGGCTCAAGGCACCCAAGCGCGAGAGCTATGGTATCGTCCCCATTGCCAAGGAACTCGAGACCGTGCTCCTGAAGCTTCGTGAGGTGGCCCTGAGCCTCGGCCGCGCGGCCTCCGAGGACTTCGTCATCTACAACGCCGAACGGGGCGTTCCCGCCGCCGAGGTGACCTTGCGCCGCGGCTTCCACCGCGCCCTCGCCCTCATCGGCATTGAGGACGACAGCCAGGCTTCTAAGGAAGGGCGTCCGCCCAAGCCCGGCAGCCAACAGGCCCGCCGCCTCGTCCTCCATTCGGGCCGCCACGGCGCGGCCACTCGTCTCGCCGAAGCCATCGGCCCGCGTGACGCCGCGCGGATTACCCGTCATCGGAGCGCTCAAGCCTTTATGGGTTACTCTGACCACGATACTGACGAGATGCTCGATAAGGCGCGTGAGGCGCTCAGCGTGACCAAGCCGAAGGATCAACGCCCCGAGGCCGGCAAGGATGCGGTACAATAGCCTCGTGAGAAGGAAGACGCGATGAAGGATCATATCGAGACCGACGAGGAAAGACGCGTACGTCAGTATGAGGCGATGAGTACCGAACAGAAGGCGATGGTCTTCCAGAAGATCACCTCGGCGTTCGGGGCCGATACGACTAGAGAAGATCCGAAGAAGCTTGCAGACAGAGCAATCCGAGCTGCGGCTAGCGCAAAAAAGCCGTCCACCAAGCTCGGCCACCTCGCCCAGGGTTTCCGAAAGCTTAGCCAACTCCGCGACGAGGCGACAGTGCTCTTCCTTGGCCTCATGCAAGCCGGGGAGACGCCTGATCCCGATGCCTACTGGCAGTACCACGCCGAGATCACCGTCCTCATGAACCGACTCGAGCTCTTAGCCGACGAGGCGAGGAATCAAGTCGAGGAGGTCAGCGATATCCCGAAGGCTGATTCAGACTCATCCTCCAAGACAAGCGCTGCACCCGAGATACCATTCCCGATCTCGGGATACTTTGACATCGAGGAAGCTGCTCGGTACACCCGACTCTCAACATCAACGCTCTACCACGATAAGACCGTACCCTGCTATAAAGCTGGAGAGAAGCTGGTGTTCGTGAAGGATGAGCTTGATACATGGCTGAGGTCGCGGCGGCGTTAACCTCGCTCTTTCAGCAAGAGAGATACATATTAACAGAAGGGAGGATCTAGTAGAGATAGACCTACCTCGCTATATATGTATCTCACTCCGCCATGCACCCGCGCAGCTAATCCTCCGATCCACCACGGCCTGAGGCCGGCCCATGCTCGATTCTGCAGGACAATAGCTGGATGGCATAGTACTTCGATCGATGCGCGGTCGATGAATACCCGTAGGGGGACTCGACCAGGATGCCCAGCCCCTTGAGGATTTCCATCCAGCGATCATAGTGCGAGTTCCACTTCTTCAAGATCCCGTGGGACAGAGGGTAGTACCCCTCCCGGTGGAACCTTCTTGATCCTGGGTACAGGTACTCCCAGTACGCGGCCCGCTCCCGGTCGGCGAACACTCGATCAAGGCTTCGCGTCCAGGCCAGGATATTCAGCAGGAACTCCTCGAAAGCCATCCGGCTTCTCGTCTGCCTTTCAAGCCCGGCCGCCTCCACCGCGAACTCCAGGGCCATCGTGACTACCGGCTCCCGCCTCAGCACCGCGAGGGCCTCCATGTCCAGCGCCGTGGTCCCCCTCATGCTTCGGTACGAGGCCTCGATCCGGTCCCGCAGTCCGAGCAGCAGGGCCCCACGGTAGCCCGGGCTCCTCGCGACGAGATCCCGGAACCGCTCGAAGGCCTGGTCCACGCTGAGCCCATTGGCCTTGTAGATCACCACCAGCCGACAGTAGGCCTCGTTGGTCGCGTTGTTCTCGAGGGGCAGGACCCTCGTCTCCGCCTCCTCGATATTCTTCACCGGGTCCTTACCTCTCGCCGGGGCCGTGCTCAGCCTCTTCGTCGCCTTGAGCCTCGCCCGGATCTTCTCCGGCCGGGCTTCCTCCCCCAGGACCTCCAGAGCTGGATAGCGCGGGAGGGCCGCATACCCGGGGAATCCGGCCCGGGCCAGATTGCCGTCGAGGTACTCATCCGGCCTCGGGATGCTCACGGCTTCTCTCGGCCGCGGCAAGATCTCCGCCCCGAGCTTCACCTCCAGGCGCTCCTCCAGCGCCAGGACGATGATCTCATTCGGCACCCTAAGGTCTAAGAACCAGAAAGCATGGATGCCTCTAGGACTTGCGAAAGCCGCGCTCGGTGCTTTTCCAATCTCGGCCACCACCGCTCGGTATTTTTCCTCGAGTTCCTGCGTCGGGCTTGAGCCTATCCAACCGCCCATCAGATGGTCGTCGATATCGACACCGAGATAGTTCCGTCGCTCTCCCGTACTGAAGAACGAGATCACACGCTCACCAACTCCGCGCATGTGTCGATCGATCACCGCATCGCTTAGGGGGTGATAAATCGTCTGGAGATTGCCGAACTTGTCCTTCTGGACGTAGGCATCCCGTCTTGGCTTGAACATGGTTAGGAAGTCTTTTACCTCAGAGTGGCAAGTCATGATTGCCTCCTACGCTACCATCATCTATTCGATGGAATTGGCGATATCCCCTTCCGTCGAAGTACTCGATTCCTAGCTCCGCGAACCCATCGCAGACATCGGCGTAGGCCGTCAGGAATGTCCCCACCCGGGGATCCAGGATGATCGCCAGCTTGCCTTTCCGCCCGGCCACCACCTCATGCACGAACTCCACGAGGTACATCGAGTCGCCTTCCTTTAGCCCGGTATTCCGCGCCCGCATCTTGTTCATGAAGCTAAGGTCGAGCACGAAGGCCCCGCTACTCCCCGCGAGCTCGCTTACCGAATGGAACTCCGGGTGCCGCTGGAATCCCGCCTCGTTGCAGGCTTCCATCGTAGTGGTCACATACGGCTCGGGGTACCAACTCTTCACCATCGTCTTCATGAGCCCAAGTATTGCCGCATCAGTCTTCACGAGCGCATGAGGGCCATCCCGCAACTCCGCCGGAGTCGCGCTCTTCGCATATGGGGACAGGAAAGCCTTCATAGGCTCCAGATAGGCCTTGTGCCTCTCGCGTAGGGTACAGATGCAGATTCGGAACTTCCCATCCTCGTTTACCGTGAAGCCACGGCCGTTGCATTTCTCGCACTTCATGTCTGCCTCCTAGTACGCAAGCACATCCCCTAGTAGTTCCGCCAGGTAATCGTCGTCAGCCGTGTCATTCTGCCTGTCACCCACATAAACAACTTCCGGCATTGCCAGGGCATTGAAGCCCTTTTCGTCACTTTCTCCATTTCTGTTCTTGAGAAGCTGAATCCGTACATCCTTCTGTTTTTTGAGCTCGTCGTCGCAGTACAGGGCTACCGCGACATCCGCATCGCTCATGATCGCGCTCGATTCTGCGAATGAGGTCGCATCATAGAGATTGTCATAACGCTCAGCGGGAATCCTCGCGTTCCGAATCCGATCCTTGGCGGCGGTATATGAAGCCCGGTTTAGTTGTGATAGGGCTACGACAGTCAGCCCGCGCCCTCCTGCATAGTTTCTAGAAATTTCCTGGAGAGTGGTCATAACCTCTCCGGTGAACCGATAAGGATCCCGCACGGTTCCAATCACGAAGCCAGCCTTTTTAGCTAGCAGTTGTATGTAATCAATGATGAGTAGATCGATAGTGTGTCGGCTTTCTGGCTCACCGGAGGCTACCGCCTGACGTTCAAACTCAAGGAGCATGGCTACAATGTTGGGACCGTTGTACTGGATGTCGCTAGAACCGACGACACATATACGTCCATACTGTGGACTCCTCTGGAGATCGGGTACCACTATCTGCTCCATGAAGTCGCGCTCATCTTGAGACCAAGTGTTCCTGAGAACACTCTTCACTGTGATGCTCTGAGCATATTTTCTAAATTTAGGATGCTGGGCATGACGCACCGCCAGACGAAGCATTAGCTGCTCAGGCTCCATCTCCAATGAAATAAAGCAGCTTGAATACCTGAGCACAACCGCGTTGTTATAGGCCAGGTTCAAGGCATACGTCGTCTTCAGGGAACCAGAGAATCCACCAATAACGACCATGCTCTTCGGCATTCCTTCGACCTTCCAGTCGAGTTGTTCGATGAACAGCATCGGTCCTGTCGCCTTCTTCCCGAGATTGTCGAACGCCGTCAGATAATCGAATTCTTGGACGACCTCAATTGCCATCTCCCACCTCCTCATCCATTGTGTAGTTACGACCCCCAATGCTCTTGAAGTACCGATCCAGTTCTTGTGCGACGTGTTCCGCGACTGTTTCCTGCCCAAGTAGCGCGTCCTTTTCTTCTTGCCCGGTCCCTAGCACGAGGCCATGCGTACGAAGTACTTCGTGGAGTATTGCTCTGAATTGCCCTTTCCTCGATGGCACCGCGTCGAGCCAACGGCGCTCAGCTGAGCTCACGATAACTCTTCCACAGAGTATGAGTTCTCCCTCTGACCCTACGGTCAGGTTCTTTTTGCTCTTCCGGCTACTGGTTTTCGATTCCGCCACATGCTCTGGTTCCACCGACTCCCGGGGCACCACCTTCCTTCCGGCGTGCGTCCTCAAGGCTTTCTGGTCGGAGCGCTGTATCAACACCCGTAGTTCCTCGGCATAGGCGGAATCTAGAGCAAGCTCTTCGGCCCTCTGTCCGCGCTCCTTCGCGTCGGCTTCAACCAGAGCTTTCAAGAACGCCAGTTTCTCGAGGGCGTCGAATCTCGGGCCTTCCCCAGCGACGGTCTTGAAGAGTAGGGGATAGGCCCGAAGTCCCTCCGCTGCACGGGCCGCATTCCTCCCCTCGGTTACCGTAACTACCGTCCCGTCACTCAACCTGAGGCGCTGCGTCCTTAGATACTCATTAAAGTTCCGGGGAAAGCCGTGCGATGTATCCCCGCCCAAGTCCCGGATCAACCTGGCTTCCATCTCCTGTTTCTTTTGCTCGAAGGTCCTGGCTTCTATGTCGAGCACCAGGTTTTTCCCCTTTCTGATTGCCCCCGGATACTCACGGATCGAACGTGCGCCGGGTATGCTTCCCCACTTGATCTCCTCGAGCCGTTCTTGCTGCTTACGTAGAGCCTTAAAACTGAGCACCGGCGCGAAGCCGCAATCAAAGGCGCACTTGATGCCTTCGAGTGCGACGAGCCCATTCGCCATATCGCAATGCAACTGGTTCATCGCCTGGGCGAAGACCTGCTCGTTCGCCTTGATCGGCCTGAATGCTGCATCTTCCACTTCGAGGTCTGGGTATACTTCCTCTATCTTCATTTGCTCCTCCTTAACACATAAAGGCGACCTTAAATTGGCGCGCGATCGCCTTCTGCTTTTGCATCATTCTCTCTACTTGCATAGGAGCCCCACTCACAAGGAGAACCTATGACCTACCAGATCATCAGCGAGCGCCAGGCCCCGACCTACAAGATTGGTTGCCCTGCCGACGCTTATAAGGCCTTCGCACGTTATGCCCGAGCCAAGACCGAACGTTTCATTGTGGCTAGCCTCAACGGCGCCCATGAAATCATCCGAATAAGGATCGTAACAGTCGGCCTTGTGTCGCGTTGTCTGGTCGCCCCACGGGAAGTCTTCGTCGGTCCCATCACGGATATGGCCAGCTGTATCGTGGTCTCTCACAATCATCCCAGCGGACATCACGAAACAGTAAGTGATGAAGATATAACTTTATCAAATCGCCTTCGCGATGCGGGGGAGCTCCTCAATATCCCGCTCCTCGACCACATCATCACGAGTCGGAACGGCTTTACGTCCCTCGTCGAACGCGGCCTGCTTACCCGCTCCGCCTCTGTATGATCGCTGGCTATCGCCGTCCCGCAGCGTTCTTCATATTCAGCTGCGGGATGGCGATGGGCGCGCGATCACGTTCCCTGCGCGAAGGCTTCGACCAGCTTCGCCCTCACCGAAGCCACGTTGCTTGCGAAGTACACATCTGCCGAAATACCAGTGGGTAGGCTTTGCATTTGTAGGCTATTGGCGTTGGATTCCTTCGAAGCCTCATTCTCCATGGCGTATGCGTCGAGCGCGATCTGGAGATGGTCGATCAGCCAACTGGTCTCGTACCAGTCGAGGAATAGAAGACCGAAACGAGTGTCCAGCTTGTACGCTGCGAGTTTCGACCCAATCGACGAGCTCATGAACATGATGAAGTCCTCGTACTCTTCCTCGTCGTCGTCAGCCTCGTCGTTATCACAGTCGTCAACGCGGTAGGCTGGACTTGGCTCAGCCGCTGTAGTGCCCTCGGCAGGTCGCTCATCTCCTTTTTGTAGCCACTCGACTTCATGGTCAACTTTGATCGACCGGCAGATGACCTCAAGTTCAAAGATCACCGTTTCACGTTCCTCCTGGTTCAACAGGACGCAGTAGACAGCATCTTCCCTGTTCATGGTTTCTCCTTTGAGTCGTTATCCTGTGTTGGTTTCCTGGAGACTTCGTTACCCTGCCACTGTCGATACGCCCCAGCTGCCGACCAGTGCTCGCGAGTTCACTGATCAACGCTTTGGAGTAACGAGTAAGGCTGATGATGCGTGCTTGTACGTTAATAGGTGGCAGGGCAGGGGAAAGTTCGAAGTGCTCTACATATATAAGTAGAGTGGACCCGGGCAAAAGTGCAAATAAATCGTATTTTATCGTGCGAATTTACATAGTGCCGTTATTATGTCATGCGGGATACGATGTTATATGCGGCCTAAGTTCGATAATGCGCCAAAAGCAACTATACGCGTGATTTTCAAGATCACGTCTTTGGCCAGACTTTTGTGTGTTCGTAGTATGCATTTTCCCTATAGGTTTTCTCGCTTGAGGATCCCTGTCCCGTGATTTTCGATTGCGAGGACCCCCAGCTCGATAGTATCTAGACGATATTGGTCGTCAAAGATCCACATATCTATATTAGCTACACAAGCCTTGACGTTAGAAGTTCTACAGATCCTACGCTCAGCGCTCCACTGAGCTGCGCAATCGCCTTTCTGATGCTCCTACTGCTACTATCGCGATCCGCCTGCTACTTTTAACTTCCCCGCTCTTGGCGCTCTATTGCCCGGATCGAGCCCGCCAGCATGCCACCAGTCTTCCCTCAAATGCGGTGGCCCCGGACACCGTGCATATCGCGTACACAGTCCGGCCGTCAGCTGCTAATTACATAATAAGGCCATTGCCGACCTCATGGGCAGGCTCGATCCCGGCCGCATCCTCACATCCCAATCTTCTCAAGGAGGTTCCAATGCTCGCCACCATCGTTGATGCTCTCCCTACCGCCCCGCTCGCGCTCGTCGACACCGCAGAGCCCGGCTCTCTGCCGTCGCTCTCCAACGTCCTTTTCGACTTCACCATCCCCAGCGCGGAGGCCCCGGCCGCCGAACCCTTCACGGTCGACTCACTTTCCAAAGCCAGTTGGGTAGCCTCGCGCATCCTCGAAGCCCAGGCCCGCACGGCCCAACGGTCCGAGCTCGCCCGCTCCTACAAGGCCCGCATCGACGCTTGGCTCTCCGACGCCAACGCCGCCGACATCGACTCCATCGAGTACCTGTCCTCGCTCCTTAAGCCCTGGGTCGAAGCCGAAGTCGCCAAGCAGCGCCGCTCCCGCTCCGTCCTCCTACCGACGGCCACCGCCCAGCTACGCAAGCTCCCGGACCGAGTCGACATTCTCGATGCTCCTACAGCCCTCGGCTACCTCAAGGCCAATCACCCAGAAGCTGTCATCGTCCGCGAAGACATCTCGAAGACCGCCGTCCGCTCCTTGATCTTCACCGAAGGCGAAGCCATCCCCGGCGTCGAAGCCCAGTTGGGCCACGACGAGCTTTATCTCCGCCCGGCCGCCCAGGCCTGAAAGGACACCCCATGCGTCTGCTAAATAGTCTCTTGATTGAAGGCTCCGTTACCTCTTCGCCGCTCTACACCGAGCCCGCCAACGATCGCCCGGCCGCCGCCCGCTTCCTTCTAGACGCCGGCTCCGACGTTCCGGCCATGCCGGCCATTGCCTACGGTCGCCTCGCCGCAGTCGTTCGCGACACACTCCACGTCGGCACCTCCGTCCGCCTCGTCGGCCGCCTCGGCATCGACTCTTCGCTCGATGCCATGACCCCTGTCGTAATCGTAGTCGAGCACGTAGAGATCAAGCGGTCCTATTCCCCGGAAGCCCAAGCCTATGCTGAGGACGCCGCCTCGTGATGCCTGATATCATTTACTCATATAGCCGGGCCCAAGCCCTCGCTGATGGCGTCCTCGTCGATGTCTCCGAGCTTGCCCACGAGGCAGGCTTCAAACTACCCGTGGCCGTCAGCGACACCCTCTACCACGGCTACCTGATGCCGCCGCTCGACCTTGTCAAGGCCGGTCTTTCGTTCGAAGGCCGCCTTTGGGACACGCTGTCCGTCCTTCGCTACGCCATCAAGTCGGCTTCTGCGACGGACCGCCTGTCCTTTACCGTCCTTTTCGCGCAGGCTTCCGACGCCACACCAGTCTCCGTCAACCTTCTGGCCGTCTGCGGCCCCGGCGACTCCGGTGAGCCCGTCATCACGATCATGCTTCCGTCTGATGACTAACCCAATGGCCCCGGCCCGCCCGGGGCCATTCTTCATTCTTGTATCCTCGATACCCCATTAGCCCTTCAGCAAGAAAAGCTACAGGAACCCAATCCAAAGTACTCGCTACAGGCCTTCTACACGCCTACTGAGCCTTTATCGAGCCTCTCTCCACCGCAATCCATTAACCCAGACCGTGCCAGGTTTCGGCACGGTCTACCTGTATCCTCTTCTTCACGGTTGCCCTGGCGCAGCCGTATCACCATGGAGTCCGAGATGCCGAATCCTTACGCGAATCTGACGAAGCTCATACAGGCAGTCTCACTCCTCGCCGCACCGGGCGGCACCACGATCAAGACCCTCATGTCCCGGCTCGGTATCTCCCGTCGCTCGGCATTCCGAATGTTGGAAGCCTTGACCGATCTAGGCCTTCCCCTTGTCGATGAACGCCGCGACCTATCCACGGAGAAGACCTATCGCATTCTCGAAGGCTACGCTCAACGGCTCCCGAACTTCGCCGTCCCGAGCCTCGACCTCACTCCACAGGAACGCTACTTCCTCGATGCCATC
>JAKQKE010000170.1 GCA_029560805.1 Spirochaetota bacterium
GCCCTCGAAGTTCCACCCCTGGAACGCCGTCTCGATGCCGAGCACCACAGCGTCGACAACCGCGGCCGGAGCCGCCGAGCCGCCGCTGGAGCCGCCTGGCGCAACCGAGGGGATCGCTGGCGCGGCGCCCGGAGCATAGTCCGAGTATGCACGGTCAACAGAGAAGGACCGCAACGCGGAGACGATTTTAGCCTGATCGGAGAAAAGTTCCTCGAGTTGCTTCTCGAAACGCTTATATGCGCCGGTGCCTTCGGTCGTGACTTCTAGCCCAATTTTCGCTGCGCCTATTTTCTCCTGGACCTTCTTGTTCAGCTCGACGAGCTCGGCCTCGGACATGGCCTCGTACGCGACGCCGCCCTTCACTTTCGCTTGAGCGGAGGCATAGTTCCGGGCGGCCCCGGCGGCTTCTCCCCACTGGCGCACGATAACCGTGAGCCACTCGCGAAGAGGGGATAGCCCCAGGCTGATCAGTCCGCCGAGCTCTGCCTTGAGGTCGACCACGGCGTTCTTGTAGTTCTTGATCCCGACGTCGACCGAGTCGGCGAGCGCTGCCCCGAGGCCCTCGTACTTCCCGGCGATGAGGTCGACAGCGTCGCCGGCGAGGAGCTGCTCTTTCGTGAGGGTTTTCATCTCCGGGATGATCTCGCCGAGTTCGCCCGCGGTCCCGCCGAAGGTCTTGTTGAGCTGCTCGACGGCCGAGCGCAGGTCCTTGCCCGTGGCCGCGCTCATGTCGACGGCCGCGGAGATGAGTTTGCGCACCTCGGTCTCGGTGCGGCCGCTCGTGATGAGGAGCGTCTCCATCGACTGGATCGACGCGCCGGTCTCGCCGGTCATGGCCGCGACCTCGTTCGCGAACGCGGTAAGCGCACCGGCGGCCGCGACGGAGATGCTCGACGACTGGCCGAGCGCGGCATTGAACGCGAGCGACGCCCGCTCGTTCTCGGCGAACGCGACGACGCACTCGTCCACGGTCTGTGCGATCTCGCGGATCGCCCTGATGACCGCGGCCCCCGCAACGGCGACAGGGGCGAACGACGAGGCCAGGCTCGTGGCGCTCGTGCCGACCTCGCGAAGGCCGGTTGCCGCTTTTTTCGCGGCGGTTGAGACGTCTTCCTTGCCTTTTATCTCGACCGATACCGTACTCACGCCTGCGCCTCCGCCCTGATCTTGTCGTTCACCATCTCAACCCACCGCGACCGGATGATTCGGTAGATCACCAGGTCGACCGCGGGTTGATCCGCGTACCCGCCCGCGTACTTCCAATGGCGCTGCGTGCCCTTGCCGTCCATCATGTCGACGCACTCGACTACCCATGGCCGCCACGCCTCCTGCATCTCGTACGGCTCGTCCCCGTCGGGGAACGGCTCCGCGTCTTCTCGGTACGCTACGCCTCCGAAGGTCCACTCGGTGACGTCTCGGATGTGCCGGACGTCGACGGTGCTAAAGGGCGGTTGAACTCCTGCACGATCGACAGGATCTCGCCAGTCAGTACCACGTCGTCGAGCACCGCCTCGATCCAAGCGTCGTCGGGCGTCCCGGTCTCGTCGCCGAACTCGTACTCGGCGACGCCGTACTTGAGGATCAGGCTCATGTAGTGCGCCTGCTTGAAGAGCTCGGGGTCGCCTGACGCGAGAACGTCTAGCACCGCGTCGTCGCGGAGGTTGGCGTCCTCCTTCTTGTCCACGAGCGCCCGGACCGACTCGCGCTTCATCTTTGCCTGACGCTGAACCGCCCACGCGTTGATCTCGTCCGCGCCGGCCTGGCTATACTTCCGCGGCTTGACGCGAGCCCCGATCCCCTCGAGGCTCTTGACCTCGACCCAGTCGCCGATCACGCGGCGGTTCGACGCGGTCTTCCAGTTGACCTTGGCCATCAGTACACCGCCGCGTCGTCGGTGAAGAGCCACACCGTCAGGGGCGCGTCGTACTGCGTGCCGAGCGGCGAGAGCGCCTTCCAGGCCACCTTCATGTCGAACTGGCCGGAGTTCGCCGACCTGTCCGCTGACGAGAACCTGGCGTACGGCACCTCGATGACCATGCACTCATAGGCACCGGCGGAGCCGAGCGCCTTGCCCTTGAACACGAAGAGCAACGAACCCCGAGCGCCGGACAGCACCTTCGCGCGGATGGCCAGAGCCGTGGCGTCCAGCCGTATCGTCAGCTCGCCGTCGCACGAGAACGTCCCGCGCTGATGGTAGGCACGGTCGATCGAACCCTGCGCATAGCCATCGTCGCGATGAGCGTTCGCGATCTTGAGCGACATGTCGCGCACGTATACATAGTCAGTACCGTCGATGACGGTCAGCGCGTCGGCGAAGTTGAGGGGCGCCGCGTCCTCCATGGTCACCGAACTCGCGGAGGCCCCGTCCGTCTCGGTCATGCCCATGAAGGTGACGTCGCCCTTCAGGAAGTCCTTGAGCGCCCCGGACAGCGACAGCTCGTTGACGACGTGGCCGGCCTGCACGTAGTTACTGCCGAACCCGTCGAGCTGGACCGTCAGCGACGGCCGCGGCGTCGGCTCGCCGTTGGTGTAGGTCTCGTCGGGCTGGAAGCGGTGCGCGTACACGCCGGACGTCCCGGTCAGCACGACAAAGGCGTCCTTACCCTTGGCCTGCATGCTCGCGGTGGTAATGACCGAATCGATAGTCGCGGTGCCGGTACCGAATACCAGCTCGCAGGAGTAGTCGGCGTAGCCGTCGATGAGGGCCACGAGCTCCGCGATCGTGTCGTTCCCGGAGGCCGTCAGCTTGATGACGCCGGCGGTGCCGAACGCCGAATCCACGGTCTCCGCTCCGAGCGCGCCGATCTTCGACGTGATCGTATCCGCCGAGCTGCTCAGCTCGATCTTGCACGACGCCGACGCGCCGGTGTACTTGATCCGGATCGCGCCGATCGCCTGCGGGGGCGAGTCCAGCTCGCCGCCGAGCGCCGACTTGAGGATGAGCCCCATGCCGGCGCAGGCGCGCGGCGTGATAGGTACGCCTCCGCCCACGTTGCCGCGTACGGCGTACTCTCCCGCGAGCATGTTCCGGCCGATGATGATCGGATCAGCCGCGCTCTCGATCTTGCGGTCGAGCGATCCAGGCTCCGAAATGGGGAGCACTGCCGTCCTCGTGGCCGCCGTGCCTACCGTGGTCTCTTTGCCCGCGGTGATCTTGACTGCATTCGTGCTAGGCATTTCAAGCCTCCTTACGTCGTAACTTCATCCGACAGCCGAATAGTCGCGACCACGAAGCCGCGCCCGTCTGCCGGGATCGCATCCTTGTCGAGCTCGTCGAGCGAGGACGACAGCACCAGCCCGCCGATCGTTTCGTTCTCCCCGATCGCGTCGACGAGTGCATCCATATAGCGAGCGAGCATCGTCTCCCGTGCCGCCGGGTTGGCGGCCTGGACGCCGATGTCCACGTTGCATGCCACGGTTACCATCTGCACCTGAGGGCCGGTCGCCTCGATAGACACCGGCCCCGCGCTAACAATGAGCTGCGGGAAACGGCCAGGGGTAAGCACGTCAGACACGTCGAAGGCCCGTATGGCCGGTGCCTGCACTCCCGTGGTTCCCGTGTTGGCCCGCGTTACGTAGCCCGGGTAGTTCGTCGCGAGCCAGGTCTTGAGCCCGACGACCATCCGCTCGATCGTAGATTTCGTCATGGCGTCACCTTGATCCCGAGCTTGGCGAACTCGTCGGTCACGACCTTGTCGGTCGCCGTCGAGAACGCCTGCGACCAGTTGAACGCGCGGGAGCTCGCCGACATGAACGGCCGGGCCTGGCCGGACACGCGCTTCGTGAAGACGATCTGCCCGTCGGGTGTCACAAACATGAGCGCCTTCTTGGTCTTCGGCTGGATCGAGTAGCCGCCGGCGTGCTCGTAGATATTCGCGAGCCGCGTCGCATCGGAGGTGCGCACGATGGCGACGCCGCCGAAGTCCTGCTTCGACTTGACCGCCTTCGACCCTACGCGGTAGACATGCTTCTTCGACTTCACCTTCGACACGTAGATCGACCGGTAGAGGTCGCCGGTCTGGCGGCCGATCATCTGCCCCGACAAGTAGTTCTTCTTGAGCATGGCCCGGTACTGCGATCCGACGAGCCGCAACACCCGGTCGAGGTACTTCGGGGCGTGGAGCGCGTACTGCTCGAGCTTCGCCTCGACGCCGCCATGGACGACCACCTGCAGGTTCATCGGTCGCGCCTCATGATCTCGTCGAGCATGGAGCGGACGTTGACCGGCAAGTCGATCTCGTACCCGACGCTCATGCCGTCGGCGTTCGTCTCGGTGCGCTTCCCGATCCCGCCGGCGTACCTGGTCTTGAGCCAGTGGACGGTCTCGAGGCAGCCGCCCTCGAGCATCGGGTAGAGCTGGCTCGTGCTCGCGAATCCGGCGTTGTACGAGACGAGAACCGCGCCTCGGCATCCCGGGAACACGCCAGAGAACAGCCTGATGATGCCGGCCTCGCTGTCGATGATGTAGTCGCTGGAGTCGAGGAGCGTCGCGTCGCCGAACGTACGCGAGCTATCGAGGTTCACCGATTCGATGGAATTCACGGGGTACTCGGGGAGCAAGAGGTAGTCGCGGCCGGTTCCGTCGAGCTGCACGGCGTCATAGTCGCGGGCGGCGAGCTTGCGCTTCGTGTACAGCTCCATCCGCGCCGTCGCCTGGTCGATGAGCTTCTCGACCAGCGTCTGCTCGTCATCGAGGTATCCGAACATGCTGACCGCGGTTTTCCACGAGGTTAGTGCGTGTTCTCCGACCGCCATATCTATCTCCCTCCGATGCCGCTATGACCCGGGAGGCTCACCACTCCCGGGTCCCGATTGCTTAGGCCGTGGCCTGGTGCGGGTGGCCCTTGACCACGACAGCGCCGATCGGCGTGCCGGTGCCGTGGGTGCCCGAGAAGTCGGCCAGCAGCTTGAGGTAGCGCTTGCCGCCCCTGTAGCCGAACCGCGTCACGTCCGCCGTTTCGTGCTTCGCGACGAGGCTCTTCACGATGCCGCTCGATACCGAAGCGACGCCCAGGAGGTCGTCCGCGGTCACGTTCGTGTACGTGCTGTCGTCGTCCGAGTGGGTCAGCACGAACTCGATCTTGTTCGTGCTCGTGAACGTGATGCCACCGGCGCCGATGGCCAGAGCGATCTCCGCGGACTCGAAGCCCAGGAGATCCACCGCCGCCGGCGTGTTGTCGGCGGCGTAGGTCGCGGCCGGGATTAGCTCGACGATGTCTATCTGCGAGTGCAGGTCTTTCATGTCCTTGCTCCTTTGCAAGTTGCGCGGAGGGCCACGAGACCCTCCGCCGGTTATTCAGCCGACGATCAGCTCGCGGCGAACTTCATGACCTTGTACGCCTCGAAGTTGCGGACGCCGCCGCCAACGCGCTTCGTGGTGTAGAACTCCACGAAGCCCTTCTTCGAGTACGGGTCCCTGAGTACCTTGATGCCCTGGCGGTCGCGGATCGCGTACGCGCGCTTCCAGTCGCCGTAGGCGATGGAGTAGGCGTCGGCCGCGATGGCCGGCATATTGTCGTCGATGTACACGGGCTTGCCGAGCAGGGTCTGCGGGGTCCCGGCCTGGAACGACGGCTGCCAGAGGTAACCGTAGGAGGTCTGGAACTTGCGGACGTCGCTCATGACGGCCGCGTTCATGATGAACGACGCGCCGTTCTGGTAGGCGCCCTTGAGCGCGCCCTGCAGGCTGATGATCGCGTTGGCGGGGTTCGAGTCCGCCCAGGCGCCGGCCTTGCCGGAAGCGATGTACCCGACCTTGCCCCAGGCGTAGGAAGCGTCGGCTACGGTGGGGTACGAGAGGATACCGCGCGGCCGCGTCGGGAGCGCACCGGAGATGAAGGCCTCGCCCTCGAGCTCGGCGAATACGATGCCGGCCTCGTCCTCGAGCCAGGCGGCCACGTCGAAGGCCGCGTCGTCGATCAGGTCCTGCGACGCGAGCGGGTTCGCGTACATGTCGCGGATCGGGATGGAGATCCGGTCGAGGCTCGGGGTGCTGGTTTCGGACCTGGTGCCGATCTCGTCGGCCCAGCCACCGCCGGAGCCGCCCTTGTTGACCATGAGCTGCGCCTCGCTGGTACCGACGGTCTTGACGTCGGCGAGCTGGCGCATGACGCACTGGTTCATCGAGACGCGGTCGATGCCGGCCTCGAGCTCCGGGACGACCATGAAGCCGCCGCCGGTGTTCGCGCCCTCGGTGGCCGAGGCCTTGAAGACCTGGCCGGCGTCCTTGTCGTGGGCCCAGGCGTTGAACTCCTTGAGGGCCGCCGACTTGCCGCCGACGTCGCCGCCGGCCGTGCCGAGGTTCATGCGGTTGACCTGCGCCTGCAGGGCCGAGAAGTCGTCGACGATCTTCTGGTTCTTGGCCACGTCGGCGTCGATCCGCGCGAGCTTCGCCTCGATCTCGGCGACGCCCTGGCCCTTCTCGAGGGCCGCGAGCCGCTCGTCGTTCGCCTTCTTGTAGCTCGCCCAGGACGACTGGAGCTCGTCCAGCGCTTTCTTCAGTTCGGGATCCATACGGGTCTCCTTATTGCATGGACTGAGCGACCCCATGCAGGGCCGCGACGATGCTGTCGACTCCAGCTCGCGACGCGCCGGCATCCCGCCGGAGGGTCTTGTAGCCGCCCGAGGCCAGCGCTTCGGCCTCGGCCCGAGAGAATCCCGCATCCCGCAGGAACCCCTCGTAGTCGCGGATGGTCTGTATCTCGAGCGCCCGGGGCTTAGGCGCGAGCGCCTTCGGCGGGTGCTGGAACCCGATCTTAGAGAGGTCGAAGCTCGCGAGCGCCGCGGCCTTGACCGTCTTGTGTACCCTCGACGCGAAGCCCTTCTCGACCGCTTCGTCAGCGGTCATCCAGGTCTCGTCGTCCATCATCTGGCCGATCTCGTCCGCGTCGAGACCCGAGCGGGCCGCGTACAGGTTGATCAGCTCGCCGCGCATCTTGTCGAGGACGTCGGCCGTTTTCCTGAGCTCGTCCGCCTCGCCCCAGGCCACGGACCACGGGTTGTGGATCATGTAGTACGAGCCCTCGTCCATGACGAGCTCTTTACCGGCCAGCGCGACGACCGACGCGATCGAGGCGGCGATGCCGAGGACCTCGACGGTGATCTTGCTGCGCTCGTGCGCCAGCAGGTTGTAGAGGGCCATCCCGGTCGTCACGTCGCCGCCCGGGGAGTTGATGTACACGGTGATCGCCTTCTTGTCCCGGACTAGGTCGAAGGCGTCCTTGAAGTCGGCGACCGTTATGCCCCAGCCGCCGATCTCGTCGAAGATGGATATCTCGGCAGTGTCGGCGAGCGCCTGCATCGCGAACCACTTGCTACGCATTCTTCTTCTCCTTCTCGTCGTCATCGTCGACGCGATCCATGTTCGACGGCGTCAGGTAGAGGTCGCCGCCCTCGATCGGGTTCATGTTCTCGCGGTCGCGGATGTCGTTCGCCGACAGCCAGCCCCACTGGCGGCCCGTCGCGTAAGCCTTGTACCGCGTGGCGATGTCGCCGCGGAGCATGCCCTCGGGGTTGAATTCCGGCATGTACGTCTTCTGCGCGGTAAACAGCTGCCGGTGCAGCGACTGCTCGATGCGCACGAGCCACGGCCGGATCGTGTGGATCATGAAAGAAAGCATGAACTGCTCTGCGCTCGCATACGTCGTCGTCGACTGATCTGCCTGCAGAAGCATGAGCGGCACACGGAAGATCCCGGCGATGTCGGATCGTTGTAGCCGCCGAGTCTCGATGAACTGCGACTCCTCGGCGCTCATCGACAGCTTGGCAATGTCGGCGCCGTCCTCGAGGATCGCGGTCTTCCTGGCGTTCGCGGATCCCGAGTACGTGTCGTTCCAGCCGTCGCGGAGGCGCTTGACCGCCGCGTCGTCGAGTCGCTTCGGGTACTTGATGACGACGCCGGGCGTCGCGTCGTTCCTGAATAGCCGGCCGGAGTATTCCTGCGTCGCCATGGCCGAGCCGATCACGTCCTTCTGGTAGCCGATCACCGAGCGGCCCGTAATCCCGTCCTTGCCCGGCATCGCACGGATGTGCAGCATGTCTTTCTGGAGCAGGACGAGGCGATTCCCGTTAGCTCGCTCGACTTCGTAGACGAGCGAGTAGTCGGGAAGCTGGTTGACCTTCACGCGGTCGGGGTGGAAGGGGATGATATCGTCGACGTAGTCGTCGCCGTGGCGGAGGATCGCGGCGTAGTAGTTACCCCGGAGCGCGAGGTGCTCGACCATCTGCTCGCGCCACTCCATCGAGGTCTGCCAAGCGTTCGGCTTGGTGGCCAGGACGTCGTAGAGCGGATGCGCGTAGGCTCGCTCCTTGCCGCCACCGGCGAGCCGCTTGTAGACGTGGATGGGCAGGGAGCCTATCGTCTCCGAGAGGATGCGCACGCAGGCGAAGACCGTAGAGACGGCCAGGGCGCTCTCGTGGCTTACCGTCTTGCCGCTCGCGCTCGGTGATCCGAGCAGGAGCTCCGACAGCTCTGAGCGGTCGAGGCGGTTGACTATCCTGAGTGCCAGGCGCTGCATCGCGTTCAGCTTGCTCATATCGTGAGAAGCCCCCTCTCTTCGTACACGGACGACTCGTCGTCCAGCTCGATAGACAGCCCGTGGTGCGCCATGATTGACGAGACGACGAGGTCTATCTTTCTTGATCGGTGATCACCAAGGGGCTTGATGTTCCCGTTGACATCCGGTTTGATCTCGGCATTGCTTACACACCAAGCCATGACGGGGTTTGGGTCAGCGATGGCGCCGCGCATGACATCCCGCTCCCACGCCTTGGCCAGCGGGGAGAAATGAGCGATGCCCTGGCGAACTTGGACAGTGACAAAGCCTTCGTCGATAAGGCGCTTGTCCACGAACTGCGCTAGTGCGGGGTCGAACATGACGGCGCGGACGTCGTACCTTTCTCCGGCTTCCACGATCTTGGCGACGACATAGTCGTAATCGACGTAGTCGCCGGGTGTCGCGATGACATGGCCCTGCTCGACCCATCGTGCGAACTGCACGTGCTCATCCTGCTGCTTGCGACGGAGCGCCGCTTCCGGAATGAATGCCCATTGGATGGCACGGTACTTGTCGTAGTCATCGTCGGGCGGGAAGTACAGCGATACAGCGGTGAGGTCGCGGTTGCGTGAGAGGTCGACGCCTATCGCGCAGGTCTTCCCTGCAAGGTCGGCTGGGTCGAACGACCTGGTGTTGCGTGCCCATATCGCCGACTCGATCCACGCCTTTCCGCCAGCATCTACCCACTCGCCCAGGAGCTTGGTGCGCAGCTCGATCTCTTCGTCGTAGATCGCCTCGGCCAGCGCGATCTTTTCCCGCATGGTGTCGACGGTCACAGTTACGCCAAGAGACGGCATGGCCTTCGGGTAGACGGACAGGTCGCGCCAGTCGTCGCCCGGGTCCAGCTCCCACACACAGGCAAAGTACGTTTCGTTTTCGATGGTCCGCGTGAGGAGCTTGTCGACGTACTGGTACGACTCATAGCACGGCCCCGACTTGGACCCGCCTGCAGTGGTGATAACGACCGACAGCGGCTGCCTGCGCATGATCATCCCGCTCTTGAGCGCCTGCAGGAGTTTGGCACTTGGCGCGAAGGCGTACTCGTCGCAAATGAGGAAGCTGGCGTTCTTGCCATCCGCCGTCGTCGCGTCAGCGGCCAGGGCCTTGTAGACTCCACCCCGGCCGTTGAGATTCGATTCGATCTGCGACTTGTACGGAGTGAATATCTTCCGGAGGTCTTCGGAATTCTTAACGATGTCGGCGGCGTACCGGTACGACAGTGAAGCCTGCTCCTTGGCGTTGGAGATTGAGAAGACCTGAGAGCTTGGCTCTTCGAGCTGCATATACAGCGCGAGCGCGGCCATGAAGAACGACTTGCCTGACTTCTTGCCGCAGATGATGAACGCATCGCGGAAACGGCGAAGCCCGTTGTCCTTGCGGCGCCAGCCGAACAGCATGGCAAGAACGAATATCTGCCAGGGTAGTAGCTCGACCGGCCTGCCTGCGAATTGGCCTTCGGCAGTCTTCACAAACTCGAAAAACTTTAAGACCTTGCGGACCTCCTGAGGCTTGAACACATAGGGGAAATCGGCGGTCTTAGCGCGCTTCATGTCTCCGACGTGACGATCCACGGCGAGCTTGGTCTTGCGGCACGACATGATCCTGCCGGCGCGAATGTCAGCGACGTACTTGTCCCAGGGTGCTATCATTTAGCACCCCCGTCGAAGATATCCTCGACGCCAGACTTCTTTTTCGGTGCTCTGGTAACGATCTTGGTTCGGTCGATCGGAGATCCGGCGAACTTGGCGAGCAGCGCCTGGTACTGTCTGAGCGACTCCATCATGAACGCGAACAAATCGTCACGGCCGCACGCCTTCACGTACTCAGCTATATTCGCCTTGTCGGCCCGGATGATGTCGCGCGCCTCGATATAGTCAGACCAAAATTGAGCCATCAGCGACAGATTCGGGATGTCCAGCGTCTGCAGTATTCCTGCCTGAATCAGCGGGACCTGCATATCGTGGAAGCACTCCCGACCAGCCTTCGTGTTCAGCCATGCCGGCGGGGTAACGGGTTTGGTTACCACGAGCGATTCTGGATTCGTGAGGCCCTTGTTTCTCCTGACCGTCCGGGGTGAGGCCTTGTCTATCGGCACGCGGGGTCGACCTGCCATCAGACGCCCCCGCATTTTGGCCGCGCGAAAAAATTGAAGACACATGCTTGGTCTATGTTTGAGGGTGCCAAAGATTCGACCCCCCCTCCCTGGCTTCGTAGACTCTCGCCCTTATGTCGGCCTGTTTCATGCTCTGGCCTCTGTTCCTGCCTTGTTTATCAATGGCTTGCTGGCTGTCGCTCGCTTCGTAAACCGTAGCACCTGGCCCGCGCCTTCTACGGCTATGTCG
>JAKQKE010000131.1 GCA_029560805.1 Spirochaetota bacterium
GTCGGCCGCCCGCCCCGAACGGCCTATCATGATCACCCTGACGTTGCAGTCGCCGATACGCTCGGCGGCCACGAGCTCGCCGAGGCACCGGACGAGCTCGCCGGCCCGTAGCCCATGAGCTATGCCGAGGATGGCCGCCGATCGGAGTAGCCGCTCCTCGTGGAACGCGGCGAAGTATAGGAGCCCGTCGCGGACCTTGAGCGTCTCGTAGCAGCCATAGCCGTACATCGCGTCCGCGTCGTCAAGCCCGAAGCGGCCTTCCTCGGTCGGGGCGAGCCGGCCGTTGACCAGCATCCTATGCCCGAGCATCGTCTTTGCCCCAGACCCGGACACGCTTCCAGTCGCCGCGCCGATAGTACGCGAACAGGATGACGGCCTCCACCGCGTCCGACACGAGGAAGCTGGCCCAGATGCCGGCGATGCCCAGCTCGAGCCCGAGCCTCGGTAGCACGTAGACCGACAGCGCCAGGAACGGTATCTGCGCGCCCCATCTCCCGGCCAGGGACGAGACGAGGAAAGGCAGGTTGTAGCCGGCCCCGGAGAACGAGCAGCCGAGGGCGATGGCGTAGCTGACGATGATGAACGACGAGCCCATCAGCCGTATCATCGACACGCCCGCCTCTATCGTCTCCGCGGAGTCGACGAACACGGCCATCACCGGCCGCGGGAAGGCGATCGCCAGGCCCATCAGCGCGGTGATCAGGAGCCCCCCGAACAGCGAGGCCGCCTTAGCGGTCTTCTCGGCCCGCTCGACGTTCTCGGCGCCCAGGTTCTGCCCGACGATGGTGCCGCCGCCCGACATCAACCCGAACAGCGGCATGAACACGAGCCCCCCGAGACGGTTGCCGATGCCGAGCGCCGCGATAGCCGCCGTGCCGTAGGCCGCGACGAATTTGGTCGTGACGAGCCCGGCAGCCTGCCTGGCGAGCATCTCCCCGCCGCTCGGGAGGCCTATCGTCAGGAGCTTACGGTCTATCGCGGGGTCGAGCCTGAACAGGCCGGCCGGCGTCAGCCTGACCCCGCCGCGGCCGCGGGCGAGTAGCCCGAAGCCCACAGCGAAGGCCAGGCAGATCGATATGACCGTCGCGAGGCCGGCCCCGAACACGCCGAGCCCGCAGCCCCTCCAGCCCAGGCCGGGCACCGTCTCGAACATCAGGATCGGGTCGAGCACGGTATTGAGCACCGAGGCGCCGAGCATGATCCACATCTGGCTGGCCGGGTCTCCGGTGCAGCGGAGCGCCGTGAAGCAGCTATAGGTGGCGAAGAAGACCGGCAGGAAGTAGATGCGCACGCGGCCGTACTCGAGCGCGCTCCTGAGCACCTCCGGATCGTCGGAGAAGAAGCGGATCAGCGGCTCGAGGACCAGGTTGAGAGCGAGCGCGGCGATGATCGCCATGAGCGCCTTGAAGACGATGGTCTGCTCGATGATGCGGCCGGTCCGCGCCAGGTCGCCCGAGCCGTAGCTCTGGGTGATCATCGCGACCGACGACACGCCCACGATCTCGTTGAGTATCTCGACGAGCCAGAAGATGGAGCTGAACAGCGCCACGCCGGCGACGGCCTCGCCGGAGATGCGGCCTATCCAGATCATGTCGATGACGTCGTACAGGGTCTGGCCGAGCATGCCGAACATGGTCGGTACGGACATGGCCAGAAGGTTGCCGAGCACGCTGCCGGAGCTCAGGTCGCGTTTCATGCGTCCGTTATAGGAGGGCGACCGGCCGGTCGTCAATGGCCGGGCGCGAGGGGGTCGGACGGGCCGTCGGTCAGCGCGACATGGCCGAGATGGTCGCTTGGGTCCGTTCCGAGATCGACGCGATGGCGCCTATCCTCGAGAAGAGCCGCTCGAGCTCGACCGAGATGTTGGCGTAGATGCTCCTGACCTCGCCGGTGGCCGTCTTGAGCTCGTCGATGCCGGCCATCACCGTGGCGCCGCCCGACGACAGCCCTGAGAAGGAGTCGATCAGGCCGGACATCTCCTCGGCCATCACGCTGACGTCACGCGACATCGCCTGCATGCTCGCCTCGGTCCGGAGTATCAGGTCGTCGGAGGAGGCTATCTGCTCGATGATCGAGCCGAGCGACGCGCCTATCCCGTCGGCTTGGCTCTTAGTGGCCTCCGCGAGCCTCCGTATCTCGCCGGCGACCACGGCGAAGCCCTTGCCGGCGGTTCCGGCCCTGGCCGCCTGGATAGCGGCGTTCATAGCGAGCAGGTTGGTCGTGTCGGCCACGTCCTGGATCACATCCATCATCGAGCCGATGCCCGACACCTCGGCCGCGGTCTGGCGTATCGTCTCCATGGTCGAGCGCATGCCGCTCTCCCCGTCCTCGGCGGCGCCGGCGAGCGCCATGATCTGAGTGCGCTTACCGGAGGCTATGCCCGAGTCGCTCGACAGCGTGTCGACCATCTCCCGCACCGCGGTCGACGAGGCCTGGATAGCCTCGAACTGGGCCTCGGATCGGCTATGGAGCGACGACAGCTCTCCCGAGATCGCACGCACGTCCTCGAGCATGCGCTGGATCTCCTCGTGGAGCCGCACCGACGCCTCGTCCACGATGCGTTGCTCCCGCTCGATCACCCGCTGTTTGAACAGGTGGCAGTTTTCCTTCTTATTGAGGCCGTTATGGATGGCGATGGCCATGCCCCGGCACGACTTGTAACCGCAAGCCGCGCAGTTCAGCAGATCCTCGGCGCCTTTCTTGAGCATATCGGCGTACAGGGCCTCGAGCTCGGCGTTCGTCGGTATACGGAGGGCATAGCTGGCTGACCGGTCGACGTAGGTCCTCGCGTACAGGCCGGGCTTCCAGTAGCGCGACAGGGCCTTCTCGACACGCCTGCGCGCGACGCGATCGTCGCCCCTCGTGCCGGCGTAGGCAACGCGGCCCTCCTTCGCGCGGCGTTCGACAGCCCACTCGATCACGTCGGGAGCCAGGTCCTGGTTCAGCGTTCCCGGACCGGCGTTACAGCCGTACTCGCAATTGAGGCAATCGACGAGAAGTGGGTTGACGCCCTTTCCGAGCGCTTCGGGTAGCGTATCGAGGTAGGGATAGACCAGCTCCGGCCCCTCGATCTTCCTGGCCACGGCGCGCACATCCGGTAGGTCGCGCTCGACCGTTCGCAGGAGCCCTCCCGGGGTCGAGAACAGGACGGCGCGCTCGGCCGGGCTATTCTCGAACTCGGCCTCCGGCTGCCGCGATAGGTCGACCTTGCGCTGCTTGAGCATATCGTCGAGCGACCTGAGCGTCACGTTGTAGTCGCCGGCGCCGGTCTCCTCGAATTCGCGCTTCTTGGCCGCGCAGGGCGAGACGACGAGTATCTTGTGGTCGCGATAGGCCGGATAGTACTCCCGTATCATCTTGATGGTATGGAGCATCGGGCTATCGGCCGGGGCAAGGTAGCCGAGTAGCTCGGGTCTGTAGATCTCGATGTAGTTGACGATGGCCGGGCACGGCTGGGCGATGACGAGCTCGGGCCGCGCCGCCTCGATATGGCGCAGGTAGGAGCGGACGGTCAGCTCGGCGCCGAAGCTGACGTCGAAGCAGGCCGATACGCCGAGGCCCTTGAGCCAGCCGAGGAAGCGGCGGTGTTCGCCCGGGTAGCTCGCGGCTATGGCCGGCGCGACTACCGCGACGAGCTTCTCGCCACGGCCGAGGGCCTCGACGAACCTGGCAGCATCGTCGATGATGACGCGCGCCTTCTGCGTACAGACCTTGACGCAGCTACCGCAGCCGATGCACAGATCGGGGTTTATCGTTACCTTGTCGCCCGAGCCGTCGATACAGTACTTGACCGGGCAGACGGCGATACACATATGGCAATTGACGCAGGTACCCTCGTCAACCGCTATGACCGGCGGTAGCGACAAGGAGTTCGTTCGGTTCGGCATGGTGGCTAGTCTCCGTATTGGGGTCGAATTCTATACACGAGCGAGTTCATGTGCAAGCGATCACGTATAGTAACATGGCCGGGCGATCAAATCGAGATTGACAAGCCGCCGACCCGAGGTAATAGTTTGATAGGCTTTCCTCTATACTGAAACGTCAGGAAGAACCATGGAGTACGATGCCGTCGTGGTCGGCGCAGGCATGGCGGGGCTGACCGCCGCCGCCTATCTCTGTAAAGCGGGCAAATCGGTAGCCTTGCTCGAGAAGCGAGGCAAGACCGGCGGCCTCGTCGATTCGTTCGAACGGAACGGGTTCACCTTCGACGGCGGCATACGCGCCGTCGAGAACTCGGGCATCGTGTTCCCGATGCTCAGGCAGCTCGGCGTCGAGCTGGAGTTCCTGCAGAGCCCCGTGTCGATAGGCTTCGGCGACGACGTACTCAGGCTATCGCCCGAGGCCGGTCTCGACGAATACCGGGCCTTGCTGCGCCGCCGTTTCCCCGGGATTGTCTCCGAGGTCGACGCGATAGTCGACGAGGTGGCCAGGGTGATGGATTACATGGCCGTCCTCTACGGCATCGACAACCCCTTGTTCCTCGATCTGAAGGACGATCCGGGCTACGTACTCAAGGTCATCCTGCCTTGGATGCTCAAGTATATGACGACCATGCCCAAGGTGGCCAGGCTGCGCATGCCGGTGGACGAGCGGTTGGCGGCCCTGACCGGCAGCCGCGAGTTGGCCGATATGATTGGCCAGCACTTCTTCAAGAAGACGCCGGCCTACTTCGCCCTGTCGTACTTCAGCCTGTACCTCGACTATCGCTACCCCAGGGGCGGCACCGGCCGGTTACCCGAGGCCCTCGAGTCGTATATACGCGACCGAGGCGGCTCGGTGATGACCGGCGTCGAGGTCGCCGGCCTCGACGCGGCCCGTCGGGTCGTCACCGACGCGTCCGGGAGCGAGTACGGCTACCGCAGGCTCGTCTGGGCAGCCGACTCGCGGCTCCTGTACCGGCTGGCGCTAGGCTCTCCGCTAGCCGACCGGGGCGTCGCCAGGCGCGTCGAGGCCAAGGCGGCCGAGCTCGCGTCGGCGCGCGGCGGGGACTCGATCTTCACGCTGTACGTCGCCGCCGACCTGCCGCCCGTGTTCTTCTCGTCCGTGTCGAGCGCTCACTTCTTCTACACGCCGCGCGGCGAGGGCCTGTCGTCGCTCGGACCTTGGCCCCTCGAAGCCAAGAACGAGGTCGACGTCGCCCAAGACGACGTCGCGGCCGGGGAGGATCCCGATAAGGAAGCCCTGCTGGCCTGGCTCGGAGACTATCTCGAGCGTACCACCTACGAGATATCGATACCGGTCCTCAGGGACCCCACGCTGGCGCCCGAGGGCAAGGCGGGCCTGATCGTCAGCACGCTGATGGACTACGACCTAGCCAAGCGCGCGGAGGAACGGCGCTGGTACGACGAGTACAAGGAATTCTGTTCGGCTCGCATCGTCGACATACTCGACCGCGGGGCCTATCCCGGCTTGCGAGCCTCCGTGATCGAGCGGACCGCCTCGACCCCGGTGACCATACGGCGCGAGACCGGCAACACCGACGGAGCGATCACCGGCTGGGCCTTCACGAACCCGACGATGCCGGCCGTGAACGACCTGCCGAAGGTGACGCGATCCATACGCACGCCGATACCTGGCGTGTACCAGGCCGGCCAATGGACCTTCAGCCCGTCGGGGCTGCCGATATCGATCCTGACCGGCAAGCTCGCGGCCGACGCTGTCGTCAA
>JAKQKE010000219.1 GCA_029560805.1 Spirochaetota bacterium
GCTCCTGTACGCCTACTCCGAGGCGACCGTGCCGAAGATCACCGTGATCGTGCGCAAGGCCTACGGCGGCGCGTACATCGCCATGTGCTCGCGCCACCTCGGGGCCGACCAGGTCTTCGCCTGGCCGAGCGCCGAGATCGCAGTGATGGGCCCTGAGGGCGCCGCCAACATCATCTTCAAGAAGGACATCGAAGAGGCGACCGACCCCGCCGCGGCGCGCAAGGACAAGATCCAGGAATACAAGGACAACTTCGCCAATCCGTACAAGGCGGCCGCGCGCGGCTACGTCGACGACGTGATCGACCCGTCCGCCACGAGGGCTAGGCTCGCCTCGGCCCTGACGATGCTCCTAGGCAAGCGCGAGAAGCGCCCCGCCAAGAAGCACGCCAACATGCCGCTGTAAAGGGGACGCTATGGATACCGTAGCAGTCACCGAGACAGCGGGGCAGATGTGGACCATAGTCGTCGTGGGCATAGGCACGGTGTTCCTGTGCCTCTTCGCCCTCGTCGTTATGGTCAGCGTGTTCAAGGCGATCTTCGTGCGCGAGCCGAAGGCCGCGCCGAAGCCAGCGGCTCAAGCCGCTCCGGTCCAGGTAGCGTCGGCTCAGGCCGCCGCTCGAGGCCTGGACGGAGCCGTTGTGGCGGCCATCGTCGCCGCGGTCTCGGCCGCGAGCGGCGTGCCGGTCTCCGCGCTCAGGATCGCGTCCATTGAGCGCTCGGGCTTCAATACCCCCGCGTGGGGCCATATCGATCGCGCTTGAGGCGCGGCACTACGAAACAAAGGAGTCAGTCATGGTCAAGAAATATAAGGTTACGGTCAACGGTCAGTCCTACGACGTCGGCGTCGAGGAGCTCGGCGCTTCCGCTTCGTACGCGGCCCCGGTCGCCCAGGCGCCCGCGGCGGCCGCTCCCGTAGCCCCGGTTCCCGCCGCGGCCCCCGCCGCTCCCGCGCCTGCAGGCGCGACTACCGTTAAGGCTCCGATGCCCGGTACCGTGCTGTCCATCAAGGTGGCCGCGGGCCAGGCCGTAAAGCGCGGCGACGTGCTCCTGATCCTCGAGGCCATGAAGATGGAGAACGAGATCAGCGCCCCCGCCGACGGCGTCGTCGCCGGCATCCGCGTCCAGGCCGGCTCGACCGTCAACACAGGAGACCCGATGGTCGACCTCGCCTGACCCGGGGCGAAGGGAATAGCGTATGTGGCAGAATATACTGGAGTTCTTCCAGACATCCGGGTACGCCGGCTTCGCGAACAGCCAGATGATGGTCTTCGGGTTCATACCCGGGGAGCTCATCATGATCGTGATCTCGTGCGTGCTCCTGTACATGGGTATTGCTAGGAAGTTCGAGCCGCTTCTACTCGTACCGATAGCCTTCGGCATGCTACTGTCGAACCTGCCTTTCGGCGGCGTCTTCACGCCGGCCGATGGCGCGCAGCCGGGCGGCCTCATCTACTACCTGTACTACGGCGTCAAGTTCGGCATATACCCGCCGCTCATCTTCCTGGGAGTCGGAGCGATGACGGACTTCGGCCCGCTCATCGCGAACCCCAAGAGCCTGCTCCTCGGAGCCGCCGCGCAGATCGGCATCTTCATACCGTTCGTGCTGGCGTTCTACCTGGGCAAGGCCTTCCCGTCGCTCGGCTTCGACCTCAAGGCCGCGGCGAGCATCGGCATCATCGGCGGCGCGGACGGCCCGACGGCGATCTATCTGACCAGTAAGCTCAAGCCAGAGCTGCTCGGGCCTATAGCGATAGCCGCCTACTCGTATATGGCCCTCGTGCCGCTCATCCAGCCGCCGATCATGAAGGCTCTGACCACCAAGCGCGAGCGCCAGATCAAGATGGAGCAGCTGCGCGAAGTGACCAAGACCGAGAAGATCGTGTTCCCGATTGCGGTGACCATCTTCATCGGGCTCATCCTGCCTTCGGCCGTACCGCTCCTCGGCGCCCTTATGCTCGGCAACCTGTTCAGGGAGTCGGGAGTAACCGCCAGGCTGTCAGATACCGCGCAGAACGCGCTCATGAATATCCTGACGATCTTCCTCGGCGTCTCGGTAGGAGCGACGGCGAATGCCACGCGTTTCCTGCAGCCGCAGACCCTGATGATCATCGCCCTCGGCCTGTTCGCGTTTTCCTGCGGCACCGCCAGCGGCGTCCTGTTCGGTAAGCTCATGTGCGCCTGGACAAAGGGCAAAGTCAACCCGCTGATCGGTTCGGCCGGTGTCTCGGCCGTGCCGATGGCCGCCCGCGTCTCCCAGGTTGTGGGGCAGCGCGAGAACCCCGACAACTACCTCCTCATGCACGCCATGGGCCCGAACGTGGCTGGCGTCATCGGAAGCGCGGTAGCGGCAGGCGTCATGCTGTCGTTCCTGGGCTAGAGCGTCTCTCGTCTCCGTTCAGCCGGCCGTCGGGCGCTACGCTCGGC
>JAKQKE010000220.1 GCA_029560805.1 Spirochaetota bacterium
CAGAAGCAGTACGACTCGCTGATCGACGCCGTCTTCAAGCGCCGCGGCTGGACGCCCCAGGGCACCCCGACGCCCGAGCACCTCAAGGAGATCGGCATGGATCTGCCCGAGGTCCTCGAGGTGGTCAGGAAGCGCCTGTAACCATCGATCCGGGCGTCTCCCCCTCCTCCGGTTACGGAGGAGGGGGCCGCGCTCTCCGCTGCAAGCCCACAGCCGAGCGCTTCCAGCGCTCTGCTGTGGGCTTTCCGCTACGATCGCTGACGCTAGTCCGCGGCCGCTGTACGCGAACGTCGGGGCGAGCCGTCCGGCGTCGGCCGCCAGGCTTGCCGCCGGCCCGGGTCGGCGGCTATGATGGCCGGATCGGAGGCCATCTGTGAACCTGCTCGCGCACGTACTGCTCGCCTGGGCTACCCTCCCCGACACCGAGGGGCAGGAATGTACTGGCGCGCTGATGGCCGACTACTTCCCCGGGCAGGATCTGGCCGTCTTTCCGCCGGGCATACGTCGCGGCATACTCCAGCACCGCGCCGTCGACGCGTTCACCGACGCCCACCCTGCCTTCGTCGAGCTGCGCCGCTCCATCGCCGCGGCCGGCGCGCCGCGCTTCACTGCCGGTATACTCCTCGACGTGTTCTGGGACCACGCGCTCGCCTCCGAGTGGGAACGCTGGGGCCGTCAGCTCTGCGGCATGGATCTCGAGCCGTTCTGCGGCGAGGCCTACGCCAGGGTCGGCCGGGCGGCCGAGTACCATAATCCGGGCTTCGCCTCCATCTTTCGCTTCCTGGAGTCGGGGGCGTGGCTGTCAGCCTACGCCAGGCTCGACGGCATCGGCGAGACCCTGGCCATGCTGTCCGAGAAGATGAGCGGCCGCCCCGACCTGGGCAGCTGCGTGCGGCTACTCGTCGAGCTGGACCGTCCCGTTCGCTCAGGCTTCGCCGCGTTCTGGCCGGAGCTGCTCGCCTTCGCTCGGGCCTGGAACGATGACGCCCCGGTCGAGGCCCTCCGGTCCTAGCGCAGGGCCAGTACGCAACGCACCCTGCGCCCGCCGCCCAGGTCGGCCAGCCCGGGCACCGACTCGCGGCAGCGCGGCTCGGCGTAGGGGCAGCGCGGATGGAAGCGGCATCCGGGCGGCGGGTCTATCAGCGACGGTATCTCGCCCCCTGCGTCGAGCGGGGTCCGGACCAGGCCGGCCTCCGGAGAGGGCGAGGCTGACTTGAGCAACCGTACGTAGGGGTGCACGGCGTCCCGGATGACCTCGTCGGTGGGCCCCATCTCCATGATCATGCCCGCGTACATCACCGCGATGGAGCCGCACATATAGCGCGCGCCGGCCAGGTCGTGGGTTATGTACAGGTATGAGACGCCCTTGCGCTCCTTAAGGTCGAGCATCATGTTCATAACGCCCATGCGTATGGACACGTCGAGCATGCTCGTCGGCTCGTCGGCCAGCACGATGGACGGCTCGACGGCGAAGGTGCGCGCGATGTTCACCCGCTGCCGCTGCCCGCCCGACAGCTCGTGCGGGAAGCGCCGCAGGTACTCCGAGGCGGGCGACAGGCCCACCTGCTCCAGCGCGTCGGAGAGGCGCGCCTCCAGGTCGGCCTTGCCGTCGGCCAAGCCGTGGATCAGGAAGGGCCGCTCCAGGATGCTCCGTATCGTATGGGTCGGGTTGAGGCTGCCGAACGGATCCTGGAAGATCAACTGGACTCGCTTCTTGTAGGCGAGCGACTCGGCGCGGCCGCGGAAGGGCCGGGCCGGCAGGCCGGCCACGATCAGCTCGCCGGAGTCGCGCTCGTACAGCCTGGCTATGACGCTGGCCGTCGTGGTCTTGCCCGAGCCGGACTCGCCGACGAGGGCGAGCGAGCCGCCGGCCTCGAGGGTCAGGCTGACGTCGTCCATCGCGTGCACGGCCTTGCCGTAGGCGGCTAGGGAGCGTAGCGGGAAATGCTTGACGACCGAGCGCAACTCGAGCGCCGGCGCGCGCTCCGGCGCCGCGTTCGTCGCGGGGATCAGTCCGGCGCTCATAACGAGCCCCCTTCTGGAGCGGCTGGAGCGGCTGGAGCGCAGCCATACGCCTCGCCGCGCCTCGGATACGGGCAGGCGCTCAGCCGGCCGCCGCCGAGCGGCTCCAGCCTCGGGGGGTCCCCGGCCGAACAGGTCGGCCTGGCGTAGCGGCAACGGGGAGCGAAGCGGCAGCCCGGCGGCGGGGACAGCAGGTCGGGCGTCCGGCCCTCGATACCGTCCATCCGGCGTAGCGGGCCGGTCAGCGACGGGAAGGAGTTCATCAGGCCCTCCGTGTACGGGTGGCGCGGATCGTTGAAGAGCTCGGCGGCCGGTCCGTACTCGACCATGCGGCCGGCGTACATGATGCCCAGGGAGTCCGATATCTCCACGAGCAGCGAGAGGTCGTGGGTGATGAAGATGACGGAGAAGCCCAGTCGCCGCCTGAGTTCCTCGATCTTCTCGATGATGGAACGCTGGACGACCACGTCCAGCGCGGTGGTCGGCTCGTCCATGATGAGCAGCTCCGGCTTGAGGATGAGCGCCATCGCTATCATCACGCGCTGCCGCATGCCGCCGGACAGCTGGTGCGGGTAGCTCTTGAGCCGGTCGGCGTGGATGTCCACCAGCGCGAGCATCTCCGCCGCCAGGGCCTCCGCCTCCGCCCTGGACACGGAGCGGTGCGCGTGCACCGCGTCGGTCAGCTGCTCGCCCACCGACAGCACCGGGTTGAGCGCGTTCATCGCCGACTGGAACACCATGGCCATGTCCGTCCAGCGGTGAGCGTTCACCTCGGCCGCCGTCATGGCCGCCAGGTCGCGGCCCTTGAACAGCGCGGAACCCGACTCTATGCGAGCGTTGTCGCGCAGGAGGCGCATGATCGCGTAAGCCAGCGTAGACTTGCCGCAACCCGACTCGCCTGCCACCCCGAGGAATTCGCCCCGCCCGAGCGAGAAGGACACGTCGTCCACGGCGCGCACGAAGCCCTTGGCCGTCGCGTAGCCCGCGCTCAGGTTCCGTATCTCCAGCATCGTATCGCCCATCGACCTACCTCTTCCGTAATCGCGGGTTCGAGATCTCGTCGATCGCGAAGTTGATCAGGACGAACGACGTCCCGACGAGCGCGATGCAGATCCCGGGCGGCAGGAACCACCACCAGGCCCCGGACAGCAGGGCGCCGTTGGCCTGGGCCCAGAACAGGATCGTGCCCCAGCTGACCACGGTCACGTTGCCTAGGCCAATGAACTCCAGCGTGGCCTCGCCGAGTATGGCGGCCATGCTGGTCGCGAAGAACTCGGCCATCGCTATGGAGATCATGTTGGGCAGGATCTCCCTGAACACCACGAACGAGGTGCGCTCGCCGAGCGACTTGGATACCCTCACGAAGTCGCGGTTCTTCAGGGTCAGCACCTGGGAACGCAGCAAGCGGGTAGGATACGGCCAGCCGGTCAGCCCCAGGATCAGCACGATCGGCAGCGTGCCCTTCATGGTCACGTAGGCGGCCACCACGATCATCAGCGGCAGGCCGGGTATGACGAGCATCACGTTCGTGACGAAGGTGATGACGTCGTCCGCGACGCCGCCCAGGTAGCCCGAGAGGAGGGCCAGCGTCAGGGACAGCACGGTGACGAACAGGCCGGTCAGGAGGCCTATCGTCAGCGACACGCGCGTGCCCCAGACCAGCTGGCTGAAGAGGTCGTTGCCGGCGTGGTTCGTGCCGAGCGGATGGGCCGCGCTCGGCTTGGCGCGGAGCGGGAAGTAGTCGACGGTCTTCTCGTACTCGCGCGTCAGGGTGGAGCGGTAGACGATGACGTCCCGGGCGTCGCTCGGATAGTCCTCGGAGAGTATCTCCTCCTCCAGGGACGGCTCGCCGAGCTCCACGACCGTCTCGAGTCGGTCGAGCTTCGGCGGATACGGCGCGATGACGGGCGCGAGGATCGCCACCAGTACGAAGAAGCCGAGCAGGCACAGCCCGACCAGGCTCTTCGTGTTCGAAACGAGGGTCTTGAAGAAATCCTTGATCATTTGGCCCCGTCCCTCACCCTCGGGTCGAGGATCATGACCGCAATGTCGGCGGCGAAGTTGGCTATGAGCACGGCCACCGCGATGAACAGGAAGATGGCCTGCATCAGCGGGTAATCCTTGGCGTTGACCGCCTGGTACAGCATGTAGCCTATACCCGGATAGGCGAAAACCATCTCGGTGACGAGCCCGCCTCCGATGACGAAGCCGAGCGACATGGCGAAGCCGGTGACCGAGGGCAGGATGGCGTTCTTGGCGGCGTACATGGACTTGATCCGCTGGAGCGGCAGGCCCTTGGCCATGGCCACGGTGATGTAGTCCTCGGCCAGCACGTTGATCATATTATTGCGCATGGTCAGGATCCAGGCGCCGAGCGAACTGACGACGATGGTCATGGCCGGTAGGGCGCCGTGGCGCAGCACCGACAACCACCAGGAGGCGGAGCCGCGCGCGGCCTCGACGTCGTAGGCGCTACCGATCGGGAAGATCCTCGCCTTGAACGCGAAGAAGTAGATGAACACGAGGCCGAGCCAGAAATACGGGAAGCTCCTGACGAACGAGAAGAAGCCGACCGTGATCGAGGCCAGCTTGGTCTCCCGGCGCCACGCGGCGCCGATGCCGACGATCGTGCCGACGGAGAAGCTGATCACGGTGCAGATGCCCATCAGCCCTATCGACCAGGGCAGCGCGACGCGCATCACCTCCGAGACCGGGGTCGGGAAGCGCGAGAACGAGGTGCCGAGGTCGCCGCGCAGGGTGTTGCGCAGGTAGCGGCCGTACTGGACTATCAGCGGGTCGTCGGTGTCCAGCCCGAACGCCGCCCGTATAGTGTCCAATTGCTCCGGCTGCAGGTTCTCCATCTTGTCCAGCAAGGCGCGGGCGGGATCGCCAGGCATCATCCTGGGCAGGAAAAAGTTGAGCGACACCGAGACGAACAGGGTAAAGGCGAGCAGCCCCAGTTTCCTTAGGAAGTATTTCAACGCGGTCGGTCTCCAATGCCGCCCTCTGCCGGAGGTAGGTTTCCGGAAAGGGCGGCGAACGGTCAGTCGTTAGCGGGAGCTCAGCGCTTCTGCAGGCGGAGCAGGATCGGGGTCTTCTGCATACCGTTGACGATGGGCCACGCGTACGGATCCTCGGGGCTCGGGAACCCGGTGAAGTTGCGAGTGCTGTAGATGAACCAGGTCGGATTGAAGAACAGGGGCACGCAGGGCGTGTCCTTCATGAACTGCTCGACGACGGTGGCCATGTACTGCTTCTGCTTCACGGGACTCGGCTCGGAGCGGTACGCATCCAGGGCCTTGTCCACGGCCTCGTTCTTGTAGCGCATGTTGCTGAAGGTCATGGCCTTCTCGCCTATCGGCGCGAAGCGGCTGGAGTGGAGCCAGCGCGTGAACTGCGTGTGCGGGGTGGAGCCCACCGAGATGAAGCTGATGGCGAAGTCCCAATCGCCTTTCTCGAGCGCGAACTGGTACGGGTCCGGCCACGCGGCCTGGGTGATCACGGCCTCCACGCCTATGTCCTTGAGCTGGCCGGCCACGGTCTCAGCGGCGCCGATCCAGTCGGTCCAGCCGGTGGGCACGTACAGCTTGAACGAGAGGGCCTGGCCGCCCTTCTCGTAGACGCCCTTGGCGTTGAGCCTATAGCCTTCCGCCTCGAGGGCCTTCTTAGCCTTGGCCACGTCGCGCCGAATGTCGTACTTGGACATCGCGCCCTTGGCTATCTCGGAGAAGGTGGACTTTACGGCGCTCATCGTCGCGGGGGCCGGGCTGGGCGACATCTTGCGCGTTATGTCGCGCTGCGAGATGGCCGCGGCTATGGCCTTGCGGACATTGACGTTGTCGAACGGGGCCTTCAGGTTGTTCATGTACAGGAATACGAGGTTGCCCTCGGGGAACCAGTACTTATTATGCTCGGGATCGGCCTTCACGTAGTCGTCGATGTTCGGTAGCGAGTAGCCGGCCCAGTCGTACTCGCCGGCGAGTAGCTTGAAGCCCACCTGCTCGTTGGTGGTGGTCACATACTGGATACCGTCTATGTACGGCAGGGGCTTCTTGTCCTTGCCCAGCTGCCAGTAGTGAGGGTTCCGTACCAACCGGTACGACTGCTCGTTGAAGGAGCCCGGTTCGAGCATGAAGGGGCCGGTGGAGACGGGGTTCAGGTTGCCGGTCCAGGTCAGGGGGTCGACCTTCGACCATACGGACTTGGGCACGACGACGAGCGAGCCGAATTTCTCGAGCGTCGTCACGTTGACCTCGGCGAAGGTGAAGCTGACCTCGTTGCCCTTGGCGACGACCGTCTGCAGCCCCTCGGCCCAGAGCCCGGACAGGTCGAGGGCCTTGTTGTCCTTGCCCAGCAGCGCGGAGTACAGCACGTCGTCCACGGTCATGGCGCTACCGTCGTTATACTTGACGCCTGAGCGGATCGTGAAGGTTATGGTCTTCAGATCCTTGGACCAACTCCACTTCTCGGCGAGCCAGGGATTGGCCGAGCCGTCCACCATGTTGAAGTAGATCAGCGTCTCGTAGAAGCAGCCTACCGTTGACTCGAGGGCGGCCGGGCTGAAGGGATTGAAGTTCTGCACCAGCACGCCCTGCTTCGCGGGCGTCATCCTGAGGAAGCCGCCTCGCTTCGGCGCCTGGCCGAACGTGAGCGAGAGCGCCATGGCGCAGAGCGCCGCGGCGATAAGAACGCGTTTCTTCATTCCATCCTCCTATAAAATAGAGCTTGGCAGCTTGTACATGAGGATCTCATCCACGAAGCCGCCCTCAAGGAGGAAAGCGGCTTTCCTGCGGCCCTCCTCGCGAAATCCCATCTTTTCGTAGAGCGCCCTGGCCCGGACGTTGCCGTCCATCAGGCCCAGCCCGAGCCTGGTCACGCCGGCCCCGCGGGCCCACTCGTCGAGCGCCCCGAACAATCGGGCCCCTATGCCCTTGCCGGTATACGCGTCCAGTATGGCCACGACTATCTCCGCCGCGTGCCTATTGCGTTCGGCGCCGCCACCCTTGGCGATCAGGTAGCCGACGAGGCTTCCGGCGCCGTCGCGGCCCTCGGCCTCGGCGACCAGGATGGTCGAGTTCCCCGAGCCGAGCAGCTCCGCGATAGCCCTAGCCTGCTCCTCGACCGTGGTCCTGCGCTCTCCGGCTCCGTAGAGCAGGTAGCGGCTCTGGGCGTCGGCGGCCTTGCGCAGCGCCAGGAAGGGCTCGGCCTCGTCCGCCCTCAGGGCCCGTATCGCGACATCGCCGGTCATACCGCCTCCAGCGTCGCGACGAGGGCCTGGCGCCAGGCGCCTATGCCGTCCTTGACGGACGGATACACGCGGTTGGTCAGCGCGACAAGCGCGCGGCCGTCGCCCGGCCGATATCGTAGCATGGTACCGGTAAAGCCCGTATGCGTGGCCGCCGGCCCGTCGAGTATCCAGCCGAGCCCTCGCGGGGAGGCGCCGTCTGGCGTCTGGCGACGGAAGGCCTCCGCCCTCAGGGCCGGGCCGAGCGGACCTGAGGGGCCCCAGAAGGCCATGAAGCGGACCAGGTCCTCCGCCGTGGAGAACAGGCCGGCGTGCCCGCTGACGCCGCCCAGGCCGTAATGGCAGTTGCCGTCGTGAACCTCGCCGAGGATGACGCCGCGCCGCCAGGGCACGCCGTCCAGCTCGGCGACGCCGATTCGATACCTACCGGCCGGGCCGCCGACCACCGGGCGGCCCTCGGCGTAGGCCAGGGTCATCGACCGCTCGTACTCGTTGCCGGCCTCCGTGGGGACGAACGCCGCGTCTGCGAAGCGCAGCCGCGCTGCCGCAGGATAGCCTGTCAGGCCCATGCCGAGCGGGCTCAGCACGAGCCGATCGACCAGGGCGGGCAGCTCCTCGTCCCATACGCGCTCGAGTATCCAAGCCAGTAGCATGAAGCCGAGGTCGCTGTACTCGACCGTCGTTCCGGGCGCGTAGGACGCCGCCTCGTCCGCGATGGCCGAGAGGTACGCCGCCCGGTCCCGGCAGCGCACGAAATACGGCCTCCACGCCGGAAGGCCTGAAAAATGCCCGAGCAGCGAGCGTATGGTGATAGCGCCGTTCCATGAGCCGCCGGCGCCAGCGGCCAGCTCAGGCAACCAGCGCGAGGCCGGGTCGTCCAGGGCCATCCGGCCCGACTGGATCGTCAGCAGGCTGACGGGCAGGGTCGCGACGATCTTGGTAAGGGACGCCAGGTCGAAGACGGAGCGATTGTCCGCCGCGACGGCGTCCCAGGATTCCGACGGATCGAGGATGCGCCTGGCCTGACCGCAGGCGGCCATGACGGTCTCGCCGCCGTCCGTCAGCGTGACGACGCCACAGCGGAACACGCCTTCCGCGACGCCGCGATCGAGCTCGCCAGCGAGTAAGTTAGCGATGGTAAGCCTAGGGAGAGCGTTGACGTTCATGGTCCCGCTGAGTATACGACACAATATTTCATCGAGCAACAATTTTTATTAAAAGGAATTTTCGCCGAGCAATAGGATCGTTGATTTCCGTAGCCTTCGCGGTATAGTACATCATATGCGCTCCGTACGGAGGCATAACCGACACTCGCCATAGTGGGGAGAACCATGAAACGTATCTTTGTAGCCGCGGCGGCCTTGTGCGCCCTATGCGGCCTCGCGTCCGCCCAGGATGCGGATTCAGCCGATGACTACGTCCTCCAGAAAGCCCGCGAAGAGTATGCGGCCTCGTCTGGCTCAGGCGACCAGGCGGCTACCGACCAGGACGCCGTCATGGAGCAGTCCACGGTGATCGCGGTGCCTCAGGCCCCGGCAACCAAAACCGTCACTACGGACGGCGACGGCCAGTCGACCGTCATAACCATCCATATCGCCGAGGACAAGCCCTCAGCTGAAACGGACGACGACGAGCGCCGGCGCCGCTATACGCCCGCCGTGATAGGCTTCGTACCGGGCCTATCGCTACCCTTCGGCGTCTACGACACCTCGCTGTCGCTGGCCTCCGTCGGCGCCCTGACCGGCGATGTATATGGCTTCCAGGGCTCCGGCGTGTTCAACATCGCCGACGACGTCGGCATCGTCCAGGCCGCCGGCGTCTTCAACATCGCCGACAGCGTAGCCGGCTTCCAGGGCGCCGGCGTCTTCAACATCGCCGACAGCATAGCCGGCTTCCAGAGCGCCGGCATGTTCAACATCGCCGACAGCGCGAACGGCGTCCAGGCCGCGGGCTTGTTCAATATAGCCGACGAGATACGCGGCGTGCAGGTGGCCGGCGTCGTCAACGTCGCCGACCGCGCGTCGGGGCTCATGATAGGACTCGTCAACATCGCCGACGAGCTCGACGGCGTGGCCATAGGACTCGTCAATATCATCGGCAACGGCATCCACGACCTGTCGGTCGACTATCAGTTCAGCACCGGCATGGCCTATGCCACCTACCGCTCGGGCACGCCCTTCATCTACGCGGCGTTCTCGGCTGGCCAGCCGGCCACGGAGTTCATGCGCACGCCGATCGGCCTGAGCACGGGAGTCGCGCTGGGGCACCGCTTCAGGATACTGTTCCTGACGGCCGACGTGGAGCTCGGCGTCGAGACGCCCATCGAGACGGCGGACCTCGCCCTGGCCATGCGCGCCCTGTCGAACGCCGACCCCTCGCGCCCGGAGACTCTGCTACCGCTCGCCTCGGCCTTCTCGCCGTTCGGCTCCCTGCGCGCCTCGTTCGGCTTTGGCAACCGCAAGGGCTTCGGCCCCTATGCCGGCATCAAAGCGGACTTTGCCCCGTCGGCCTCCGGCGCCGTGCCGACCGCGCTCCGTTCCGCCTTCGGCTCCGCCGAGCCGTATATCGTGCCGGCCTTCGGGGTCGACCTCCTCGTCTGGCCCAAGTGGTTCATCGGGATCAAGTTCTAGGGCGCGGCCAGCGCTCGAAAAGGCCGCGCTCCCGCGTTATACTCTACTCGTCGCCTGCGGGCGCCAGCCCGCCGCGCGAGTCGCGTTATCCAAGGAGCGTCCATATGAAGAGAATCGCCATAATCGCGCTGGCCCTACTGGCCGTTTCCCAGACCTTCGCCCAGAAGGCGGCGCCCTTCGGGTCCATCGACTACGTCGAGGGTAGCGCTATAGTGGTCCGCTCCGGCAAGTCGCTCGGCGAGGCCAACATCGGCGACGACGTGCTGCCCGACGATATGATCAAGACCGCCGCCGACGGCCTCGTTGTCATTGCGCTCGACCGTAGCACGGGCATGCGCGGCACGCTGACGATCAAGTCCAAGTCGGTCGCTTACATCCGCCTGACCCCCGACGCAGCTGGCGCCAAGAGCACGATAGAGATGGTGGCGGGTCAGCTGAGTTCCAAGCTGGCCAAGCTGTCCGGCAACCCGACCCTGCAGGTTCAGACCGACTCGGTGGTGATGGGTGTGCGCGGCACCCAGTTCTCGATAGCCGGCTCGGTCAACGGCTCGGTGCTCGTCGTCTGTACCGACGGCGCGGTCGCCTGTACCGACGGCGGCGAGCCGGTCTCCGTGCCCGCCGGCAAGGCCGTCGAGAAGAAGGCCGGCGAGCGCCTCAAGCTGGTACCGGTCGCGATCTCGTCGGCGGAGCAGTTCGAGAAGCGCTGGATAGCCGACGAGATCGAGGCCTTCAAGGGCAACGCCGTCAGGGCCCTGGCCGACTACGAGAAGCGCTATACCGATTACATGGCCCGTTTCAATGAGGCCTTCGCGCCGCTCCAGCGCAGCGAGGTACTGTCCAAGTGGATACGCGAGGACGCCGCGGGCGTGGTCCCCTCGGCAGGCGACGCGACGACGCTACGCGAGAAGAAGGCCATAGCCGGCGACATCCTGGCCACGCGCAAGGTCCTCTTCATCTTCGAGCGGCTATACTATAGGATTGTGGAACTGGATCAATACGTGATGGGCACGACGCTCGAGAAGGCGGAGCTCAGGGCCGGACTCACGGTCGGGGACTTCGTCCGCCGGGTGCGTTCCGACGCTCCGGCCCTCGAGAAGCGCGTATTCCTGTTCCGCTACGCCGAGAAGCTGTACGAGCAGCGCAACTCCGGCGGAGCCGGACTACCGGGCATGAGCGCGCCAGGCGCGGGCTCGGAAGACGATTTCTTCGGCTCGTCCGACGACTGGGACTTCTAGGCGGCCCTTCCCCGCCGGCCCGGTTGCCCGAGCCGGCGGAGGCGATATGACTGACTATGGCACACCCTTCAACTACTACGGCCCAACCAGGCTGGTCTTCGGGCGCGGCGTCACCGCCGGCGCCGGCGCCCTCGTAGCCGGGCTAGGCGTACGCTCGGTCCTGCTCGTCTGCGGCTCGGGCGCCACGCGCCGGTCCGCAGGCTTCGCGGCTCTGGCGGCCTCGCTCGAGGCGGCCGGCGTCCGCGCGACCGTGTTCGACAAGGTGACACCGGACCCCCACGCGGCTCTGGTCGCCGAGGCGGCCGACGCCGCGCGCTCGGGCTCGCTCGAGGCTGTCGTCGCCTACGGCGGCGGTAGCCCGATAGACTGCGCCAAGAGCGCGGCCCTGGCGGCGGCCAACGGCGGCCCGATACTCGACTACGTGCGCGGCAAGGCGACGCCATCCAGGCCCGCCCTGCCCATCGTCGCGGTGACGACCACCGCCGGCACCGGCAGCGAAATGAGCTCGGCGGCCGTCACCACGGACCTGGCGAGCGGCCAGAAACTCGGCTACACCAACGAATCCTTCTTCCCGCGCATCGCCATCGTCGACCCGGAGAACCACACGTCGATGCCGACCGGTGTCACCGCGGCGACCGGCATGGACGCCCTGACCCACGCGGTCGAGAGCTACCTGTCGCTGGCGGCCAACCCGCTCAGCGACGCCGTAAACCTGCGGGTCGTGGCGATGATAGCCCGGTCGCTGACGAGGGCCTATCGCGACGGGGCCGACCTGGAGGCTCGATCCGGCATGGCGATAGCGAGCGCCATGGCCGGCGTCGCGTTCTCCCAGACGGGCCTGGGCATGGTCCATGGCTTCGCGCACCCGGTGGGCGCCAGGCACGGAATAGCCCACGGCCAGGCCAACGCCGTTATCCTGCCCTACGTGATGGCCGCGCTCGCGCGGGACGCGGCGCCCCGGATGCGCGACCTGGCCGCCGCGATGGGCGCCTGCCCGTCCGACGCCGACCCGCGCTCGGGCGCCGCGTCGCTCGTACAGGCCATCGTCGACTTAAAAAAGGGACTAGGCGTGCCCGAAGGCCTGTCGGGAGTCGGGATAAGCGCTTCCGACGGCCCAACCCTGCTAACCGACGCGATCGGCTACCGGAGCCGCCCCAGGAGCCCGAGGGCCTTCAGCGACGCGGAGCTGGGGCGCCTGCTCGATTCAGCGATAGCCGGCGACCTCGAAGCGGCCGCGGCTCTCTGAGCCCGCCCCGGCTCAGGAGACGACGCGCAGGCTCGAGCCGGCGTTCGTCTTGATCACCTCGACGCGGGCGGGCACCCTGGAACGCAGCTCGGCCACATGAGAGACGATACCTATCACCCGCTCGCCGCGCACGCGGTCCAGCGCCTCCATAGCGCGGTCGAGCGTCTCGTCGTCTAGGGAACCGAAGCCCTCGTCGATGAAGATCGAGTCGAGAGCCACGCCGCCGGCCCGCTCGACAATCACGTCGGACAGGCCGAGCGCCAGCGATATCGACGCCAGGAACTTCTCGCCGCCCGACAGGCTCGACGCGGGCCGCGCCACGCCGGTGAAGGAGTCGAGCACCGAGAGGTCCAGCCCGACGAAGCCGCGGCCTGCGGAGCGGTCGTCGTCCACCCGCATGTCGTAACGGCCGTCGGACATCTCGCGCAGCCGCGCCGACGCCCGCTCGACGACCAGCGCGAAGTACGAAGCCAGCGTGAAGATCTTGAACGATACGTGGCGCCCGACCGCGTTGCCGTTGAGCAGGGCCGACAGGGCGACGAGGCGGTCGCCGCGCTCCCTGAGCGCCTGCCGCTCCGCTCGGACCGCCGACAGCGCGTCAAGTCCGGCGGCCAGCTCGCGCTCGGCGGCGGCGGCGGCGTCCAACCTGGCCCTGGCGGCCGCGTAGGCCTCGTCGGCGGCCGACCGCCCGGCCTCCGCAGCGGCCAGGTCCGGCCGGCATGCGCCCGAGACCGAACGCTCCGCCGCCTTGAACCGGGCCTCGGACGAGGACGCGGCCGCCGCCCTCGCCCGTACCCGCTCCCGCGCGTCGGCGAGTTCGGGCGGCGGCAGACAAGCCGCGGCCCAGGCCTCCTCGGTCTCGAAGCCCGCCTCGGCGAGCGCGATCGCGACGGCCGCTTCGGTATCGGCGAGCGCCTCGACCGCGCGCTCGAGCCTCGCGGCGGCTTCCGACGCCCGCGCCACGGCCTCGCCGCGGCGCCGCCGCCACAGCTCGATGTCGGACTCAAGCTTCGCTCGCTCCGAGGCCGCGGCCTCTCGCCTGAGTCGCAAGGACGAGAGGAGCGGCCCCGGGTCGTCGCCGCCGGAGCCGCTCGAGGCCTCGGCCGCTGCGGCCGCGGCCGCCGATCGCTCGGATTCGGCCGCCGATACCGAGGCCGCCGCCACGTCCAGGATCTTTCTGAGCCGTTCGTACTCGACCCGCGCGGCTGAAGCGGCGCGCCCACGCGCCGCCTCGGCGGCCTGAGCCCGGTCGGCCGCCACGAGCCGCGCCCGGGCTGCTCGCAGGCCCTCCTCGGCCGCCTCCGGCCCGAGGGCACCGGCGTAGCGGGCCGCGCCCTCCGCTCTCGCGACTATGGCCTCGTTCAGGGTGGACAGCGCGGCCTTGGCGTCTGCCGCCTCGGCCCTGGCCGCTTCAAGCGCGGCGCGGGCCGCCTCGAGCCGCAGCGCGTTTGCCTCGCCGGAACCGTCGTCGGTCGACGACCCTCCTCTTCCACCGCCCGCCATCGTACCAGGCCTCGCTGGCGCCGGATGTTCGACCGAGCCGCATACCGGACAAGGCGATCCAGGTCCGAGGCGGGAGGCCAGCCTGAAGGCGGCCTGCGCGTCGCGTAGCGCCTCGACGGCGGCCTCGGCCTCGGCCAGCGTATCGACCGCGGAGGCCAGGACGGTCTCGGCCGAGGCGGAACGCTCGGCCGCAGCCCGAGTCCGCGCCTCGAGCGCGCGGGTCTCCGCCTCGAAGCCCGCGGCCTCGGCCGCCAGCCGCTCGGCCTCGCGGGCCGACTCGAGCGCTATGGCGGCGGCGCTACGCTCGGCTACCAGGGCCTCGGCGTCGGCCGCCCCGGACTCGATCGCGGCCAGCGTGGCTGACGCGGCGGCGGCGGCAGTCTCGGCGGTCGACTTGGCGGCCATGGCGGCGCCCAGGGCGGCCGTGGCCGACTCGAGCCGTTCCCTGGCGGCCGATAACCGCTGCCAGGCGGCCGCGCGGGCCGACAGGAGTCCAGCCTCGCGGTCCATCGCCTCGAGCGCCTCGGCCAGCTCGGCCACGAGCAGGCCAGCCTTCTCGGCGCCCTCAGTCTCGGCGTCGGCCTCGGCCAGGGTAGCCTCGGCTCCAGCGAGAGACGACTCGGCGGCCGCCTTCTCGGCCCGGGCGCGCCCGGCCGCCTTCACGGCCGCCTCGGCGCCGAGCCCGGCTTCGGCCCGCGACAACCTCGCCATCAGCGACGCGGCCTCGGCTTCAGTGGCCTCGAGGGCGGCCCGCTCGGCGAGCGCGGCGTCGTATTCGTCCCAGGCCCTGGCCGCGACGGCGGCCAGCTGGGACGCGGCGTTGGCGGCGTCGCGGGCGGCCAGGGCCGCGCCGTCCGCCACCCTGGCTTCGGCGAGCGCCGAGCGCGCCTCCGCCAACGAGGCCCCAGGATCGTCGCCGAGAGCGGCCTCCATCGTAGCGGCCCGGTCGTCGAGCACTCTGGCCTTGGCCTCGGCGTCCTTGGCCTTGAGCTTGGCTAGCTCGCTGACGGCGTCGTGCAGATCGACGGGGAACAGCTTCTCGAGTATCTCGGTCCGCTCGCCGGTCCTCATCTCGAGGAAGCGCTGGAACTCCCCCTGAGGCAACAGCACGATCTTGGTGAATTCCTTGGACGACAGCCCGATCACGCGAGCGAGCGTAGCGTCGATATCGTCGATGCGGTCGGAGCGCGGCTCCCAACCGGACAGTCCCCGGCGCCATAGGACGGCCTCGGCCGGCCGATCGGTCAGCCCCGAGCCCCGCTTCTTAGGCACCGTCCTGGCGGGCTTGCGTCGCACGCGCCATCGCTCCGGGCCCACGGAGAACTCCAGCTCGACGAAGGCTTCGTCCTCGGGCTCGGCGTAATGCGATACGAGCTCGCGCCGGACGGCGGCCTGGCCGTATAGAGCGTACGAGACGGCCTCGAAGATGGTGCTCTTGCCCGAGCCGGTCTTGCCGCAGATCAGGAACACGTCGCCGAGGGCTGTCGCGTCCAGCTCGGCCAGGCCGGCGTAGGGGCCGATATTGGCTATCGTCAGCTTACGGAGCCTCACGGCTAGCCTCCTCGTATAGCTCGGCGAAGAGCGCCGCCGTCGCGGCGTCCGGCTCGCTCCCGGTCATCTCGCGGTGGAACACGGCGAAGTCGTCGGCCAGCGAAGCGGCAGGCCGGCCCGGCCTTCGCTCGTCCGCTTCGACGGCGCCCCGTTCGAAGGCGGCTTGCCGGAGCGACATGATGAAAGGGAAGCGCCGGCGCAGGGCGTCCATCGGGTTGAGTACCGCCGTCGCGTCCGACAGGGTAGCCTCGACGTAGTCGCCCGCGTAGCGGTCGTAGCGCGGGTCAGTCAGGACCTCGTCGAAACCGCCGGAGACGCAAGCCATGCGCCTGAGCGGCCGCACGGCCCTGAACTCTGCCGAGAAGCCGCCCGGCGAGACGTCGACCGACAGGAAGCCGCGTTCCGACCCGGCCTCCGAGAAACTATAGGCAAGCAGCGATCCCGGATAGCGGCCGTTCGCCCCGGCCGCCTGGGGGCGGTGCAGGTGGCCGAGCGCCACGTAGTCGAAGGCGGAGAAGCCCGACGCGTCGACCAGCTCGGCGTTGCCGAGGAAGACGCGCTCCGACTCGCTCGCCTCGCCTCCCGAGGCGAAGGCGTGGCAGACGAGGACGTCGGCCGACCGGGCGCCGCCGTCGGCGGCCCTCGCCACGGCCATCGCGGCGCCCGTCCGGCGCATCGCCTCGGCGAAGAGGTCGGCCTGGGAACGCAGGGTCGGTTCGGCCATCGGCTCGGCCGCCGGCGCTACGTCCGCGGCGTCGCCCCGGACGGCGTCCGGCTCAGTCGCGCTATCGTCGGCGAACAGCTCGCCCTGGCAATTTGTCGGCGCGGTCGACGCGGTCGGCGCGGGCGACGCCGCCTCGGCCGGTGAACCGAAGGCGCCAGGCGTCAGGAAGGGCAGGAGCCAGAGCCGCAGCCGCTCGACGCCGCGCTCGACGACGACCGGGCGGACGCAGTCGCCAGGGTCGGCGGCTATATGGACGCCGGCCATGGCGAGCACCGGCGACAGGTAAGCGAGCCTGGCGGCCGAGTCGTGATTGCCGGGTATCATCGCGACGACCAGGTTGGGGTCGGCGGCCTTCAATGACGCTGCGAATTCGCCGAGCAGGGTTACCGCCTCGGCCGACGGTACGGCCCGGTCGAACACGTCGCCGGCCAGGACCACGCAGGCCGGACGCTCGGCCCTAGCCGTTTCGAGCACGGCCGACAGCGCGTGGCGCTGATCCTCGAGCAGGTCGCGTTCGTACAGAGTCTTGCCCAGGTGAAGGTCGGCCAGGTGGAAGATTCTCATATGGGTCGATCCTAGGCGGGCCGTGACAGATGGTCAAGCTCGGTATAGGATGGGACCATGACGAACGAACGAACGCCGCGCCGCGCCATCGTCGTCGGCGATGGCTTCCTGGGACTGGCCGAGCCGGCGGCGGGCGACGAGCCCGACGGCCTCCTCGAACTGACTGCCTGGCGCGCCGCGCCCGACGGCCGGACCCGCGCCGTCGCCAAGCGGGCGCTCCAGCCCGCCGAGATCGTCCCGTTGGGCGACGTCCCGGACGCCGCGCTCGCGGCCTTCATCCCCGCCCTTGGGCCTTTCTCGTTCGCCGACGTCGATTACGACCCTTTCCGCTCGATAGCCTCGTCGCTCGACCGCGCCCTGATCCGTCCCGCCGTCCCGCAGCTGGCGCTCTGGGCCGCGATCGAGGGAGACCTGTTCCGGTTCGCGTACGACGCCGGCTTTACCGCGGCTCTCGAGACGAAACGCGGCACGGCCGAATGGGCCCGCTTCGCCGCTCTCAACGAGCTGTACCGCGACCTGGTGAGGGCCATCCTGCCGTTCGGCGCGGCTCCCCCCGGTTGGCGGCCCTGGCTGACCGGCGACGGACGTAACGGAGCGGCCGCCCGCGCATCGCCGGCCGGAACCGCAAGCGGCGCCGCGGCGCGGGCCCTGGCCCGCGCCCTCGGTAGGGGCCTATCGTCGATCCGTCCCGCCCTGATGAAACGGGCAGGAACCGCGAACTGCTTCACGCTCGCCACGATAGGCGGTTGAACGGAAGGCCCGGCGGGCCGATACTCGAAGCGAGGTAGCATGGCGATCATATCGGCGCTCGGGCGCGCGGCCCGTACCAAGGCCTCGGGCCTCCTGTACGGGCTCGGCTTCTTCTATAACGTCCTCAAGGAGACCGGTCGCTTCTTCCGGCGCGCGCAGGTGGGCTATAAGGTCCTGATCATGCAGATCCTGTTCACCGGCTACGAGGCCCTCGCGATCAACGCGATCATGGCCATAGCGATAGGCGCCGCGATCAACGTGATAGGCTCGAGCCTCCTGCCGCAGTTCGGCCAGAGCCAGCTCATGTACTCGATCCTGATCATCGTGATCACCCGCGAGCTCGGGCCGCTCCTGACCGCCTTCGTGATCACTGCGCGCTCGGGCACCGCCATTGCCACCCAGCTCGGCACGATGGTCGTCAACCACGAGATCGAGGCCTACATGGCCGTCGGGCTCAACCCGATATCCTACCTCGTGGTACCGCGCTTCATCGGCGTGGTCGTCTCGATGCTCGTGCTGACCGTCTACTTCAACATCTTCGGGCTCCTCGGCTCGTTCATCGTGGTGCAGGTGGTCAACCCGACGCCGATAGGCGAGTACCTCGGCGCCCTCATGTCGACGCTGACGGTGGCCGACGTCCTGTCCGGCCTGACCAAGGCCCTGGTCTTCGGCGTGATCGTCTCGGTCGTGTCAACCTACCAGGGCTTCGCGGTCAACCGGGCCAGCACCGAAATTCCGGTCGCCGGCATCAAGGCGGTCGGCTCGAGCTTCATCCTGATCATCCTGGCCGACGTGATCGTCACCCTGGTGCAGTATGCCTGAGGTCCGACCCGACGCCGCGCCCCCGAACGACGCCCCCCGGTCACCGGCCGACGCCGCGCCCCCGGCCGCCGGTACTCCGGCCGCCGGTACTCCGGCGATCATCGAGCTACGCGACGTGCGCGCCTCGTCCGGCGGCTTCGAGATACTCGACGGCGCCTGCGTCGCCTTCCCCGAGGGCCTATGCTCCGTGGTGATGGGGCCGGCCGGCTCGGGCAAGAGCACCCTGCTCAAGGTGGCCGCCGGCCTCGTCGTGCCCGACTCGGGTTCGGTGCTCTACCGCGGCGCCGACCTGGCGCGCTTCGGCCGCAAGGACGAGGCCGCGTTCCGCGCCGCCACTGGCTTCGTGTTCCAGGACGCCGCGCTCTGGGCCGACCAGAACATCCTGATGAACGTGACGATGCCGCTGCGCGTGCACAAGGCCTGGCTCGGCCCGAGCGCGATGGCCGAGCTGGCGCGCGAGACGCTCGGCAGGCTCGGCTACGACGAGGGCATGGCCTACCGGCCGGCGGAGCTGTCGGCCGGCGAGCAGAAGCTCGTCTCCATCGCGCGCGCCGTGATCCACGAGCCGCAGATCGTGCTCATGGACGACCCGACGGCCAGCCTGGACGAGGACGCGGCCGAGCGGGTCTACGCCCTGATAGCCAAACTGCGCGAACGGCGGCGCACGGTCGTGATCGTGGCCAACAGCTCCGAACTGGCCTACCGCTTCGCCGACCGGCTCGGTATCATCAAGGGCGGCAGGCTGGTAGCCTTCGGCGCCTACGAGGAGACGGTCGGCGCCGCGGAGGCGGCACTATCGGGCTCGATAGCCAGGCTCAAGGCGCGAGGCGAGCGCGTGGCGGAGCCGGGACGGGAACGCGGGCCGGCGCCGGGCCTGGACGCCGGATCGGAGAATTCTCAAGCGGGGGACGTGTAAACGATGAAATTCAAGATCAAGTTCGCCGACCAGATCGTAGGCCTGTTCATCATCGTCGCGCTGGCCTTCTTCGCGGTCATCGTCGTACTGATCGGCGCCAACCAGCGCTGGTTCGCCAAAGACTACCGCTTCGTGACCTCCTTCCCGTCAGCCGCCGGCGTGGCTCCGGGCACGTCGATACTCATGAAGGGCTTCACGATAGGCAAGATCGACAAGCTGAGGCTGAACGCCGACAACGCGGTGGACGCCGACTTCCATATCTACGACACCTACTACGACAAGGTACGCGAGTATTCGATACTCGAGCTGACGGTGTCCCCGATCGGCCTCGGCTCCCAGCTCCTGTTCCACCCAGGCACGGGCGAGGCCCGGCTCGAGGAGGGCGCCTTCGTGCCGACGGCCGACTCGATCCAGGGCCAGTCGCTGATAGACCAGGAGCTGGTCCTGATCCCGCCCAAGGACGACACGATCACCAGGCTCCTGGCCAACGTGAACCCGCTCCTCGAGAACACCAACAAGACCATCGTCACCGTCAACCGCACCCTGACCGAGGTCAACCGGGCCCTCGCCGGGCAGAGCTCCGGCCCGCTCGGCGACATCGTCGGCGACGTCAGCGTCGCCGCGGCCGCCCTGCCCGGCGCGATGGCCGGCGTCGGCGGCATCGTCGGCGACGTCGAGTCCCGGGTCGCGATACTCCTGGACCAGGCCGGCTCCCTGCTCGCCGAGCTCGAGACCATAGCCGGCAACCTCGCGGCCACCACGGAGGCGGTCCGCGACCCGACCGGCCTCGTGACCACCCTGCTCGACCCCTCCGGCTCCATCAAGACCTTCCTGGACGACGATGACGCGCTCTACAAGAAGGTGATGAGCATCGTCGGCGAGGCCGACAAGGCGGTGCGTAGCCTCCAGGGCATCATCACCGGGCTGAACGGCGAGATGCCCAAGATCGCCGGCCTCCTCAACGAGACCAAGGCCGCGATCAAGCAGGCCCAGGACGTGCTCGAGGGCGTCAAGAACAACCCGCTGATCCGCGGCGGGGTCACCGAGCGGGTCGAGCAGGAATCGCTGTACAGCGCGATGCGCGAGGGGAGCTTCGAATGACGACGAAGGGCGTATCGGGCGCGACGAGACGGGCGCTTCAGGCGACGATATACCATCTTCCAGGCGCGCCCTACGGCGCGCCGCGCCCGGTGGCGCGCCGGTACTTCGGGCGACGGTCGCGGGCCCTGGCGCTCGTAGCCGCCGCGACCCTGGCCTCAGGCTGGCTTGGCTCCTGCTCGAGCGCGCCCAAGCGGCAGACGGCCGTCGTCGAGCGCAAGAACGAGGCGGCCGAGTACGCCGCCCTGGCCGACGGCTTCCTGGCCTCGGGCCAGTACTCGTCGGCGCTGCAGTACTACGGAGAGGCGCTCGACGCCAGCCTGTCGGTCGACGATGTCGCGGGAGCGGTCAAGTCCCGCGGGTCGCTCGGCCGCGCCTACCTGGCCATCGGTGGCCTCGACGACGCGGCCCGCGAGTTCGGCGACGCGCTCGAGGACGCGCGCGCCCTCGGAGAGCCGGCCCTCGTCGCGCTGTGCCTGTCGAACCTCGGGGAGCTGCGCTACGCGAGCGGCGACCGGGACGCGGCCGACGCGCTCTTCGCCGAGGCCGAGGCGCTGGCCGCCGGAGACGAGGCGATAGCGGCCGTGGTCGCGCACAACCGCGGCGTCGTCGCGATGGCCCGCGCCGACTATGCGGCAGCCGAGGCCTACGTGTTGCGCTCGGCCGCCGCCAACGAGAAGGCGCGGCGCTGGTCGGAGCTCGGCTCGAACCGCTACGCGCTCGCCTCGATAGCCAACGCTCGCGGCGACCTGCCGGGCGCGCTCGCCTGGGCCGCCAAGGCCCTCGAGGCGGACAAGAGGGCGGAGAACTCGCCGGGCATCGGGGCCGACCTGGAGGCGCTCGCCAGGCTCCAGCTCAAGTCGGGGAACGGCGCGGCGGCCTTCGATTACTACCGTCGGGCCTTCGGGCTCTGGCTGTCGCTCGGCCGCGCCGACGACGCGGAGCGCTGCCTGGCCGCATTGAGCGGCCTCGCCTCGTCGCTCGGCAAGGACGGCTACGCCGCCCGCTACGAGGCCCTGCTGGCTCGGCTCCGCGAGCGCTAGCCGCCCGACGTCAGGCGCCTATCGTCGTGCCGACGAAGGGCTTGCCGTCCAGAATGGCCTCCAGGTTGGCCAGGTCCTTGCCGGCGGCGCAAACCACGCGCAGGCCGAGCTGTTCGGCCCGCCTCGAGGCGACCGGGTCGAAGGGCACGTTCTTGCCCGGCGTCCACTCGTCGCCGACCATCGCGCGGAAATCCTTCCAGGAGATGTCGTCGATCGCCTTGGCGTTCGGGTCGGTCCTCGGGTCGGCCGTGTAGACCTTGGCGATGTTCGACAGGTTGACCACCACGTCGGCCTGGAAGCGCTCGGCCAGCACCACCGCATCGAAGTCCGTGGAGAAGCCAGGTTTCCAGCCGGCCGCCACGAGTACCCTGCCGCCGAACACGGCGACGCTCGTCGGGTCGGTCACCACCTCATGGGGACAGAGGTCCAGGAATAGGCTGCGCACCAGCTGGGCATTCAATCTCGTGGCCATGATGCCTATCCAGTCCTGGGCGTCGGCGTCCGGCGCGTCCGCGGCGTCGCGGTAGGCCTTCTGCCACGCCCGGGCCGGGCCGCCGCCGCCGACCACGACGATCAGCCTGCGCGCCGCGTCGGCGTCCAGCCAGCGCCTGGCCGTCAGCGCGAACGCCTTGACGAAGGCCGCGTCCGGAACGTCGGGAGCCACGATAGAGCCGCCGAGAGATAGTACCTTGGTCATCGCCGTCCTCCACTATGGATAGATAGTACCCCAAACGGCCGCGGTCGTCACCATGAGGTCCGGCCGACCTTGCCTATCGCCTCCGTATCGGGTTAGGCTCTGACCCTACGCGAAAGGAGGCCGACATGGCCAACCCGATAGTCAACTTCAAGACGAGCCTCGGCTCGTTCGATATCGAGCTCTTCGAGGACAAGAGCCCCGTCACGGTCAAGAACTTCACCGAGTACGTCAAGGCCGGCTTCTACGACGGCACCGTGTTCCATCGGGTCATCCCCGGCTTCATGGTGCAGGGCGGCGGCATGACGCCCGGCCTCAAGGAGAAGGATACGAACGCGCCGATCAAGAACGAGGCCGACAACGGCGTGGGCAACGAGCGCGGCACCATCGCGATGGCCCGTACCTCGGACCCGCATAGCGCCACCTGCCAGTTCTTCATCAACCTGGTCGACAACAAGCCGCTCAACTTCAGGTCCAAGGACCAGGCCGGCTGGGGCTACTGCGCCTTCGGCAAGGTGACGAGCGGCATGGACGTGGTCGACGCCATAGCCAAGGTCGAGACGGGCAACCGCTTCCCGCACCAGAACGTGCCCAAGGCGGACGTGCTCATCGAGAGCGCCAGCCTCGCCTAAGGCCCCGCGATGGGACCCGCGTCGGGCCCCGAGACGATGAAGGCCGCCCGGGCCATAGCCGAGCGGCCTTCATGGTCCCGCCTCGTCGGCTCCAGGACTAGGCTTTCCGCTTCTTCTCCACGATCTCGTACCCGCCGAGCTCGAGCATACGCCGGAACGAAGAGTTCTCCTTCTTGAGCTCCCTCGACCCGCGGGTTATCTTGCAGAGCGACAGGCCCAGCTCCGCTGCTATCGCCCGCTGCGGCACGCCCTCGGCGATGCGCTTGACCAGCGCCCAGCGCTTGGCTATCTCGTCGGCCTCGGCCTGGGTAAAAAGGCTGTACATAAAATCCTCTATGAGTCCGGCGTCCGCCGTGGCGGCGAGGATCTTGGACATCTCGGTCAGGTTGGTCGACACCAATCCGGTTTCGTCGTTCATGCTCGCGTATTCTCCATGTAGCAACAGTATACTAAGTCAAGATAGTCTTGTCACCAGGTTTTTGCTGTTTTGACGGATTTTATTTCAACATGCGCATCGTCGTTTTGTATATTAAAATAATTTACAGGATATTCATCCATCTGGCGAACGCTCGACACATATGCTACTGTTTCGCGAGGAGCCGCCATGGCGCACGTAACGGTCGAGGATAGGAAACAGACGATAGCCGATAAGGTAGCCTTCAGGCTCGAGCGCCTCGTGCTCGGCGGCGAACTCAAGCCGGGCGACCGCCTGCCCCCCGAGCGCGAGCTGGCGGAGCGCTTCTCGGCCAGCCGTAACGGCGTCCGAGAGGCGATACGCAGGCTCGAGACGCTCGGCCTCCTGTCCACCGAGCCGCAGAGCGGCACCTACGTCCGCGATTACCTGCGCGACGCCTCGTTCGACCTGATACTCCACGTGATGCGCCGCGCCGATGACCTCGACCCGGCCCTGCTCCTCGACCTGCTCGAGTACCGCATGATGCTGATGACGACCGCGGCCCGCCTCGCCGCCACGAGGGACCCGATGGCCTGCTCCGCCGACCTCGCCAACATGGCCGCAGCGCTCTCCGCGACCCGCGACCCGGCGGAGGCGGCGGAGTTGGATTTCCGTTTCCACGACCGCATCGTCAAGGGCGCGGGCAACGTACTGTTCAGGTCGATGCAGAACACCAGCCGCGAGCTACACCTGTTCTACACCCGGCGCTTCTACTCGCTGCCGGGCGCTCTCGAGGCCACGGCCGCCCAACAGCTCGCCATCGCGAAGGCCATAGGCTCGGGCGACCCCGAAGCATCCGCCGCCGCGATGATGACCGCCCTCGAGTACGGCCGCCACGCGATCGAACGCATGCTCGGATAGCGCACGCTCGGATAGCGCACATGCGGATACCACATCGCTAAGCTCGCGATGGAGCGGGCCAGGCCCGGTTCCTTGCGCTCGATCGATTCATACATACACTTACCATATATGAGCTTATCGATCACCAGGAGTCCGTGCTTATGAGATCTATCCGAACCAAGATCGTGACGCTCGCCGCGGCTGCGGCGCTCGTCGTCGCGGTCTGTCTGTCGATCGTATTCATCAACCTGCTCCGCTCGTCGGTCGACGAGCAGGTCGCCGCGCTCGAGACGACGCTTCGCGACGACTTCGACCTGCTCATCAAGAGCGAGATCGAGACGGCGGTCTCCATGCTCGAGCGCTTAGCGGCGCTTCGCGACGAAGGCTCGCTTGGCGACGCCGAGGCTCGGAATCTGGCGGCTACGCTCCTCCGCGAGCTTAGATACGGCGAAGATGGGTATTTCTGGGCGGACACGCCCCAGGGCGACAACGTCGTGCTCCTCGGCGGCACGTCCGAGGGTACGAACCGCATGGCTCTCAAGGACGTCAACGGTTACGAGCTCGTCAGGGCCATCATCGACGCGGCCATGAAGGGCGGCGGGTACACCGACTATTGGTTCCCCCGCGCAGGCGAGACGGAGGCGGCTCCGAAGCGCGGCTACAGTAAGCACGCGCCGGGTTTCAACTGGGTGATCGGCACCGGCAACTACACGGACGACATCGACCAGGTGATAACCGCCAAGCGCGAAGCCGCGGCCGCGTCGCTCCGGCGCGCCCTCGTCCTCATCGTCGTCATCGCGGCGGTCCTGGGCGGCGCGATGATTGTCGTCGCCGTCCTGCTCGGCGACCGCATCGCCAAGCCGCTCGTCTACGCGGCGGCCAAGGTCAAGGATCTGGCGGCCGGTCGCCTCGACGACGACTTCGACGGCAGAATGGCCGCTGGCCATGACGAGGCGGGCATGCTCGTATCGTCCCTGGCCGCGACGGTGGCCAAGCTGCGCGACGTCATCACGAACGTCCAGGGGGCGAGCGCCATGATGATCGACGGCTCGGCCAAGCTGTCGGACGCGTCGAAGCAGATGGCCGCGGGCATAGCCGGCATAGCCGAATCGAGCCAACAGCTGTCCCAGGGCTCGTCGGAGCAGGCGGCGAGCGCCGAGCAGGTGTCCGCCAGCGTCGAGCAGATGAGCGCCAACATCAAGCAGAACGCCGACAACTCGTTCCAGACCGAGCGCATCTCGTCCAAGGCGGCCACCGACGCGAGAGAAGGCCTGACGGCCGTCAAGGATACGGTGGCCGCGATGCGCCAGATCGCCGAGCGCATCGCCATCATCGAGGAGATCGCCAGCCAGACCAACATGCTGTCCCTGAACGCCAGCATCGAGGCGGCTCGCGCGGGCGAGCACGGCAAGGGTTTCGCGGTCGTGGCGAGCGAGGTGGGCAAGCTGGCCGAGCGCTCCAAGCTAGCCGCCGGGGAGATATCGGTGCTTTCGCAGCGTAGCGTCGAGATAGCCGACAAGGCGGGCGCGCTGCTCGAGGACATGGCCCCCGATATCCAGAAGACGGCCGACCTGGTCCAGGAAATCAGCGTGGCAAGCCGCGAGCAGGACACCGGGGCGCAGCAGATCAACCTGGCGATGACCCAGCTCGACTCGGTCATCCAGCAGAACGCGTCCATCTCGGAGGAGTTCAGCGC
>JAKQKE010000221.1 GCA_029560805.1 Spirochaetota bacterium
GCGACGGCGACGAGTCGGGGCTGAACCGGGCCCAGGCCGAGATCGCGGCGCTGACGAACCGGGATAAGCGACGAGGCCTCCTGGCCGACGCGATGCGCGGCAGCGACGTGTTCATAGGCGTCTCCAGAGCCAACCTGGTGACCCGGGACATGGTCCGCGCCATGGCTCGCGACCCGATCGTGTTCGCGATGGCCAATCCCGTACCCGAGATAGACCCCGACGAGGCCCTGGCGGCCGGAGCCCGCGTCGTCGGCACCGGGCGCTCCGACCGGCCCAACCAGGTGAACAACGTGCTCGCGTTCCCCGGCGTCTTCCGCGGCGCCCTGGACGTTCGCGCTTCCGACATCAACGAGGCGATGAAGCTCGCGGCCGCCCACGCCATAGCGGCCGTCATACCCGACGGGGAACTCCGGGAGGACTATATCCTCCCGACCCCGTTCGACCCTCGGGTCGCGCCGGCCGTGGCGCGCGCCGTAGCCAAGGCCGCGATCGACACGGGCGTAGCCAGGATAGCGGCCGACCCCGACGCCATAGCCGAGCGCATGGCAGCCTACCTGGCCTCCACCTCGATGCCGAGTATGCGGAGTATGTCCAGCCCGTTGCGCCTGGAGACGACGCCGTCCTTGACGCGATAGTCGAAGACGAGCCTGTCGCCGCGACGCTCGCCGTCGAAGTATATCAGGTCGTACGCGTCGCGCAGGCTCTCGGCTATGGCCGTGTCGTGGGTCGCGGCGACGACGATGGAGCCTCGGCCTGCGGAGAAGCGCCTGAGTATCTCGGTGGCGCCGCGAATGCGCTCGTCCGAGTTGGTGCCCGACAGAATCTCGTCGATCAGGCAGAGGCTGGGAGCGTCGGCGGCCAGGCGCATCATCTCCGCGAGCCGGTAGGCCTCGGCGTAGTAGCGGCTGCGCCTTGAGAGGAGGTTGTCGTCGATGCGCAGCGACGAGACGATCCTGAAAATGCCCGTCTCGTAACTCGAGGCGAAGGCCAGGCCGAAGCCGGTCGCGAAGGCCTGGTTCAGGCCGAGCGACTTCATGAACGAGGTCTTGCCGGCCATGTTCATGCCCGTGGCGACGATACCCCTCCCGACGCGCCTCGACTGCCCGACGGCCCCATCTATCAGAGGGTGGCGCATGTCCGTAAAGTCGATGAAGCTATCGTCCGTCAGCCTCGCGAAGGTCAGGCCGCCGTCCCGCGCGAGCGCCTTGCAGGAGAGCACGCAGTCCAGGTAGCCGGCGTAGTAGACCATGGCACGTAGCTCGTCGCTATGCCGTAGGAGATGCCGCCTGGTCAGCCTGAAGGCGATGATCTCCAGACAGAGGAAGACCCTGAGGTTGTCGACGAGCATGGCCAGAGGGTCGCCCGACTGGGGGCCGCCGACGCCCTCCTTGAACAGAACCGAGCACCAGGCGACGCGCCTGAAGGTCCGGTAGTCGGGCTGTGCCAGGCCGATTGGCAACTCGCCGTAGCGTAGCGCCTTCTCGACACAGCGGCATAGCCCCATGAAGTAGTTGATGGAGCCGGCGACCCTGGCTATGTGCCGGTTGGCCAGGAGGTACAGCGTCAGGTTCACGAGGAGGAACAGCGTGACCGCCGCGATCACGAACCTGGCGCCGGCCAGGCAGATCAGCGCGCACGCGGCGAGGTTGAGCGCCTGGAGCCATACGAAGTTGTCCACGACCCAGGCGCGCACGGTGAAGCCGTTCCACAGGTCGGTGACGATATGCCCGCGGCCCTGCTTGCCGAGCCTGGCCAGGGCCCGCTCGGTCCTATCGGTGCCGGAGCCGAGCGCGCGCCGGACGTCGTCCTGAAAGACCAGGAGGTCTTCCTTCCGCCTGACCGAGCGCGTCCAGTGGTCGAAGACCTGGTCGCCGGCGCTCGTCAGCGTGCGCCGGTAGGCCTCCGTGAACTCGGCCGTCATCAGGTCGGCCCGGGTCTGCTCGTCTATCTCGTACTCGTAATCGTCCAGGAACTCGTGTAGGTCGTGGAGGGCCGGGTCCTGGCCTCCGTGGTACTTGGCCTTGAGCCTGAATAGGAAATCCAGTATCCGCGAGTGCATCCGACGCTCCGGCTATAAGATGCTACGAAAGTAGCGATAAACCGAGTGGCCGGATAGCGCGCGGCGGCGGGTCACCTTCAGGCTCGTAGCACCTTCTCCATCGGCCTGCCCTTGGCCAGCTCGTCGACGAGCTTGTCGAGGTACCTGACCTTGCGTAGGATATCGTCCTCTATCCCCTCGACTCGGTGGCCGCAGACGAGGCCGGTGATCCTCGAGGCGTTCGGGTTCATCCTCGGGGCGGAGCCGAAGAAATGCTCGAGGTCGGTATCGCTAGCGGCGATCGCCTCGATGTCCCGCTTGGCGTAGCCGGTCAGCCACGCGATCGCCTCGTCGACCTCGTCCTTCGTACGGCCCTTCTTCTCCGCCTTTCGGACGTAGAGAGGATAGACGAGCCCGAAGCTCATCCGATAGACGCGCTCGAGGTTCCGCTCCGGTCGTCCGCTCGTCTCGGCCATGCTGTCCTCCATGGTACTAATATAGGGAACCGGATACATGATAGGATAGCTGCGATGATCCGGTTCACGTATAGGCACACGCATTGCTACCTGCTCCAGGGTAGCGATCGCGAGAAGCTACTCGCGTTCGACGCCGGCTGGCCTTGTTCGCCGCTCGAGTACGCCAGGGGCGTCAAGGAAGCCGGTCATCGGTTCGACCGGATCAAGTGGGCTATCGTCTCGCATTTCCACCTCGACCACGCCGGCCTGGTCCGGGACTTCCAGGACGCCGGCATCCAGTGCCTGCTGTTCGAGAACCAGGGCGACGGCATCGACGGCATGGAGCGGCTCATCGCGCGTAGCTATAAGGACTACCGACCGATAGTAAAGGATCGCTTCATATCGCTCAGGACCGGCGAATCGAGGGCGTTCCTGTCTACGATCGGAATTGCCGGCGAGGTCATCAGGACGCCGGGCCATTCGGACGACAGCGTGTCCCTCGTCACCGACGCCGGTGAGGCCCTGATAGGCGACCTGTACCCGCTACCTCAGGTCGTGGACGACGACGAGGCGAGCCTGGGTAGCTGGTCCGCCATCCGGGAACTGGGCGCGCGGCATATCTTCCCTGGCCACGCCGCGCCGTTCGAACTGGCTTAGGCGAAAAAAAAACGAAATCATTCACTATCGCTGACATCTATTGTCAACGATGCCGGGTATACTGACAGGGAAAGCGAACCGAACGACTATCAGGAGGGAAGCCATGCGGAACACAGCCTTGGTCGTAATCGACATCCAGAACGACATAACCAAGCATTACAAGGACGTCATCGGTACCATCAACGCGGCTATCGATTGGGCGGTCGATATCGGGATCCCCGTCGTCTACATACGGCACGAGAACCTGTCGGCCGGCACGAGGACGTTCAAGCCGGATACGCCCGGTGCCGAATTGGTTCCAGAGATGAAGATAGTATCCGATAACATCTTCACGAAATCCAAGGGGAACGCGCTAACGAGCGAGGCTTTCGCTGGCTTCATCGCCGCCAACGGGATAGGCGAGTTCTACCTGGCTGGGGCGGACGCGGTCGCCTGCGTCAAATCGACCTGCTACAATATGCGCAAGGCGGGCTACGCCGTCACCGTCCTGTCCGATTGCGTTACGAGCTACGATACGACGAAGATCGACGAGATGCTGCGCTACTACGACGCCCAGGGCAGCAGGACCATGCGACTAGCGGACGTGGTAGCGAGCCGTCGTTAGCCTTCTCACTCGTGGACGTACCGACCCGTAGTTATGCGGCGAGCGAAGCGCGTCCGGCGTTCGTTTCGCTCGCCGCGTTTCGGCATGGATGCTGAAACCCTACTCGCAAACAGACACGACGCGTCGTGTGACGCCCGCGGCGCGTCGTTTACGGTATCGCCGTCAGGTCCGCGCGGTCGGTCACGTCCCCTTCGGTGACGACGGCGTCCTGCAGCGACGCGATGACGGCTCCGCCCGAGTCGACGCCGTATAGGTCGTCGGTTCCGGCGTCCAGATAGGCGAGCACGTAGGTGGAATCCGCCTTGACCGTCGCGCTCGTGTAGGCGCCGGTAACGTAGAGCCCGTCGGCGTTAGCCGTCGAGGCCTCGGCGGCAACATAGGTACCGTCTCTGTTGGCATAGACGGTGACGACTCCTGCCGGCACGGTGCCGGTAAGCTGACCGGCACCGCCGTCGACTACCGCGCGCAGGGATGGCTTGACGAGGTAGGACGAGCCGACCTTGACGACTGGCTTGCGCACGTCGAAATCGATGGTCACCGTGATGGCTCCGGATTACGGCACGCGGAACGCGTTGACTATCTTGAGGCCGGTGCTCGAAGGCATGGTCGTGGTGGCCGCGACGTCGCCTTCCATGACCTGGACCGCTTCGACGCCGAGACGTATCTGGTTGATCTGCGTGCCGCCTGCCAGGACGATCGGGTCGCCGAGCGCCTCGGTCAGGCCGCCCTGCAGGTCGAGCAGGTTGATCGTGACCGGCGGGTCTATCGTCACCTTCTTCCACGAGCCGTCGCCGTCGGCCAAGCTGGCGTCGGCGCTCTCGTTGACGGCTACCTCGCCGACCGTAACATTGACGGCGGTGACGAGCGACTCGTCGATCGGCGCGTCGGTCAGCGAGAAGCCTACCGATACGCCATCCGGTTCGGCGCAGGCGAACGCGAGCGCCGCGACGGCGATCAGGCTGAGTATCCAAGTACAGCATTTCATACGACCTCCTTATACGGGACGGCCCTGGGGCCGCGTCCGTATAGCCTGCTATACCCGACGAGGCCGTAGTCGGTTGCGCATGAATCCGTGCAATATTCTCCTTGCCATGCGGGTGGACGACGAGACGCTGGCCGCGCGCGCCAAGGATGGCGACGAGCGGACCTTCGAGGAGCTGGCGCTCCGCTATTCCGATCGCCTCTACGCGTTCTGCCGGGCCAGGCTCGGCTCGGAGAACGACGCCAAGGACTCGGCTCAGGACGCGCTCGTGCGCGCGTACCGTTCGCTGCCCTCGTACGATAGCTCGAAGCCATGGTCCGCCTGGGTCTTCTCGATAGCCGCCAACCGGGTCAAGTCGCGCTACGCCGCCGCCTCGTCGGCAGAACGCCTCACGCTCAGGGTATCCGCCGAGCAGGCCGTGGCGGACGAGGCGAGCGCCGACCGGTCGGGCCCCGAGGCCGAGGCGCTACGCATACTGGCGGCCGAGGAACTGCGATCGGCCGTAGCCGGGCTGTCCGCGTCGCTACGCTCGCCGGTCGAGCTGTACTATTTCGCCGGGCTCGACGTGGCGACTGTCGCCGCCGCGCTCGGCCTCGGGGCAGAGGCGGTCAAGTCGCGGCTACTGCGCGCCAGGCGCAGGCTCGGCCGTATTCTAGGCGATACGGCGCAACCGGACGGGTGTAAGAAAGGTATGTAACGGTATGGACTCGCGACGCGAAGAGATCAGGAAGCTAGCCCTCCGTATGCTCGACGAACGAGACGGTCTGGGCGTTTCGTCGCCTGCGCCGCTCGGGGCGCTGCCCTTCGGGGCCGACGAGGCTGGCCGGGCCGTTGTAGCTCGCGCCATGGCGACGATACGCTCAGGTAACGAGGACCGTTCCATTCCGCGCCGAGGCCACAGGATAGCCTGGCTGGCGGCGGCGGCTCTCGTTGCCATCGCCTCGTCGGATTTGACCCTGGCCTTCATACAGCGCGGGTCTCCCGTGGAGGTGCGCTTCGTGCTCGAGGCCCCCGAGGCTACGAGCGTGTGGCTCGCGGCCGATTTCAACGACTGGTCGCCGTCGGGCTACGAGCTCGAGAAGGCGCCCGACGGTAGCTGGTCGATTACCGTGCCCCTTAGGCGCGGCGCGTCGTACTCGTATAATTTCGTCATAGACGGCGAGCGATGGGTATCCGATCCCGCGGCGCCGTCCAGCCTCGACGACGGCCTCGGCGGCGTCAGCTCGAGCCTTTCGCTCTAGGAGGCGTACCCTGGTACAGCGACGAGCGATCGTATCCTCGATCGTAGCGGCCGCGATGATCCTGGCGTTCAACTCGGGCGCTTTAGCCCAAGGAGGGCAGGGCTCAAGCGGTCAGTCAGAACAAGCCGCTCAGGGCAAGGATCAGTCCGAGGGGGCTTCGGTCTCCGGGCAAGCCGATTCCCAACCAGGGCGAGCCGGCGCCGACTCGAGTCCGCGCGTATCGTCGCAGGTGAGAAGCACGGCGGACGAGGCGACGGCGACGGGAGTGCGGGCCGAGCTCGAGTTCAATCGCTGGCTGGCGTCGTACCTGGCGGGTGGCGAACTCGAGGGGACGCGCTCGCGCCTCGAGACGATCGCCGTCGTCGCCATGAATGCCGGCGTACCGGCAGACGCGTTCAAAGCCAGGATACGCGAGGCCGTCGCCAAGCGCGCTACGCCTGAGACCATGCTGCGCGCCATCGAAGAGGACGCGCGGCGCTGGATATGGCTAGCCGGCCAGCTCGACGGTTCGGCCTGGCCGCCTGGCGACCGCGCGGCCGAACTCTATCTGTCAGCGTCGACCGCGCTGCGCAACGGCGTCGCCGAAGCCTCGGTCGCCGGCCTCCTGTCCTGGGCCGGGGATACGAGCGCAGACGCCGCGAAGGCCGGAGCCGCCCTGACCACGGCCGCCTCGCTATCGATGCCGTTCCGCGACGCGGCCACGGGCGACGCCGCCCTGACGCTCCTGCGATCCAGGCTCCGCGTACGCCAGTACTCGGCCGTGGTAGAGCTGGCCGTCCGCGCCCAGTCCGCCGGCTTCTCGTCCCGACGCTTCCTCGAGGCGCTCGAGGCGACGCTAGGGCAGGGAGGCTCGCTGCGCGACCTGGAGCGGGCGCTGTTCGGGTAGGGGGAAGTCAACTCCTTTTCATGGCCTTGCATAATGTCTCGAGATTGGTTTCGATGGCATCTGAGAGAGTGATGCATGGAGCGTAGTATTAGGCATGGTACAAGAAGCCATTAGTTCAGGAGCCGAAACGCATGGCGGCCTGCTTGGCCAGAGACTGAACCGCGCCTATATCCGATTCCGTGGTGCGTCCCGAGAGCCCTTCAATCCAACGACGGGGGAACGAGGACGCTCCGTGTAGCGCCCCGATCGCCGCGCCGACGATAGCGGCGATGGTATCGTTGTCCTTAGTATCGTTGACTGCGCGGACGAGCGCTTCCTCTGGATCCTCCGCGTGTCGCGCTAGGATATAGAGCGCGCTCGGTACGGTCTCCAGGAGGAAGGCGCCCGAGTACCAGCCGGCGCAGGCCTCCTCCACGCATAGATTCCGAGCGAGTGCCTTGGACACGGTACCGCTGACGAAGCCGGAAAGCGTACCTGAATAATTCGTATACACGCCGCCACGTGGCATGTATTTCGTGGGTGTCTCGAATTTCGACGCCAGTTCGGCGTATCGGCTCGCCCACCATTTGGGTGAGGGGACGGTAGCCGCAACCAGTAGCTCGCGGAGCATGATCCCGAACGCCAGACAGGCGGATATCGACGCGCTGTCGTTGTGCGTCAGCATAGAGCCCAAGGCGATGTCGGCGAGCAGCTCGTCCTTCCCCGAGATCAGGGCCGGAAGTATCAGGGGAGACACGCGCATCAAGGCTCCGTTGCCCGCCTTCTCAGGACCGGACTTATACCAAGGCGTACCTACTTTATACGCGCCGAGGAATGCCCGAACGGCGCTCCCTATTCCATAGATATGTCCCCGTGAGAACGCTTGGGCTATAGATTCCGGTACGACCCCGTCTTCGGCGAGAATAGAGCGGAGCGCCCAGAACGTCATCTGCGTGTCGTCGGACGGAAAATTGAACGGAGCCTCGTGGGCGTGGCGATTTATCTGGTAATCCCGAATCTCTCCGTAGAGCGTATGTCTCTTGGCCGGAAGCATGGACTCGCTCGTGTTGCCGAGTGAATCTCCTATGGCCACGCCAAGCAGCATCCCCTCGATCCTGTCTTTAGCTGGAGCTGATTCAATCGTGGGCGCCAGAGAAGCCGCGTCCGGAGGCATGGTACAGCGTATCGAACCACTCGCAACGAGTTGACTCAGGAAGGGTGTATTGGAATTCATGCTTTTTAATCTCCTATTCGAAGTCGTCATCATAAAAGTCGCGTACCAGCTTCAGCCTCACTTCTAGCATATCGGCGAATCGTTCCCAGCCAGGATGAGTGAACGCTTTTTGTAGACCTTCTGTTCTCGCTCCGATAGTGTCCCGAATTTCTTTTATGGATAGATTCTCTCTGTCCAGGGAGTCGAGGAACATGATATGCTCGATCAGACCATCGGTCGACATTTCCTCCATCGTCGATTCCATGGTCTTGCCCGTGAAGTCGCTTGCTTCTAGGAGATACTGCCATCGATCGTTTCCAAAGAAGCGCACATATTCCTTCCAGCTCTCGTTACGGCCAGGCATGTCTGACAGATAGCCCTCGTGTATCACGTGCCAGTCATCTTCTCCCGAAATGCTGCCCGACACAGTATCTACTACGTAATCATCTGGCCATCGAATGACCTGAACCGTATCATAGCGACTGCTTCTTGTTCCCACGAGAGCCCCCTTCAGCAAATCCATGTATGACATCTCTAGACAGATGGCTTTCGCACACGACTCGCGCGTCGAACCATGTCGATTGGCGTGCTGTTGAAGGGTGATGGTATATGGAATGGTCGCATGATATGAGAAGCCCCCAGGACGGGAAGCCACCTTTTTAGCGAGCATTTATATACCGCCCTGCAATAGGATCCAAATCGGCGGTAGGTGCATAATACCATGACTCTGGGGTAAAAGCAAATCGAAATCGCTTGCGCGGATATGATGACTGGGTATAGTAAGCAGTGTCGAATGAGGCACGAGGGAAACCGGATGCTGATGAATCGATCGATACCGTGAAATACAGGAACGTTAAGCCGCCACTCAAGTATAATACTAGCTTATATGTATCGAAGGAGAAGGATACGGTCTATACTGCTGACATTGATAATGAAGATAGAAAGGTTCTCGAGGATTTAATCGGGAGATATACACATAACGAGTAGGCTGAGAATTTTGTAGTTTAATTTCCAGATACCAGGTCTAAATCCTTCGCCTTTAGGCGAACAGCTTTAGCAAGTATAATAGGCCGAGGAGCCAGGATGGAGTATCAACACGGTTCGCATTCGGTATATGACGTGAAATATCATCTGATATGGGTCATAAATTACAGATATCTTCGTTTGACTGCACGACTCATGATGCCGTAGACCGAGGAGTCCAGGTCGACTACCGTGCCTTGTTCTATGTGCGCGATGGCGAGTGCAGCGCTGTCCTCGTCGAGTTCGGCTAATACCTGCTAGAAAACTTCATAGAGGGTTATGTTCGGAACGATGCTGTTCCATGCCTGTCTTATCGACCAGTTTCGAAGGCTTTCCGAGGTGGTGGGGAAGGCGAAGTCGAGCGATCCGCCTGGCTATGAGTCGAACGCCAACTACAAGCTTTTCTCGGCGCTCTCTCGCCTGATGCTCGAGACCGTTCCCCAGGATCCAGGGAAAGACGAGTACCGACAGGGTACGACCATGGGGCCTCGGTGGAAGCATTGGCTTCGAGCCAAGGTTGGGAGGCGCTTCCGTCTCTTCTACCGCTACGACAGCTCGAGCAAGATAATCGTCTACGCCTGGGTTAACGATACGCGGAGCCTGCGCAAGGCCGGTTCGACGACCGATCCCTTTAAGGTCTTCAAGCGTTCGCTTGAGCGAGGTAACCCTCCGGACTCTTGGCAGGAGCTACTCGCGAGCAGTGCTTCAGAACCTGACCTGGGCTGATCCGTGGTCTCTAGACTACGGTCGGTTTTCTTGATCCGGTACCGCCCGTTCCCTACACCCTGATCCTCACCTCGAACTCGGTCTTGCACTTGGGGCAGATGATGGAGCGGCTGCCCTTGCGCGCGGGTAGCTCGATGGTCGCCTTGCAGTGGGGGCAGGAGCGGTAGCGGTAGCTCTTGAAGCCGGCGATCGCTCGTCTCGCGATGGACAGGCGGCGCCTGAGGGGCTTGGTCAGGGCCAGGTACTTGTCGTTCTCGGCGGAGCGCCTGGCATGGTCACGGGAGTAGGTGCGGTAGATGGCGTAGACCATGATGGGCCAGATGAGGGCGGACAGTATTTGGGACTTGAGCCCGAGGTTGACGAGGAGGATGACGACGTAGAGGCCGACGAGCCCCTTGTTGAGGTCGTCCATGCCGTATCGGCCGCTCATGAAGGCGGCTAGTCTGGCTTTCAGTTTGTCCATGGTTGTGTTCCTTTAGAACGGCCTGCAGAAGGTGCAGAACAGGTTGGTGAGGATGACGCCCAGGCAGATGTTGCCCAGGTTGACGGTGGGCATGCCATAGCCCTGGCTACGCTGGCGGTAGGCCTGCCCGCCGTTCTGGAGCTGGTCGAGCACGCCGCGGTACTCGGGATTGCCCGGCTCCATCTGCACGGCGGTCTTGGCGTGTCTGAGCGCGTCGATGGGGTTGCCCATGCCCGACTGAGTCACGGCGCGGAGGCAATGCCACTCGGCGCTCCGGTCGTCCATCGACCTGAGGAGGTCGTCGGCCTTGGCGAAGAGCCCGGCGTTGATGAAGGCTCGCGCCTGGCCGAGCGGGGAGGCGTTCTGGCGGCCGCCCGCGTAGCCTCCGGAGAAGAACTCGAAGGGGTCGAAGCCGAAGCCAAAGGGGTCGGAAGCGCCCTGGCCGCCCTGGCCGGCTTGGCCGTACGTTCCCTGCGCCCCGAAGCCGCCTTGGCCCTGACCGTAGGCGCTCGAACCTTGAGCGGCCGCGCCGCTCTTGATACGCTCGTAAGCGGCGTTGATCTCGCTCATCTTGGCGGCGGCCTCGGGACTGCCGTGGTTGACGTCGGGGTGGTAGGTCTTGGCCAGCTTGCGGTAGGCCTTGGCTATATCGTCGTCCGAGGCGCCCGGCGATACGCCGAGCACCTGGTAGGGATCCTTGGTCATCGTGCGGCCTTCTCCTTCTTGCGCTTATGGGCCTCGTAGCGCGTCCAGACGCCCGAATACAGTATGTTCTCGATCAGGTCGCGGTCGCGCATCGCCGGGACGAGCGCGACGAGCCTCTCGTGAGCGCGGACGCAGCCGGCCATCAGGACGTCGAGTATATCGTCGAACTGGTC
>JAKQKE010000237.1 GCA_029560805.1 Spirochaetota bacterium
GGCCAGGAAGCGCTCCGCCACCTCGGCGTCGGCCGGCGAACCACGCTCCAGGACCCGCTCCAGGATAGCTATGATCGCCTCGGGCGAGTAGGGCCGGAGCGTATACTGGGCCGCCAGGTAGCCGCGGGCCTCCCAGCGGTCGATATAACCGTAGATAGGATCCGATACCGACTGCGCGAACGCGCCGGCGATAGCCGCGAACAGCGCGAGCGCGGCGAATGCGGTGGTTCTATAGAGTCTCATATCGTCACTTTCCCTCGGACCGCTCTTCGTCGCCGAGCGACCGCTCCTTGATGAAGTGCAGAGCCGTGAAGAACGCCAGGAGGCCCAGCCAGGACGCCAGCACCAGGGCCAGGTGCCAGGCCGGCTCCAGGAACAGCACGCTGATCGCCACCGCCCCGAGCGCCATGCAGACCGCGTAGGCCACGGCGAGCACCGAACGCGTCCCCAGCCCGAGCCTGAGCAGCTTATGGTGGAAATGCCAGCGGTCGGGGCTCATCATCGGCACGCCCTTGCGCGCGCGCCTGATCATAGCCGCGAACACGTCGAAGATCGGCAGGAGCAGCACCGTGATGCCGTCCCAGAACCACAGGCCGCCGCCGCCGGAGCGGTCGAGCAGCGGGAACACCGCCAGGGCGAAGCCTAGGAAGGTCGAGCCCGAGTCGCCCATGAAGATCCTGGCCGGCGGAAAGTTATAGAACAGGTAGCCGGCCAGCGAGCCGACCAGCGCGATCGCCGCCACCGACGGCGTACCTCGGCCAGTCTCCAAGAGCACGAGCCCCAGCGCGAACGCGCCAATGATGCTGATGCCGCCCGACAGGCCGTCCATGCCGTCGATCATATTGAGCGCGTTGATCACCCCGACGATCCAGACCACGGTCAGCGGATAGGAGAACCAGCCGAGTTCCAGGACTCCGAGCCACGGGACGAAGATGGTCCTGAAGCGATAGCCGGCGACGACTACGACGATCGCGGCGGCCACGTGGACCAGGAACTTGAGCCTAGCCTTCAGATCGCGGAAGTCGTCGGCAAGGCCCACGAGGTGCACGATGAGCATGGCGGCTATGACCGGCCAGTAGTCGAGCGCGTCCTTGAGCGAGCCCTTGGAGAAGAGCGCCACGAGCAGTAGCGTGGCGAAAAACGACCAGAAGATGCCCACGCCGCCCAGGCGCGGGATCTTGCCGGTATGGATCTTACGCTCGTTCACCTCGTCGTACCAGCCGCGCTTCCGGGCTATGAGGATAATCGCGGGT
>JAKQKE010000238.1 GCA_029560805.1 Spirochaetota bacterium
ACGTCTCCTCGAGCCCGGCTTAGCCTCAGGGCCATTTCGACGAACTCCGCCCCGCTACCGGACCAGCCGTGCACGAAGACGACCCGCTTGGGCGCCCCCGGGTCTCCGATCACGAAGGCCTGGACCGTCGCGCCGCCAGCCTTCATGAAGGGCCTGGGCTCCGCGCCGAGTTCCATAAGGAGGTCGGGATAGCCATCGTCGGAGGGCGGAGCGCCGGCGCAGCCGACCGCGACGATCGACAGCGCCGAGGCGAGGGCTGCTACGAGCCCTAGCCGAAGAGGTACGGCGTCCATTGTCGCGCGAAGCCCTTGAAGCCGAGCGTCTCGGCCTTGGCCTCCGCCGAATCGACGGCGTCGCCGTAGTGCATCAGCAGGGTCTTGGCCTTGAGCGCGGGCGGCAACCCGGCCAGCTCGTCGAGCGAGGCGTGCACGCCGCCGGTGAACAGCTGGCAATCGTGGAACACGCTCTCGATGTCGTAACGCTCCTCGACGAAGCGCAGCATCTCGGGGTCGTAGCGCGTGTCGCTCGTGTAGAGCACGCGACCGTCGATGACCACGCCGTAGCTGGGCGCACAGGAGCGCCAGCTCGGCGCCGAGTCGGGGATGTGCATGGTCCTGAACATGGCCAGCCGGATGGAGCCCACGCTCGTCTCGCAGAGCTGACGGTCGGCGCCCGGCACCGGCTCGAGGTCGACCGCGTCCCAGAGGTCCTCGAAGCGCAAGTATCGGCCGTCGCGCCTCTCGTTATGGGCCGCGCCTCCCTTGAGGGAGCGCTTCCAGAGGTACGCTCGGTAAGCGGCCGGAGCTATCATCGTAGGCTTTTTGCCGGCCATGTAGCGGTTGAGCAGCATGACCTCCTCGAGCCCGCCTATATGGTCCGCATGGGAATGCGTTATAAGGTAGGTATCGATATCGGTAACCGATAGGCCGAGCCTCGTGAGGGCCTCGGGCGCCCTGGTGCCGCAGTCGATGAGCAGATGGTCGTCGCCCTTCACCACGAGCGCGTTATTCTGATAGTAGCGCTTGGTGAAGGCGCTACCCGCGCCGATAAAGAATATGGATAGACGGTCGTCCGACCTCGACAGCAAGGCCTTGCCCGAGTCCGGTTTGCGCGAAATTTCGCTTGCATCGGTCATAAACCATACTATACTGTACGGTCGGAGCGATTTCAAAACGAGGCGTGCGCGAAGCCAGCGGTTTGACAGCGACGGCCGCGACGTGGTATCGTTGAACGAATTTATAGAGACCGGAGGCCTGCGTTGGCGACGCTGCAACGATATAAGGATGTAGAGAAATCGGTGGCCAAGCGCGTAAGCGCCGCGGTCCGCCGCGTTTTCTCGTCCGTTACCGGCGCCGCGGCACGGTTCTTCAAGGCGGGTAGGCAGAAGCTTACCATCATGCTGGTCCCCCACTCCGAGAAGCGCATCTTCAACCTTCAGATCAGCCTCTTCGGACTAGCTGCCGTGATCGCCCTCGCGCTCGGCGCCGCTGGCTTCCTGGCGTATTCGACCGTCGGCTACGGCGATGTGGTCGGCAAGCTGGCCGGCAAGACCGAGAGCCTCAAGGCCACCCAGGCCGACCTCGACGCCATCCGCGATAGCACGGCCAGGCTGGTCAAGTCGGCTCGCTCCTTCCAGGCCGCCCTCGACTCGACTCTTGCCGGCATCGGCATCAAAAGCCAGTCCGACGCCGCCTCGCGCGCTGACGGCGACCTCGCGGCGTTCTTCTCCCCTTCGGAGGCCGGCTCGGGCAGCCTGCGCGAAGCCGCCGAGATCGAGCGGGTCAGCGCCTACCTCGAGCGGAGCGTTAAGCCGCTCGGTGAACTCGGCGACACGATAGCGGCCCAGGGCGGCATCATGTCGGAGATACCGAATATCTGGCCGATCAAAGGCGGCATCGGCCACATCTCGATGTACTATGGGCAGAACGAGAACCCGATCTACGGCTCCTGGTACATCCATAAGGGTATCGACCTGTCCACCTTCCGCTCGGGAGACCCCATCCTGGCCACCGCCGACGGCAAGGTCGTCACCGTCGCCTACGACATCAGCCTTGGCAACTACATCATCATCGAGCATAAACACGGCTTCCTGACCCGCTACGCCCACCTTTCGGCCTTCAAGGTCCAGAAGGGCGCCGTCGTCAAGCAGGGCCAGGTGATAGGCTATATCGGCAATACCGGCCTCTCGACCGGCCCTCACCTCCATTACGAGGTGCACCTCGGCACCGAGACCATCGACCCGCTCCGCTTCCTCAATATCCGCTCCGGCTCGGCTACGTTGACGCGGTAGCCGGCGCCGGGTAGGATACTGGCATGCCGGCCCCTCGCGACGTTCTCGTAAATACGCTCCTCGGCCCCGACAGCTCGTTCCGTGGCGACCTGGTCGTCGACGGTTTCATACGCGTCGACGGCGACGTCCGCGGCACCATACGCAGCTCGGGCAAGATCGTGATAAGCCAGGCGGCCCGTTGCGACGCTTCGATCGTAGCCAGGTCCGCCGTGGTCGGCGGCGTCGTCCGCGGCGACGTCTGCGTCACCGAGCGCCTGACCATCCTGGACGGCGGCGTGATCGTCGGCAACGTCTTCACCCCGAGGCTGGACGCCGACGGCGAGATCCTGATCCACGGCGATGTCCAGGTCGCCCCATCGGGCGAGGGCGTCGAGGAGGCCATGCTCACCTTCATCCGCCGACACGGCTCGACGATCAGGCCGTTCGGCTTCGACGCGCCTTCGGACGAGCGCCGAGGAGAGGCCGTCTCCTCC
>JAKQKE010000270.1 GCA_029560805.1 Spirochaetota bacterium
GCCCGCCTGTCGCTGGCCTCCGGCGACCGGGTCGAGGTCGGTAACGCTTCGGGCAGGCTGCTGGCTACCGCGGCGGTAACGGACGATATCGCCCCCGGCGTCGTCTGCCTTCACGAGGGCGCCTGGTTCGACCCCGGCCCCGACGGCGTCGACCGTGGCGGCTCGGCCAACGAGCTCAGCTCGACCGACGGCACCGGTCCCGCCAGCGCCCCGGTGATGCACGGCATTCCCTGCGCCTTAAAGAAGATCCGCCCGACCGTCCCTTGAGTTTCAGCCGGAAGCGACTATAGTAAAAGGCATGAGAATAGCTCGTCGCGGCGGTTCGGCGTCTCTGGCGCTGGCCGCGTTCCTAACCTTGGCCGGAGCCTCCGCCTCGGCCCAGGGGGTCTATGTCGTCCCGATCCACGGCGATATAGCAGCGTCCACGGTCGTCTTCGTCCGCCGCCAGGCGACGAAGGCCATCGGCGATGGGGCCGCGGCCATCATCTTCGACATCGATACCTTCGGCGGCCGCGTCGACTCCGCCCTACGCATCTCGTCGTTCATAGGCTCGATCCGCGAGGCCGACACCGTGGCCTACGTCCGCTCCGGCCCCGACGGCCTCGGCGTCTCGTGGTCGGCCGGGGCGCTCATCGCCATGTCCTGCGGCTCGCTGTACATGGCGCCGGGCACATCGATAGGGGCGGCCGCCCCGGTGGTCGCGGGCGCGGACGGGTCGACAACACGGGCCGACGAGAAGACCGTCAGCGCCGTGCGAGCCCAGATGGCCGCCCTGGCCGAGAAGAACGGCTATCCCCCGGCCATCGCCCTCGCGATGGTCGACGCGGACGTGGAACTCTACGAGGTCCGGAGGGACGGGGCGGTCGCGCTGGCCACCGCGGACGAGCTAGGCCTCGAGAAGGGAGCCGACGGCGTCCCCGTGGACCCGGCCTCTGGCGAGAGGCTCAGGCTCGTCAGCGCCAAGGGCAAGCTCCTGTCGCTTACCGCCGGCGAGGCGGAGCGCTACGGCCTATCGTCCGGCACCGCCGAGGGGCTCGAGAACCTGCTGGAGGCCGTCGGCCTCGAGGGGCCGGCCATCGAGCTGACCCCGAGCGTCGCGGATGGGCTCGTCGTCTTCCTGAGCTCGGCGGCCGTCCAGTCGCTGCTGATACTCGTCGGCCTCGTGGCCGTGTTCATCGAGATCAACTCGCCCGGTTTCGGGATACCCGGCACCGTGGCGCTCGTCGCCTTCATGACGCTGTTCGGCGTGAACGCCCTGATGGGCACGGTCGGCTCGCTCGAGCTGGTGCTCTTCATGCTCGGCGCGGCCTTGTTGGCCGTGGAGCTCTTCCTGATACCGGGCTTCGGTATCACCGGCATCGCCGGCATCCTGCTCATCGCCGTCTCGCTCGTGCTGTCGATGCAGGATTTCGCGTTGCCGACCCTCGACTGGGAATGGGAGCTGCTCGGGCGCAACGCGCTCACGGTGGCGGTCGGCATCCTGTCGGCCATCGCCGGCATAGGTGTGCTCGCCCTCGCCGGACCTCGCCTGCGGATGTTCGACCGGCTGACCCTGCACACGACGATAGGCGGCACCGCCGGCGGGCAGTCGCTCCCGCCCGCCGTCCCCGAGGCCCCGGAAACCTCACCAGCCGCGGCCGACAGCCTCGCAGGCAGGCGCGGCGTCGCGCTGACCACCCTCCGGCCGTCGGGCCGCGCCATCATCGACGGCGGGACCTACAGCGTCGAAACGGACGGGACCTACGTCGAGGCGGGCGCCGCGCTCCGCGTCGACTCGGTCCGCGGCTCGAGGATACTCGTATCGGTACGAACGCCAGACAAGGAGTCGTGACATGCTGACCGTAGCCCTGTACGCGCTCGTGGGCCTCGTCGCCCTCGGCGTCCTGTTCATGTTCTTCAAGTTCTTCGGCCTGTGGTTCAGGGCCCTGCTGTCCGGAGCGCCCGTCGGCATGGGCCGCCTGATCGGCATGTGGCTCAGGCACGTCAAGCCGGGCATCATCGTCGACGCGCGCATCATGCTCTCGAAGGCTGGCCTCGACGTTAATTCCGACATGCTGGAGACGCATTTCCTCGCGAGGGGCAACGTATTCAAGGTCAGCCAGGCCCTCGTCGCGGCCAACAAGGCGGACATCCCCCTGCCATTCCAGCGCGCGGCCGCGATAGACCTGGCCGGCCGCGACGTGCTCGAGGCGGTCAAGACCAGCGTCAACCCCAAGGTGATAGACTGCCCCGACCCCGGCAAAGGCAAGAACACGATAGACGCGGTGGCCAAGGACGGCATCCAGCTCCAGGTCAAGGCCCGCGTCACCGTGCGCGCCAACATCGAGCGCCTCGTCGGCGGCGCCACCGAGGAGACCATCATCGCCCGCGTCGGCGAGGGCATCGTCACGACCATCGGCTCCTCGGAGTCGTACAAGAGCGTACTCGAGAACCCGGACCTGATCTCCAAGCGCGTGCTCGGCAAGGGCCTGGACGCCGGCACCGCCTTCGAGATCCTGTCCATCGATATCGCCGATATAGACGTCGGCGCCAACGTCGGCGCCAAGCTGCAGGCCGACCAGGCGGAGGCGGACATGCGCCGCTTCCAGGCGGAGGCGGAGAAACGACGGGCGGCCGCCCAGGCCAGGGAGCAGGAGATGCTGGCGCTCGTGCAGGAGAACCGCGCCAAGGTGGTGCTCGCCGAGGCCGAGATACCGCTCGCGATCGCCGAGGCCTTCAAGAAGGGCCAGCTCGGTATCATGGACTACTATAAGCTCACGAATATCCAGGCCGACACCAAGATGCGCTCGTCCATCGGCGGCGAAGCGCCGTCGGGCGCCTGACATGGAAGAGCTGCTCGAGAACGTCTACGTCGTCATCCCGATAGCGCTACTGATCTTCGCGCGGCTGTTCGCCGATAGGCTCAGGGCGAAGCGCGCCGGCGAAGCCGGCGCGACGAAGGCCACCGCCGGAACGCGAGGGCCGGGGGCGCTCGCGCGGTTCCTGGGCCGCCTCTCCGGCCGCGTTCCCGAGCCGTCGCCGTCGCCGCGAACGAGATCGGAACCGCTCCATTTCGAGGAGCCCGTCTTCCGTCTCGGCGAGCGCCTGCCGCCCCCGGCCGCCGCGCCGATCGAGCCGCATACGCTCATGGCGCCAGCTCCCGCGGCGAAGCGGCCCGGGCCGGCCCGGCCGACCGGTGCCCCGCCGACCAGTGCCCGACTGCCGTCCTCCGTCGAACGGCTATCGCCCCTGCGCAAGGCCGTCGTCATGGCGGAGCTGCTCGGCCCGCCCAAGGCGCTCAGGTAGGTCGTCAGCGTCGAGGATCGAGACGCCCCGGACGCTCCCCGCCTCGCCGCTTGACCGCCAGCTCGCGGGCCCGTTTCGGATGGAAGGCGTACAGGTAGAGGAGCTCGACCTTCTCGCGGGCCCAGGGCGTTCGCCGCAGGAACTTGAGGCTCGAGTCGACGCTCGGATCGTTCGTAAAACAACGGACCGGCACCTTCTCCGCGAGGCCGGCCCAGCCGATACGCTCGGACAGGCGCTCGACCATCATGCGCAGGGTAACGCCGTGGAGAGGGTCGTCGTCCCGCGGCGCGGACGCGCCAATATCGTCTGACACGGAATGCTCCTTACGGCGCTCGCGGGCGCCAGAGCACACTATACCTCGCTACGGCCGGCCGACGCCAGGCGTTTTACGCTGGCAAAGCCGGCGAACGCGTCGTATAGTAGTCGCATCGACGGAGGCCGGCGACATGCAGAACGAAATCGTTTCACCGATGGACCTACTCGACGACTCGGGCAGAATCACCCGAGAGGGCTGGGCCCGCTACCCCTACTGGCGCTACGACCGCGCGAAGATACGCTCGAACGCGCTGCGCATCAAGGAATGGGACTACTACTCGGTCCTGTCGCAGGACGGCCGCTTCGGTATAGCCCTGACCATGAGCGACCTGGGCTACGCCGGCCTGTTCGCGATCTGCTTCCTCGACTTCGAGCGGCGCACGTCCCATCAGGTCGACACGCTCAGCGTGCTACCGCTCGGCCGCACCGGCTTTCCGCCAGTATCCGACGAAGGCAGGATTTCATTCGGCGACAAGAAGCTGTCGATGACCTTCGTGTACGCCGGCGGCGTGCGCACCCTATCGTTCAGCGCTCCCGGGCTCAAGAACGCCGAAGGCGATACGGGCCTCGAGGGCGCCATCATCCTGACCCAGCCGCCCGAGCTCGAAAGCGTCAACATCGCCACCTCCTGGGCCGAGAACCGCCGCGCGTTCTACTACAACCGCAAGCTCAACTGCATGAAGGCCTCAGGCGGTTTCACGATAGGCAGGAAGCGCTACGAGTTCGACCCCGCCAAGGACTTCGGGGAGCTGGACTGGGGACGGGGCCGCTGGACCTACAAGAACCGCTGGTACTGGGGCTCGGCCGCCGGGCTCGCGGGCGGCGTACCCTTCGGCTGGAACATCGGCTACGGCTTCTCCGACCGCAGCCCGGCCAGCGAGAACGCCGTCTTCTATGCCGGCAAGGTCCATAAGCTCGACGAGGTGACCTTCCATATCGATACGGCCGACTACCTCGCCCCCTGGCGCTTCTCGAGTTCCGACGGCCGTTTCGAGATGGACTTCTCGCCGCTCGTCGACCGTAGCTCGACCATGGCCATCGGCCCGATCAAGTCGGTCCAGCACCAGGTTTTCGGCGAATTCACCGGCACGGCCATACTCGACGACGGCCAGGCGATCCGGGCGGACCGCCTCCTCGGCTTCGCGGAGGACGTACTCAACTGGTGGTAGGCGTCGTCACTCGGAGACGACGTTCTTCTCCCGGCGCTCGAGCTCGACGAGCTTCTCGCCTATCTGGGCGGCGAGCTCGCGCATCTCCCCGACGACAATCTTGAAGCCGCGGCCCTTCTCGCCGAGCCTCGCGGCGAGCACCGCGCCGTTCAGGGACAGCACCTGCATGCGCTC
>JAKQKE010000275.1 GCA_029560805.1 Spirochaetota bacterium
CGCCAGACGCGCAGGACTCGAACAGGATGCCGGGGAAGCGCCTCGTCAGCTCGGCGAGCACCTCGTAGAGGCCGAGGATATAGCGGTGGTGGAACTCGCCCTGGCGCTCGGGCGGCAGGGCCTTCGAGTAGCCGTCGGAGATATTACGGTTCATGTCCCATTTGACGTACTCGACCCTGGCCTGCGAGAAGGACTTGGTCATCGCCTCGACCAGATAGGCGCGGACCTCCGGCATCGTCAGGTCGAGCACGAACTGATTTCGGCCGTAGGCCGGCGCGCGGTCGGGCGTCGAGACGGCCCAGTCGGGGTGGGCGCGGTACAGCTCCGAGTCCTCGCTGATCATCTCCGGCTCGACCCATAGCCCGAACTTGAGGCCGAGAGCGTTGACCTTCTCGGCCAGGCCCGCGATGCCGCCGGGCAGCTTCTTCTCGTTGACGTCCCAGTCGCCGAGCGAGCTAGTGTCGTCGTCCCTATGCCCGAACCAGCCGTCGTCGAGCACGAACAGCTCGATGCCCAGGTCGGCCGCCTCCTTGGCGAGCGACAGCAGCTTGCGCTTGTCGAAGTCGAAGTCGGTCGCCTCCCAGTTGTTGACGAGGACGGGCCGCTCGCGGTACTGCCACTCGCCGCGTACGATGCGGTCCCGCACGAAGCGGTGCAGGTTGGAGCTGAGCCCGTTGAAGCCGTCCGGGGAGAAGGAGAGTACGGCTTCCGGCGTCGAGAACGACTCGCCCGGCTCGAGCAGCCACTCGAAGCCCGACGGGTTGACGCCGGTCAGGAGGCGGGTCTTGCCCTGATAGGTCCGCTCGACGATCTCGGCGTGGTTGCCCGAGTAGACGAGGTTGCTGCCGTAGCACTCGCCGCGGAATTCCCCGCAGTCCGGGGCCGCGAGCATGACGAAGGGATTATGGCGGTTGGAGCTGTTGCCCGTCTTGGAGTCGTTGACGTAGACGCCGGGCGATAGCGGCTTGTCATGGCGCTCGCGCTCGTAGGCCCAGCAACCGTCGAAGGTGACGAGGCGCCAGTCTCCGCCGAACAGGTCGAGCTGGGCGCTCATCAGGCGGCCGACGCGTACCGGCCCCGTTCCGGGGCCGCCGTCGTGGCGCAGCGTCGCGAAGCGGGTGATGACGTCATAGGCCGCGTAGGCGCAGTACTGGAGCGTCAGGGTCAACCCGCGCTCGTCGCGCAGCTCTATTTCGGTGGTCTCGACGTCGTCCTCGCCGCCGGTCGCGCTCGGGAGCCCGTCGATGGATGGCCTGCCGCGGTAACTACGCGACGAGGCGAGGCGGAAGTCGGTGGTCCGGCTGCCGTCCGCGAATACGAGCTCGACGGCCGGCTCGCGGAAATCGCCCTTGCCGAGGCCGGAGTATTCCAGGCATTGGTCGTCCAGCCCGATGTTCTTATGCTCCTGGCTGACGTTGACCATGGTGCCGTAGGGCACGTCGTTCTTCTGCCTGAGCGGCTCGTAGTCGGCCATGCGCCTGAGGCGCGGTCCATAGTACAGGTGCTCGAGATGTCCGGTCGGGAGCGCGTCGATGATGTAGCTGGTCCTATCGGTATTCAGGTGTATGACCTCAGGCATGGTGTGTTCTCCTCTCCGCGAGTTCGGCCTTAATGGCCTCGAAATATGCGCCGTTGAGCCGGTAGCCCCGTAGGTAGACGACGAGCGATACGACGATGAGCGCCATGGGTACGGCGAACATCAGGAGGCGAATGCCGGTCACGGCGCCGGCGCTCTGGGCGGCGTTGGCGACGAAGCCGAAGGCGGCGAGCCCCAGGCCGGTCACGAGGCCAGAGAGCGCCATCGCGAAC
>JAKQKE010000300.1 GCA_029560805.1 Spirochaetota bacterium
ATCCGCATTAAAAATGCCCGTGAACATAACCTCAAGGGATTTGACCTGGACATCCCGCGCGACCAGTTTGTGGTGATCACAGGTCTGAGCGGCTCCGGAAAATCGTCTCTGGCCTTTGACACCATCTATGCCGAGGGGCAGCGGCGGTACGTGGAATCCCTGTCCGCTTACGCCAGGCAGTTTTTGGGTCAGATGGAGAAGCCGGACATCGACTACATCGAGGGCCTGTCCCCGGCCATATCCATAGAGCAGAAGACGACGCACCGGAACCCCCGCTCGACGGTCGGCACCGTCACCGAGATCTTCGACTACTACCGCCTCCTGTACGCGCGCGTCGGCACGCCGCACTGCCCCCAGTGCGGCCGGGAGATACGCGAGCAGGGCATCGACCAGATCCTCGACACCATCATGTCCTGGAAGGCGGGCACCAGGCTCCAGGTGCTCGCGCCGGTCGTCCGAGGCAAGAAGGGCGAGCACGTCAAGATCCTCGAGGACGCGGCCAAGCAGGGCTTCGTCCGCGCCAGGGTCGACGGCGAGACGCGCTCCCTCGACGAGGAGATCGTCCTCGACAAGCAGAAGAAGCATAACGTCGACGTGGTCATCGACCGGCTCAAGCTGTCCGAGGACGGCCGCAGGCGCCTGGCCGAGGCCGTCGAGACGGCCCTGCGCATCGCCGACGGCATCGCCATCGTCTCCAGGGAGCAGGACGGCGCCGAAGTCGACGAGTTCTTCAGCCAGCGCGGCGCCTGCCCCGACTGCAACATCAGCCTGCCGGAGATGGAGCCGCGGCTCTTCTCGTTCAACACCCCCTACGGCGCCTGCCCCGAGTGCACCGGCCTCGGCATCCGGCTCGAGTTCGACCCGGACCTCGTCATCCCGGACAAGGGCCTGTCGTTCAACGAGGGCGGCTGCATCCCGTACAACCCGGACGCGGCCTGGTTCCGCTCCCGCTTCGAGGCCCTGGCCAAGCACTACAAGTTCAGCCTGGACACCCCCTTCGGCGAACTGCCCGAGCAGGTCATGCGCGTCATCCTGCACGGCGGCGACGAGAAGGTCCGCGTCCGCTACGACAACGCCAAGGGCACCGGCCACTTCGAGTACGAGTCCGCCTTCCCGGGCATACTCGCCGAGCTCAAGCGCCGCTACCTCGAGACCACCAGCGAGGGCGTCAAGGAATGGCTCGAGAAGTTCATGAGCGAGAAGCCCTGCGAGAGCTGCGGCGGTAAGCGCCTGCGGCCCGAGGCCCTCGCCGTCACCGTCGGCGGCATCAACATCCACGACCTGAGCGCCAGGTCGGTCGACGAGTCGGTCAAGTTCTTCGGCGCCCTCGAGCTGACCGACACCCAGAAGACCATCTCGTCCCAGATCTTCAAGGAGATCACCGCCAGGCTCTCCTTCCTGCGCAACGTCGGCCTCGACTACCTGACCCTCGAGCGCAAGGCCGGCACCCTCTCGGGCGGCGAGGCCCAGCGCATCCGCCTGGCCACCCAGATCGGCTCGAGCCTCGTCGGCGTCCTCTATATCCTCGACGAGCCGTCCATCGGCCTCCACCAGCGCGACAACCAGAAGCTCATCGACACCCTCGTCTACCTGCGCGACATCGGCAACACCCTCATCGTCGTCGAGCACGACGAGCAGACCCTGCGCACCGCCGACTACATCGTCGACCTCGGCCCCGGGGCCGGCGTCCATGGCGGCCACGTCATCGCCTGCGGCAGCCCCGAGGAGGTGATGAGGAACAAGAAGAGCGTCACCGGCCGCTACCTCTCGGGCGACCTCGTCATCCCCGTGCCCGAGAAGCGGCGGACGGGCAACGGCAGCGCCATCACCATCCGAGGCTGCCGCGAGCACAACCTCAAGAACGTCGACGTGACCATCCCCTTGGGCTGCTTCACCTGCGTCACCGGCGTCTCCGGCTCCGGCAAGAGCACCCTCCTCACGGACCTCCTCTTCCCGGCCATCTCCAACCGCATCACCCGCGTCGTCCGCCCGGAGGGCGAGTTCGATTCCATCGAGGGCCTCGGCGCCATCGACAAGATCATCAACATCGACCAGAGCCCGATCGGCCGCACCCCCCGCTCCAACCCGGCCACCTACGTCGGCGTCTTCACCCAGATCCGCGACCTCTTCGCAGGCCTCCCCGAGAGCAAGGCCCGCGGCTACCGGCCCGGCCGCTTCAGCTTCAACGTCAAGGGCGGCCGCTGCGAGCATTGCCAGGGCGACGGCACCCTCCAGATCGCGATGCAGTTCCTGCCCGACGTCTACGTCACCTGCGAACACTGCCACGGCAAGCGCTTCAACAACGAGACCCTCGAGGTCCGCTACAAGGGCAGGAACATCGCCGAGGTCCTCGACCTGACCATCGAGGAGGCGGCCTCCTTCTTCGACAAGGTGCCTCAGATAGCCCACAAGATGCAGACCCTCCTGTCGGTCGGCCTCGGCTACATCAAGCTCGGCCAGTCCGCCCTGACCCTCTCCGGCGGCGAGGCCCAGCGCGTCAAGCTCGCCTTCGAGCTGGCCAGGCGCGCCACCGGCAAGACCCTCTACTTCATGGACGAGCCGACCACCGGACTCCACTTCGCCGACGTCAAGCAGCTCCTCGAGACCATCCAGCGCCTCGTCGACACCGGCAACTCCGTCGTCATGATCGAGCACAACCTCGACGTCATCAAGCAGGCCGACTGGGTCGTCGACCTCGGCCCCGAGGGCGGCACCCGCGGCGGCACCGTCGTCGCCTCCGGCCGCCCCGAGGACATCGTCAAGGTCAAGGGCTCGTGGACCGGGAAGTACCTCCGGGACATGCTCAAGGGATAACCTGCCCACGATACAACACGACGCGCCGCCCTGAGGCTCGGGATCTACTAAAACCTCGTTTATCATCTCGGCAGGGCCTGTCCAGGAGGCGGAGCCCTCGCATCGCGAGAGCCGCCGTCTCCTGGACACCCGCCTCCGCGTGCATGCGAGGCCTGGGTACGAGCGATGTTCACTGGGCGGCGCGTCGTGTCGGTTCGCGGTAGGGTGTCAGGAGCGCGTGCCGTGGTTGGCATGGGTAGGGTATCAGTCGCCGTATGCACGCACGGCGAGCAATGCGAACGCCGACGCGTGGCGCGGCGTTCGCTTCCCGTAGTTCAAGCGGGCTCGCTGCGCTCGCCGCTTAACTGCGGGGCGCTGCGTTCATGCCTGCGATGTCGAACGACGGCCGACGCGTGGCGCGGCGTTCGCTTCCCGTAGTTCAAGCGGGCTCGCTGCGCTCGCCGCTTAACTGCGGGGCGCTGCGTTCATGCCTGCGATGTCGAACGACGGCCGACGCGTGGCG
>JAKQKE010000001.1 GCA_029560805.1 Spirochaetota bacterium
TCGGCGTATCGACGACTACTGCGTAATCGCGGCGCTCGGCCGTGGGGATGGTGGCCATCATGTCGGCCAGGCCTTCCTCGACCATGTACTGGCACCGCGGCCACGGGTAGACGGCCATCTCCACAGGTACCCCGAGACGGATTTCGAGCGCCTCGCGGATGATATCGACGAAGAAGCCGGCGGCGGCTCCCGACTCGTCCAAGAAATTCGCCGGCTCGTATTCGGTGAAGACGAACCGTAGGGGTTCTACGGACGGAGCCTGAGCTTGAACCGTTCCCATGGCGACCAGCATAAGGAACGATACGGCTACCGCTCGCTTGTCCATGACTCAACTGTAGCGGGGATGGCGCGTCCAGTCAAACGAAGGGCCGTGGGCGATGGTTTCCACTAGGCCTCATATAGTTCCAGGGGTAGCCCGTCAGGGTCCTTAAAAAAGGTGAAACGCTTGCCGGTACCCGGGTCGACGCGAACCGGCTCGACGGCGACGCCGCTCGACTCGATAGCCGCGGCCGACGCCTCGACGTCGGCTACCGCGAAGGCGAGGTGCCTGAGTCCCAGGGCCTCGGGACGGTCGGGCCGGGGTGGGCGCTCGCCGAACCAGAACAGCTCGACGATGTAGCCGGCGCCCGCGCCCAGGTCGAGCTTCCAGGAGCACGACTCCGGACGCCAGGCCTCGGCGAGGGGCTCGAGGCCCAGAGTCTCGACGTAGAAGCGCTTGGACCGCTCGTAGTCGGAGCAGATGACCGCGGCATGGTGGAACCCGAGGAGGGCCGGCCCGCCGGATCCCGCCCCGGTAGCGGCGCCCGCAGCGGGCGAAGGGCTCATTTCCGGCTCGCGACGAAGCGCCGTATCACCTCGCGCCAGGCCGGCTCGCGCCAGGCGTACTCGAGCACGGCCTCCAGGTAGCCGGCCGGCTCGCCGGTATCCAGGCGCTGGCCCTCGACGCTCTTGTAGGCCACCTTGCCGGCCGCGATCATCCGATCCAGGGCGTAGATATGGTAGTACTCGCCGTCCTCGTGCCGCTTCCAGCCCTCGGCGAGCAGGTCGAAGAACTCCGGCGTGTAGAGGTAGCGGCCTATCGATATCTCATGGCTCGGCTCGGAACCCTTCGTCGGCTTCTCGACGAAACCGCGCACGCCCTCGCCGTCGGCGGCCGGGTCGACGACGCCATAACGCGACACGTCGCCCGGATCGTGGACGGTCGCCAGCACGCAGCCGCCGGTACGTTCGTACACATCCATCAGCTGGCGCGCGAGCGGCGGCGCACCGAAGTGCAGGTCGTCCGGGTAGGCCACGACGCAGGGCTCGCCGCCGAGGAGCGGCGCCGCCTGCAGGAGCGCGTGGCCGGTGCCGCGCATCTCGGTCTGGCGCACGAACGAGATACGGGCCGCGGGCGGCGCTATCAGCGCGGCCTTGTCGTCGCGCCCCTCGCGGGCGAAGACGGCCTCGAGCTCGGCCTCGTGGTCGAAGTAGTCGTCGAGCGACTTCTTGCGGCGACTCGTGATGATGACGATGTCCTCGATGCCCGACGCGACGAACTCGTCGACGACGAACGCTATCGAGGGCTTGTTGATCAGGGGGAGCATTTCCTTGGGCACGGTCTTGGTGACCGGGAGGAAACGGGTGCCGTAACCGGCGGCGACGATGATGCCTTTCATGCCTCCAATGATACCCGAGCCTGGCCGGCTCGCCAAGGGCGACCCGCCGGAGGCGCCCCGCCGGAGGCGCCCCGCCGGAGGCGCCCCGCCAGAGGCGCCCCTTGACCCCGTTCGGCCGCGGAGCCGATACTGACCGCCAGGAGGCCCCGGACCGGATGAAGCTACTCTGCATAGCTGATACCGTCGACCCGCTCGTCGACTCGCCGGCCGTACGAGAGCGCTTCGGCGACGTCGACCTGACGCTCGGAGCCGGCGACCTGCCGATGGAATACCTATCGTACGTCGTCTCGGCGCTCAACCGGCCGCTCCTGTTCGTCTTCGGCAACCACAACCTCGGGGATCTGCCTCATTACCGGCCCGCTCCCGGCTCGCCGCCGCCGTCGCCCCACGACCTGTCCAGGGACGTCGGCGCCACCTACGTCGGCTTCAAGCTGCTGCGCGAAGCTGACCTGATCGTCATGGGCCTCGGAGGCTCGCTACGCTACAACGACGGCCAGAACCAGTTCACCCAGGCCGAGATGTGGGCCCGCGTGCTGGCCAAGATCCCGGCGTTGCTGTGGAACCGCCTGGTCCGCGGCCGGGCCGTGGATGTGGTGCTGACGCACGCGCCGCCGCGCGGCATCCATGACAGGCCAGACCGCTGCCACCGCGGCTTCGACGCGTTCCTCTGGCTGATGCGGGCCTTCAGGCCGCGCTTCCTCGTGCACGGCCACGTGCATCTCTACGACGCCAAGGAGCGGAGGGTAACGCGCTACCGCGACACGGTCGTGGTCAACGCGTACGGCCACGCGGTCCTGGACACGGAGGCGAGCTATGACTGACCCGCTCGACGAGCTGGCGGCCAGCGACTTCTCCAGGGCCCGGCTACGCGAGGCGCTGACGCGCGTCGGCGGCTTCCTCCGGCCGGAACACCAGCGCCTGCTGTCGCTCGACGAGGTGCGTTCGATACTCAAGATACGCGGCGAGGAGTACCGCGGTGTGATGCCGGTGCCGCTCGAGCTGATTATAGGCTCGGAGGGCCGCTACCGCGACTTCGCGCGCGGCTTCCTGCCCCGGCACGACTACCTGCGCGACCGCTGGATACGCGTCGACTCGGCCCACTACCACGACGTGATCCTGCCTCCGGTCAGGCTCTACGAGCTCGGCGGGGCGTACTTCGTGCGCGACGGCAACCACCGCGTATCGGTGGCCAAGCTGCAGGGCGCGCTTGAGATAGACGCCGAGGTCACCTCGCTCGGCTCGGCCGTGCGCATCGACAAGGGCATGGACATGGACGCCCTGAGGCGGGCCATCGTCGGCTACGAGAAGCGGGAGTTCTACGCGCAGACCCTGTTCGGCCAGGTGACGGATGACCCAGCCCTCGACTTCACCGCGCCGGGCGCCTACGACCAGATCGTCGAGCACGTGCTGGTCCATAAGTACTACCTGAACGAGCGATCGCCCGAGGAGATCAGCTTCGTCGACGCGCTCGACTCCTGGTACCGCTCCGTCTATAGGCCTATCATCGAGGCCATCGAGGCGGAAGGGCTACTGTCGGGCTTCCGGGGGCGTACCGCGAGCGACCTCTACCTGTACCTGGTCAAGCATTGGGACGAACTCAAGCGCCGCTACGGCCTGCACTACCCCGTATCGGCAGCCGCCCGCGACTTCAGGGACCGCTACGGCCGCGGATTCCTGAAGGACGCCAAGGCCTTCCTTGGCTCGCTATTCAAGAAGCGCTGATCCTTCTGAATGGCGCTTCAGGCGAGTGCAAACGGGCGCGGAATCGCTACAGGATCCAAACCAATCCTCATACCTGTATCAGACGTAGCGGATACAGTAGAATCTCGTAACGCGAGGAGCGCAGCGACATGAACCCAGCGATACGGCGATATTGGCCTCAGTATACGTGGTCGAACGTGCTCGCGATGGCGAAGAACATGAAGAGCCAGCCCAAACGCTGCGCTGAACCGTTCCAAGGACGGCTGGTGGTCATCACTGGCGCCACCTCGGGCGTCGGTTTCCATACGGCGCGTAAGTACGCCTCCATGGGCGCTCGAGTGCTCATGATCAACAGGAATGAGGATAAGTCCGAGCGCGTGCGCAAGGAGCTGTCCGACGAGTTCGGCGCGTCCGTGGACTACATCATCGCGGACCTCGCCGTCCTCGCGGACATCCAGCGGGCCGGACGCTACCTAGCGGACCTTCAAGCGCCGATAGACGCGCTCATCCACAACGCCGGCCTGCACCTGACCACGCGGTCGGAAACGATCGACGGCTTGGAGGTCAACTTCGTACTGCATTACCTCTCGACGTTCATCATCACGTCGATGCTTCTGGATAAATACCGGAGGGATGGGACGGGACGGATACTCTTCGTCGGCTCCGAGGCGTACCGTTTCGCGGCCTGGGGCCTCGACCTGGACGACCTGCAGTGGGAACGACGGCGCTACGCCGGGATCAAGGCGTACGGAGCCGGTAAGCTGGCGCAGCTATTGTCGATGCACCGCTTCGCCGCCGAGCTCGCGCCCCACGGCGTGACCGTGAACGCCATGCACCCGGGCATGGTCCGTACGGAGACGGGCAAGGACAACGGCAGGCTCTACCGATGGTACAAGAGGAACCTCATCGACGGCAGATCGATGTCGCCCGAGGTTTCGGCTGAAGCGCTGTACTATCTCGGCGCCTCGAGCGAACCGGCCCGGACGAGCGATACGTTCTTCCACTTGACGACGGAGGAGGAACTGGCGCCTCCGGCCCGGGATCTCGCCGCGGCGGAGGCGTTGTGGGCGCGGACCGTCGAGCTGCTTCGCCGCAAAGGAGTGACGGCGTAATGTACGAGGCTTACGTCGCCATGGGAGGCGTCATGGCGGGACGGGCCGTAGCGACGTCGGTCATCCGCTGATCGGGCGGGAATCAAGCGCGGCAACGTCCTGACAGCCGGCCTGGGCGCGCCCGGCGATACGGATATCGAAGCGCGCGCCCCACTCTACGGGGCGCGCCGACACCGTCTCCCCCGCCTGACAGGCCAGGGCGTGAATCAACTGGAAACCCAGGCTCTGATCGCTGTCGAAGCTCACCCCAGGCGGCAGGCCTACCCCGTCGTCCGCGAGCGTCAGCGTGCCGACGCCGTCCGGCTCTTCGGTCAGGAAGACCGATATAAGCCCTTGTCGGCCATCCGGGAACGCGTACTTTATCGAGTTGACGATGAGCTCGTTGCATATCAAGCCGAGAGGAACAGCTGTTTCCATGTCCAGGAGCAGCGATCCAGGCGCGATACGGAAAACGATGCGCCCGGACCGTTCCGGGCGTTCGGCGCTCAGAGCTTCGCATAACAGGCGGAGGTACTCGATGAAGTCGATGCTTGAGAAATTCATCGTGGCGTACAGTCGTTCGTGGACCAGCGCCATACTACGCACCCGATCGGATATTTCGAGCAGCGCCTCGCGCGTACGCGGTTCCGCGGCTCCCGAGGCCTGCAGGCTAAGCAGACTGGATATGATCTGAAAATTATTATTGACGCGGTGGTGGACCTCCCGTAGCAGGGACCGTTGCTCCTCGAGCGCGGCCGTCAGGAGCCGCTCGTTCTTCTGGAGCTTGGACCTGGCCCGGATCACCAGGGTGAGCGCGACGGTCAGGAACGATATGACGAGCAGAGCCGCGATCGAGATGACCACGATGAGCAAGAACGTCCGCGGATCCCGTTCGTACAGGCTCTGCGGCGCGAATTCTATCACTGAACCCGCTGGCAGGTTCCGTTCGTCGACCTTGAAGCGCTTGAGCGCCCGCCAATCGAACGTCAGCGGCGTACGACGGGCTTCAGTAACCGGGATGGAGCCGGGCGACTCTCCGCGCAGGACGCGCAACGCCATGAGCCCCGCCTCGCGGCCTTGGGAGAAGCCGGAGGTCAGCGCGCCGCCGACGATGCCGAAGCCGAAGTTGAAATCCCAGAACGAGAACACCGGCCCCGTGCATGCGGCGGTCAAGCGCGAGACTATGTCCGAGACGGGCCGGTCGGAGTAGGCCGGATCCCTCGCATAGGTAAACAGGATAACCGCGGTCGTAGGCGGCAGGGACTCCGCCTCGGCGAGCGCCGACAAAAAATCACTCGCCGCGAAGAAGGTCACGGAAAGCGGGAATCGGTTCCTCTCTATCGAGGAAAGGAAATCCGCCCGCGAACTGATTCCCGTGGTACTGTCGTCCACGAGGACGCGGACCTCGTCGACCTTGGGGAACATCGAGCGCAGGGCCGCGAGCGTCGAATCGTAGTCGATATACTCGGCCACGCCCGTCCAGCGCCCCTCGCGTCCCGCCAGCATCGACTCCTCGAAGTCGTTGACGCCGCAGAATACGACGGGCGCATCTCCGAAAATGCCGTCGCCGTACTCGCCGAGGAACGTGAATGCGTCGTTGTCGGTGGCGACGACGACGTCCGCCGAGTAGTCGCGGTACGTATCGCGAAGGTAGTCGGCCGCGTTACGCGCCTTGGCGGGATTCCACGATCGCTTGGCGTCGAGGTAGTCCGTCTTGATGATCAGAGCGCCTTCGCCGGAATCTTCGAAGGCCGACATGATGCCGGCGTGCTCGAGGCGCGTCCATTCGTAGTCGTACTGATAGGAATGCAGGATGACGATATTCCTGCCCTGGGCTCCGGCCATCGAAGAAAAGTCTAGGGATGCGAGCAGGGCGAACGCGGCTTTTCTCATGCCCCTAGTATACAGCCTGCCCGTATAACGGCAAGGCTACCACGCGTCCCTCGAAGGTCTGAATCGCCGGACCGGAGAGCGACAGCCTGGTCAGCGAGCCGTCCGACGCGGCTTCGAAGTCGACGGCGAGCTCGTCGCCGCTCCGCGCTACCACGGTGACGGGCGGCCGTAGCTCGCCGTCGCGCCAGCGGACGAGCGCGCTGGAAGCGGAACCGGTGCCGCACGACAGGGTTTCGGCCTCGACGCCGCGCTCGAAGGTACGGACGAACAGCGTAGCTCCGAGGAGCTCGGTAACGTTGGCGTTGACGCCGGCGGCGCCGAAATCGGGGTGGTTCCGCACGGCTTGGCCCAGTGCGTCGAGCGGTACATCATCGAGGCTGCCGAAGGCGCGGCGGCCGTCGCCGTCCAGAATGGCCGCAACGTCGACGACGAAGTGCGGACTGCCCACGTCGACGAAGCGGCCGCTCAGGGACAGGTCGCCGACGCGCACGAGGCGCGGGGCGTCCATGCGGACGCGAGGGTCGAGCTCGAAGCGGGCCATCCCCTCGCCGAGGGAGGAGCCTCTGTAGTCGCGGCCGGCGAAGCGGAAGCCGACGGCCCGATCGGGCTCGATCCAGCCTAGGATCCTGGCCCGCTCCAGGGCGCAGCGTGCGCCGTTACCGCAGAGCATGCCGCCCGAGCCGTCGGCGTTGTAGAAGTCGACCTCGAAGGCCGCATCGTCGCCTCCGGCGCCGGCGCCCGAGCCGCGCCGGAGGAGCATGAGGCCGTCGGCGCCGACGCCATAGCGGCGGTCGCAGAGGAGCCGTATTGTCTCGGCCCCCGGCGCTGACCTCGCCGCCTCGCCGTCGAGAACGATGAAGTCGTTACCGGCCCCGCATAGCTTGGCGAAAGCCAGAGAGCCCCCAGGGAGCCCCGTCGTCGATCCGTCCATGGACAGGGAGTATAGCACCCAAGCTTCGGAACACGATACAATACAGGCGGAGAACGACAGGTGAAACTACGCGTAAAGCCGACCATACTGCGGGCCGCCATACTCTTGATCCTGATTGCGATTCAGTTGGCGCTGATGGCGGCGACGATCTGGACGACGAGCCAGGCCTCCGCGCTACTCAACGGCGTTCTATCGCTCGTCAGCCTGCTCGTGGTGCTGTACATCGTCCGCTCCAACGCCGATCCTTCCTACAAGCTCACCTGGTCGGTACTCATCCTGATCGTGCCGGTCTTCGGGGGCCTCTTCTACCTCTTCTTCGGGTTACAGCCCTCGTCGCGCAAGCTGCGCAGGCGCATCGCCGGACTGGACATCTCGGCCAGGCCGTATAGGCGCCAGGAGGGCGGCGTCGTCGAGGCCATAGGCGCGATGCGCGACGACTTCGGCAGACAGGCCGCCTACCTGAGCCGAACGGCCGGTTTCCCGGCCTACGATGGCTCCTCGGCCGAGTACCTGACCTCCGGTGAGGCCAAGTTCGAGCAGCTCAAGGCCGAGCTGGCCAAGGCCGAGCGCTTCATCTTCCTCGAGTACTTCATTATCGAAGCCGGCCTCATGTGGGACTCGATCCTCGCGATACTCGAGGAAAAGGCTGCCGCCGGCGTCGAGGTGCGAGTGCTCTACGACGACATCGGCTGCCTCCTGACCCTGCCGTCCGGTTACGCCGAGAGCCTGCGCCGCAAGGGCATCCACTGCGCCGCGTTCAACCCGGCCCAGGGCTATCCATCGGCCATCCTGAACCACCGCGACCACCGCAAGATCGTCGTGATCGACGGCCGCGTCGCGTTTACCGGCGGCGTCAACCTGGCAGACGAATATATCAACGAGGTAGAAAAGTACGGGCACTGGAAAGACGCCGCCGTCGTCCTGCGCGGCAAGGCCGTGGACGGCTTCACGCTCATGTTCCTGGGGATGTGGAACCTGGAGACGAACGAATCGGACGACTACCCTCGCTACCTGGCGGGGCGCGCCACCTCGTCACCGGCCGACGCGGGGGCCGCGCGCGGCGACTATATCCAGCCTTACGCCGACAGCCCGATGGACCACGAGAACGTCGGCGCCTCGGTCTACCTGAACATCGTCAACGCGGCCAGGCGCTACGTCTATATCACGACGCCCTACCTGATCGTCGACCACGCCTTGATGACGGCCCTCTGCCTGGCGGCCAAGAGCGGCGTCGACGTGCGCGTCATCACGCCGAGGCACTGGGACAAGCTCGTGGTGCACATGACCACACGTTCCTACTACGACGAGCTGGTATCGGCCGGCGTCAGGGTCTTCGAGTACCTGGACGGCTTCATGCATGCCAAGACCTTCGTGTCGGACGACGCCGTCGCGGTCGTCGGAACGACCAACATGGACTTCCGTAGCCTATACCTGCACTACGAGTGCGGCGCCGTGCTCTACGGCGGCAAGGCCGTCCTCGACGTGCGCGACGACTTCGAGCGCACCCTCGGGCGCTGCGACGCGGTCTCGCCGGGCGAGTATCGGCCGCGCGGCGTCCTGGGCCGGCTCTGCCTACAGGTACTCAGGCTCTTCGCGCCGTTATTATGACGGCGCGACGCCGTTATTATGACGGCGCGACGCCGTTACTATAACGGCGCGACGCCGTTATTATGACGGCGCGACGCCGTTACTATGACGGCGCGACGCCGTTACTATGACGGCGCGACGCCGTTACTATGACGGCGCGACGCCGTTACTATGACGGCGCGCCTATTCTACGAACAGCCGCTTCGTCGCGTAGGCCGGGTCGGCGGTCAGGTTGACGCCGAGCTTACGCAGGCCCGCCTCGTCGCCGGGCGTCGGCAGGTGGGACAAGTGCATCTGGCAACCGCGCAGCTCGTGCAGGTGGTCGACGCAGGCCTGGACCATTGGCGTCAGGGTGGCACTGATCGACAGCGCTATGAGCGCCTCGTCCACATCCAGGCTGGCGCTCTTGCGGCCGAGCACCTCGCGCTTGAGCCTGGCTATCGACTCGATGACCAGCGGCGACAGGAGATGGATCTGATCGGGCACGCCCGCCAGCGCCTTGACGGCGTTGAGCACGGCGGCCGTCGCTGCGTGGAGCAGCTTGGAGTTCTTGCCGCTGACGATCTCCCCGGAAGGCAGCTCGAGGGCCGCCCCGCAGGCGGCGACGCCTCCGGCCGCGGCACCGGGATCGGCCTCGGCGCGCTCGCGGGCCTCGGCCGCGGCGGCCCTGGCGGCCGGCACCACCTTCCGGTACTCCGGCCCGATGCCCAGCTCCTTGAGGAGCAGGTCGGCCTTGTCGAGGGCCGCCTTGTCGGCCATGCCCATCATGTACTCGGCGGCGCAACGCAGGTAACGGCGCGCCGCCTCCTGCCTGGCGGCCTCCCGGGCCGCCTCGTCGTCGACGATCGCGAAGCCGACGCGGTTGACCCCCATTTCGGTAGGCGAGCGGTAGGCGTCCGGCTCGCCGGTGATGCGGTCCAGGATGCCCTTGAGTATCGGGAACGACTCGACGTCGCGGTTGTAGTTGACCGCTACCTCGCCGGTCGCCTCGAGGTGGAAGGGGTCGATCAAGTTGAAATCCCGTAGGTCGAGGGTCGCCGCCTCGTAGGCCAGGTTGACTGGGTGCTTGAGCGGCAGGTTCCAGACCGGGAAGGTCTCGAACTTGGCGTACATCGCCCGCTCTCCGATGCGGCGGTCGTGGTAGACCTGCGACAGGCAGGTGGCCATCTTGCCCGAGCCCGGCCCCGGGCCGGTCACCACGACGAGGGGCTTCGTCGTCGCTATCCGCGGGTTGGCGCCGTAGCCCTCGTCGGAGACGATACGGTCCACGTCGGTCGGGTAGCCCTTGGTCGGCTCGTGCACATAGACGGCCACGCCGCGGTTCTCGAGCTTGGTGCGGAAGGCCTTGGCCGCCGGCTGACCCTCCCAGCGCGTGATCACGACCGCCGAGACCGATAGGCCCCACTCGCCCAGGTCGTCGATCAGCTTCATCGCGTCGGCATCGTAGGTGATGCCATAGTCGGCGCGGATCTTGCGGTGCTCGATCGCCCCGGCGTGGATGCACAGCACGATCTCCGCGTCGCGCTCCAGTTCCTTGAGAAGCCGTATCTTGACATTCGGGTCGTAGCCGGGGAGCACTCGCGCCGCGTGAAAGTCGGCCAGGAGCTTGCCGCCGAACTCCAGGTACAGCCGCCCGTCGAAGCGCCTCATGCGCTCCCGGATGCACGACGCCTGCTCGGCTATGTATGTCTCGTTGTCGAACGCCTTGGTTCCCGCCATCGATGGAGCCTCCCTGACGGGACGACAGTCTACACCGGAACGTAGCCGGAACGCCAGATAACGGCCGCGAGGCGCCAGAACACGCGGCCTGCGATTTCGTCCTTGCATGCCCGAATTCGCCGGATTATAGTACCGGCACCATGAGCTGAACCTACAGGAGACGGCCGATGATCAGAAACCTATGGTACGCGGTGCTGGAATCCAAGGAAATTCCTAAGAACAAGCCGGTCGGCTTCATGCGCCTCGGAGAGCGCATGGTCTTCTGGCGCGACGATGCCGGCGAGGCCCATTGCTGCTTCGACAAGTGCGCGCACCGGGGCGCGTCCCTCGCGCTCGGCGACCTCGTCGACGGCCACGCCCGCTGCCCCTTCCACGGACTCGAGTACGACGGCTCGGGCCGTTGCGTCAGGATACCCGCCAACGGCAGGGACGCGCCGGTGCCGCCGGCGTTCAGGATGCGCTCCTACCCGGTGTTCGAAGGCTGGGGCTGGGTGTTCATCTGGTGGGGCGACGGCGAGCCCGACCCGGCCGAGCCTCCGTACTTCGAGGACCTCAAGGGCTTCACGCGCTGGGGCAGCGTCCAGGACCCGTGGAACAACCATTACACCCGCGTCGCCGAGAACCAGATAGACGTCGCGCACCTCCCCTTCGTCCACCACAACACCATAGGCCGCGGCAACAAGACCCTCGTCGAGGGCCCGGGCGTCGAATGGGTATCCGACCGGCTGTTCTTCCAGTACGTCTACAACAAGGTCGACGACGGCTCCAAGCCCCGTGGCCCGAACGAGGTGCCGGTGCCCGACCCGAGCCGCGACTATAAGATCGAATTCCTCATGCCCAACCTCTGGGAAAACCGCATCTCCGAGAAGCTCCGCGTGTCGGCCGCCTTCGTGCCGGTCGACGACGAACACACCCTGCTCTACCTGCGCTTCTATCCCGGCTTCATGCCCTTCCCGCCGCTGGCCTGGCTCATCGGCAAGATAGGCAGCCGCATGAACCTGGTCATAGCCCACCAGGACCGACGCGTCGTCAATACGCAGTTGCCCAAGTCCGACGGCACGGGCACCGGCGAGAACCTGTTCCGCGGCGACAAGCCCATCATGGAGTTCCGCAAGAAGCGTCAGGAGCTCCGGAAGGCTCTAGGTTGACGATAGGGCCTGCCCCCGAGCCGGGCCGTTCGGCCCGCCCCCCGGCCCCGCGGGCCGGGGCGTCATGACGGGCGCGTTCACGCTCGCCATCGGCGAGCGGCTCTACGGTCTCCGGTTAGCCGGCGGGCGCCTCGGCTCGCGCCCGGTCGCCGGTTCCGAGGCCGCGACGGGCCGGCTCGTACGGCTCGAGCCGCGCGGGCCCGGCGGCCCCGTGCCCGGAGGAGCGGCGGCCGGCGTCGACTGGGAGGCCGCCGAGGACCTGCTCGGCGACGCGGGGTTCTGGGCCGCCCTGTCGCCCGAGGACGCCGCGTCGCTCGCGGACATAGCCGGCCGCGTCGCCGCAGAGCTCGAGGGCGGGCGGCCGGGAGCCGAGGCCATGGCGGCCGCCTGCGCGCTGGAGCTGGTCGTGTCGGCCGCCCGCCTGGCCCGCAGCTACCCGAGCGCCCGCCGGCCCTGGCGCGAGCCCGACGGCGTCTGGTCGGTCGACGACGCGGTCCGCTACATCGAAGCCAACTACGCCGAGTCCTTCAGCCTGGACTGGTTCGTCGCCAGGTGCGCCACGAACGCGAGCGACTTCTCGCGCCGCTTCAAGGAGCGCGCCGGCTGCCCCCTGTTCGAGTTCATCAACCGCCAGCGCGTCGCCCGCGCCTGCGCCCTCCTCAAGTCATCCGACCTGTCGATCATCGAGATATCGGAAGCGGTCGGTTACAACAGCCTGTCGTTCTTCAACCGCTACTTCCTCCGCATCGTCGGCCTGTCCCCGCGCGAGTACCGATCGTCCGGCCCGCGATAGGCGCTTCCTCAAGATAGTGCCGATTCCCGCCGCGCCGAACTCAAGATAGTGTGAGACCGCGCCGCAGAACCGCCATATCATTTCAGACATACTATTACCGCTCATGGAGAGGAACCGATCAATTATGAAAGACGCTTTTATAAACGAAAAAGAATTCGCTCCACTGGACGACCTGTACCTGCTCCTCAAGGCGATGCAGGGCACGCTTAAGATGGAAATCGACGGCGCGGATTATATCGTCGGCCGGGAACAGCTGTACTACGTCTTCATGCACGAGACGATGCACGCCTTCATCGGCAAGGCCGCGCCATGGATCTACAAGCTGAACGAAGACGAGACAGACTTCATAGACGAGTCGGCGGCGAGGATACTCATCGACGACCTTCTCGGCCAACTGGGACTCTTCGACAAAGTCAGGCTGTACTACGAAAATCACGTAAACCATCGCAAAGAACTGAACTACTACGGATACGACCTTTCTCCGGAACACTACGACGAGATGGAAAAGAGATACCGCGACGCGTTCGCCGCGACGAAGGATATTGACAGCTTCTGCAGATACTTGAGCGGGCGGTATCACGAATTGGGCATGAAGAGACGGGACGGATTCTCGTACAAGATGAACGAGTGAACGGGACGATTGAGCTGAACGGGGGAGGTTGCCATGGAAGCACGGGATAATTCGGGCGCGCGAACGGCCGAGGTCGGGGACCTACGCCTCGACGCCTGCGTCGTCGTCGCCTCGGGGACGATGAGCGCGGAGGACGCTGACCGCGCCAGGGACTCGGGATGGCTCGCGATGAAGGCGCCGGAAGGCGGCGCGGCCTACCTCGAGGTGGGCGGCGTAGTGGTAGCGGAGGGCCGGCTACGGAAACGGCGCGGCAAGAACGCGTTCGTCGTAACGCGAACCTATCAGGAATCGGGAGAGGTACGATCATGAGGACGGGAACCGTGGAGGACGCAATGGTCAGGGTACAGGTGGTACTGGGCGGACGGAGCCTATCGGTGCGCGACCTGTCCACCGTCGCCAAGGGCTCGATCATCGAACTCGACTCGATCGCCGGCGAGCCGGTGGACCTCGTCGCGGCCGGCGAGGTCGTCGCCAAGGGCGAGGTCGTCATCATCGACGAGAACTTCGGCATCCGCGTCACCGAATTGGCCGAGCGCGGGGCCTCGTCATGAGCGACGTGATCAGGAACTGCGCCGATGAGCCGGAGGAACTCATCCCCGTGCCGTTAAAAATACTGGGTTCCAGGAAACAGCTTCCTCCGGGCGGCAGGATCAAGCTCTACGATTTCAGGCGCCCCGACAAGTTCTCCCGCGAGCAGCTGCGGACCATGCAGATTCTTGCGGAGACCTTCGGCCGGCTCGCCTCGACCACGCTGTCGGCGGCGCTCAGGCTGCCCTGCGAGCTGTCGGTCGACCTGGTCGACCAGATGACCTATGACGAGTACCTGGCACCTATCGAAGGCCAGTCGACGCTCGCCGTCGTCTCGATGGAGCCGCTCAAGGGCCAGGCTGTCGTCCATATCGACGCGGCCGGCTCGGACGCCCTCGTCGAGCGCGTCTTCGGCTCGCGGCTGATTCCCGTCGCCGTTGTCGGCGAACCCGGCGCGAGCGAGAGGCCGCGCTGCGCTGGCGGCCTCACCGACATCGAGGCGGCCCAACTCGAGCGGCTCCTCGCGGCGCTCGCGACCGACCTCGGCCAGGCCTGGGGCTTCGTGCCCGGCGGCCTCGAGCCTGCCCTAGCCGCGATCGAGACCGAGGCGCGCTTCTGCCAGATCGTGCCGCCGACCGAGATGATCGTGATCACGGCCTGCTCGCTATCGGTCGGGCCGGTCAAGGGCAGGTTGACGGTCGTGTATCCCTTCCTGCTCCTCGAGCCAATCCTGCACGCGCTGTCCGCCAAGTACTGGTACGAGCGGCGCGGCGACGAGGTCAATCCCAGGAGCCTGGCGGCCGCCAGGCGGGCCACGCTACCGGCCGAGCTGGTCGTCGACGCGGGCGCCCCGCCGGTCAGCCTCCTCCGCGAGTTACGCAAGGGCTCCGTGATCGAGCTGCCCGACGATGACGAGGGGCGGGCCTGGCTGCGCCTCGGCGGAGCCCGCGTAGCCGAGCTGTCGGGCCTACGCGCCGACGGCGACTCGCTGTCGGCCGACTTCGCCGGGCGGCCGACCGACGCCGGAGCCTCCAAGGGCGCGGCCGACCCGATGGCCGCCCTGGCCGCCGAGCTCAAGGCCGGCCTCGCGGCCGTCTCCTCAGGCGTTTCCGAGGCCGTCTCCAGCATGGCCCGCCGCATCGACGAGCTCAAGGGCGGCCAGGAGGACCTGTCGGACCGCGTGCTGTTCGGCCAGGCCGACTCGGGCGGTCGCTCGCCGGGCAAGCCTTTCTCGTCGCTCGCCGGCGTGCCGGCCGAGGCCTTCGCGCTGTTCCTGTCCGGAGAACGTCCCCAGGTCTGCGCGCTCGTCCTGTCGTTCCTGGACGACGCCCTGGCGGCCCGGCTCCTGTCGCTACTGCCCGAGGCGGTCCGGCCCGAGGTGGCGCGCCGCATCGCGACGATGGACTGGGTGACGCCGCAGGCGCTATCGGAGACGGAACGCATCCTCGGCAAGAAGCTGTCGGCCATCGGCCGCTCCGGCTTCGAGGCCGACGGCATCAAGAAGGTCGTCGGCATCCTGAACTTCTCGCCGCGCGAGACGGAGCGATCGGTCATCACCGCCCTGGACGCGATCGACCCCGAGCTGTCCGAGGCGATCAAGCGCGGCATGTTCGTCTTCGAGGACATCATCATCCTCGACGACGAGTCGATAGCGGCCGTGCTCGAGCGGGCCGACGAGAAGGACTTCGTCGTCGCCATGAAACCGATGAAGGACGACGAGCGGCGCCGCCTTCTCGAGCGCCTGCCGGCCGGGAGCCGCGAGCGGGTCGGGGCGGCCTACGACGCCCTCGGCCGCGTGCGTATGTCCGACTGCGACGCAGCCGGCTTCAGGGTGGTCGAGATCGTCAGGTCCCTGGAGCGGGAAGGACGCATCGGCATAGTCAGGCAGGGAGACTAGCGCGGTTCACGAGGCGGCCCGGGTCCGGTCGTACCGGTCCGATCCGCCTCGCGTTGACCGTAGGGGCATGACGGCCTACAATCAAAGTATGCTCGTCAATGGAACAGACATACTGGAGCCTTTGGGAATTTGCTACGAGAGCCTCGACGGTGATGGCCGGATCGTTCCAGCCAACGAGCGCTTCTGGGCCATGGCCGATTCGCCCATGCCCTCCGGGCCAGTCAGCCTGGACGAGGGCTTCGCCGAACTGGTCGGACTCGAGCGCGAACTGGACGCCCTGATGCATGAGGGGAGCGGACAAGTCAGGCTGAGCGGCTTCAGGCGCGGCGAGCGCTACCTGAACCTGACCATACTACCCGGTGTGGCCGTGTTGCAGGACGCGACGGGCGAAATGCTCGCCAAGCTCACCGTCGTTCAGTCCAAGAACGAGATGGCCATACTCGACGAGGCCCTGCATTCGAAAAACGCCGAGCTGCTCGAGGCCTACGGTCGGCTGGACGAGCTGATGAACACGATCAGGACCCACAACCACGATCTGGAGCTGGAGGTCAGGAAGCGAACCTCGGAGCTGTTGCGCTCGAGGCTGTCGGTCATAACGACGCTCGCCCGCGTGGCGGAATTCAGGGACACCGATACGGGCAGGCACACCTTCAGGATAGGCCAGGCCAGCGTCATGATTGGCCGGGAGCTCGGGCTGCCGGAAGACCGCTGCGAGCAGCTCTACTACGCGAGCCTGCTCCACGACATAGGCAAGATAGGCATACCGGACTCCATCCTGCTCAAGCCGGGCCGGCTGGACGAGAGCGAGACGCGCGTCATGCAGGGCCATACGCGCATAGGCGCGGAGATACTGGATCGTAAGGATCACAGCCTCTTCGACACGGCCAAACGAGTCGCGCTCTATCACCACGAGCGGTGGGACGGTTCGGGCTATCCGGAGGGGCTGGCCGGCGAGGCCATACCGCTCGTCGGGCGTATCTGCGCTGTGGCCGACGTCTTCGACGCGCTCCTGTCCAAGCGCCCGTACAAGGAGCCGTGGCCGCTCGACGAGGCGCTCGGGGAGATAGCGGCGCGAGGCGGTACGCAGTTTGACCCGACCATCGTCGCGGCGTTCATGCGCGTAGCCGACGCCATCGCGAGCCTCCATGACGACGACGAAACGGGCGAGCTATTGCCGCCGGAACTGGATTGACGCCATGGCGAACGCCATCGCCCGTGAGACGCGCAAGGCTGAGGACGATCCTAGAAAACGCGTCGAGGCGATCGTACGCGCCATGGCCCTGGCCTTCGACAGCCCGCTCACCGGCCTCGAACTCGGCGCTCGAGACGAATACGAGGCCTTGCTCGCCCCGGACGGCGGCTACAACCGCGCCACGATACGCAGAGTCGCGTCGGTACTCAACGCCTATCTCGCGTTATTCGGCCAGGACGGCGTCGCCAGGGCCGGAGCCAGGGCCGCGAGCCGGGTATGCGAGGAGAACGACGAGCTACTGCGCTACCTGGCATCGCTCGAACCGCCGGACCGGGTCGCCGAGCGCAAAGCGGGCTTCGTACCGGCCAATCTGGGAGCGTCTTTCGTTCGGAAGGGCTTGGGCCTACCGCTCTTCGGCCGATTCCGGCCGAGCGCGCCGCCCACGGCCCCGGGGCTGATCCTGGCGTATCGTTCGGCCGAGCGGGATGGCACGGCTCGCCTATACGTGACGCGCAACGGACCGGGTGCCGCGATCACGTATGCTGGATTGGGAGCCGAGCTGTCGAGCGCGGCGCGCGCGATGGAATGCGCCATCGTACCGGCCGACGTATACGAGCCTGAAGCGGGGTGCGATGCCCACGACTTCGGCCGTTACGTCGTCGTCATGGCCCGCCGCCCGTCTCGGCCCAGACGGCGACCGGTAACGACTCTCTGGGATCCGGCCGAATACGGCTTCCTATACTACATACCCGACGACGGACTCGCGGCCGACAGGCTTGCCCGTTTCCTACGGGATCTGCTCAGCGGCATGTTCGGGGTACCGCACCGCGAGGCGGAAAGGCTAGCGGCCCTGTTCAGCGAAAGATCGCCTTGAAGGTGACGCTACGGTTCAGGGCGCGTTCGTCCTCGGCACCATCAGTCGGCGCCACGGGCTCCGCGACGCCGACGCCGACCGGCCGCACGTAGTCTACGAGCGGGGCGTTCAGCTCGGCGAACATGGCCAGGGCCTTCTGCGCCCGCTCCTCGCTGACGCGGAGACCGGCCTCGTCCTGAACCTCGCCGGCGGCGTGCCCGACTATATCCACCGACACGTCCAGGCCGTATGCGCGCGACTTGCCTATAAGCTCGGACAAGAGGTCGCCGGCCGCGCGGATGGCCGCCTGCTGCCCCGTCCGTAGCTCACCCGAGTCCTGCTCGAACAGGATGACGATGCCGCCAAGCCGCCTGGCCAGCTCGAGAAGCTCCTCCGGCACGACGAGCGGGGCGTCTTCGGCTACCGGGACGCCGGGCCTGAGTTCGGGCGACCAGTACGGCTCCTCCTCGACGACGAACGCAGCAGCGTCGACGCCCATGCCCTCGGCCAGTTCGGCTACGGTCGCGGCCCCGGGGTCGCGAAGCACCCGTAGCACGCGCCGGCCGCGCGATCGCCGCGAGTCGACCAGGACGATGCCGGGCTCCTCGTCGAGCGCGCGCTCGAACGCCTCCCGGGACCTCGCCGCCGCTATGCCGAAGCCGACCGCGGTCATGGCCGCCAGGAGGATCGCGCTCAGGGCGACGATGGCGTAGACGGGCTTGCCACCCGGCGCCCGGGTATCCTGGCTAAGCAGGCAGCGGCGCAGGGCTGGATCGGCTTCCTCGAAGGGGCCGACGTCGCCCGAGAAGCTCTTGAGCCGCGAGCCGAGCCGCAGGTGGATCGTCTCGACGGCCTCCTGGGCGGCGTTCCGGAGCGACGGGTCGGGCGAGCCGCGGACGAACAAGGCTATGGACGCGTAGGGACCATCCTCGACTAACAGAGCATAGGAGCCAGTCCTGATGGACTGGACGGCGTCCGTCTTGGCCAGCGCGAGCGAGTCCTTGATATACTCCCTGACCGCCTCGAGCATCGAGGCGACCATGTCGCTGTCGGGCGATACGACGCCGGGAGGCGACGCCTCGCGAAGAAGGAGTCCGGTCTTCGAATGGATCAGGAACACGTGCTCGACGCGGTAGCGTAGCGTCTCCCTGAGCACGATTTCGACGAAGGGCGTTCCGGTCTTCCACGACTCGAATCGCCAGCCCAGGCGCTTGAACGAGAAGGCTCGCTCGAGCCCGCTGTTCATCGACTCCATCATCTCGGCCAGCATCTTGTTCAGGGCCTTGCGTATGGCGGCGCCGATTATCGGGAACAAGGCAGTCGAGAGCGCCTCGGGATTATCCTCGACGGACGCGGCTATGGCCCGTTCGGTTATTCCCGTCATCGACCTGGACAGGGGCCGCGAGCCCTCGTCGCCTATGAGCACGGCTTCAGGCAGCGTCTCGCCTACCAGGCGCGGCGTCAGCCTGGCGCCACGCATCCGCTTTGCCAGCGCGTCCAGGTTCTGGCGCTCCCGCGGGTCCAGCTCCCTCAGGCGCTCGTCGATGGGCCGACCGGCCCGGCGATCAGCCATGCGGGCGCTCGACCATGCGGCCTGCGATGTCGACGAAGGCTTCCTCGACGCCGATACCGAGCTTGGCGCTCGTCCTTAGGATCCGGCCGCAGCCGGGAGCCAGGTCATGGCACTCCTCCTCGGTCACCGCCCAGCGATCCGTCAGGTCGCACTTGTTGACGAGTAGCGATGAGCTGACGCCTTGGAACATCGAGTTCATCGACGAACAGATGGACAGGGCCGTCCTGAGCGTCTCCGGCCGCGTGCCGTCGGCCACGCACAGATAGCCGGACAGGCCGCGTAGGTAGGTGTCGGCCAGAGAGCTGAAATCGTCCTGCCCTTCCATGTCCCAGATCATCAGGATCACGTCCTCGCCGTCGCGCAGGCGCACGATCTTCTTGTCGACCTTGACGCCGACAGTGCACAGGTAGGTTTCGGAATACACGTTCAGGACGAATTTTCGTATCAGGCTCGTCTTGCCGACGCCGAGCGAACCTAGAAGGCACAGCTTCTTCTTTATCATCCGTTTTCTGCTCTCCGGGTACCAGTATCGCCTAGAATACGCGAAGCGTAAAGGAAGCTATCCCAAGGAGGCTGCCGTCATCGCCAAACCCTGATCCGCATCCCGGTCCTAACCGGGTAGGCGCCCCAAAGCCGCCTACTAACCTACATTTGACTACGGTGTCGGGGAAACCTAGACTAGATACATGATCCACTCAGCGCGACCGGGCCGCCCCGGCCTCGTGGTCGTCGGTCTCCTGTTCATGGCGCTCACGCTCGTCGGCGTTCGGGCGGAGGCCCAGACGCGCGTCCTCATGGTCACCGACACTTGGCCGCCGTTCCGGATGGAAGAAACAAGCTTCGGTACAATTAAGGACGGGATAGACTTCCAGATCATCAGGCGGATCGGCGATGAACTCGGCCTTGAGCTCGAGATCCAGTATCATCCCTGGGCGCGGGCGCTCGCGATGCTAAGGTCCGGCCAGGCGGACATCATGACCGGCGTGGCCTACTCGCCGGAGCGCGACGAGTACCTGCGCTACGTGCCGACGGCCTATGCCGCGGTCCGGCCTGTCTTCTACACGCGGACGGGCATGGCCGCGTCGCTACGGTCCTACGACGACCTGGCCGGTAAGACGATAGGCCAGAGCGCTAGCTCCGTATATTTCGAGCCGTATGACTCCGACGCTACCCTCGGCAAGTTGAGCCTGCAATACGAGGAACAGGTATTGCGCATGCTCGCCCTAGGCCGCATCGACGTCGCCGTAGGCACCGAGCCGAACATAGGCTGGGATGCGCTCCGGCTCGGACTCTCGGGCCAGGTCGAGCCGGCCCTCTTCAGACCAGATGCCAGTACGGAATTGTTCATCGTCGTGTCGGAGCGCTCGCCCCTCGTCGCGAGATCCGGCGAGATCGATGCGATCCTCCGCCGCATGCTGGCCAGCGGCGAGATAGACGCGATCATGGCCGCCTATCGATAAACGCCTCCTCCGGATCGATATCCAGCGCGTGCCTCCAGGACGCGGGCGTAGCCGATTACAGCTCGAAAGACAGGCGCACGACCGTGCCGCCGTCCGACTCGCGAGCAATATCGGCTCGGAGTTGCGTAGCCAGTAGGGACACGAGGGTCAACCCGAAACCGCCGCCGGACGCGTCGCTCGGCGGCGGCTCGGGCATACCTGGCCCGTCGTCGCCCACCGTCACCGTCACCCGGCCGCCCTCGAGCCCGGCGCGCAGGAACACGAGCCCGCTCGCTCGCCCCTTAAAGGCGTGCTTCATGCTGTTCGACACGAGCTCGTTGACCAGGATGCCGAGGGCCTGGAGCCGCTTCACGTCCAGGCGCACGTCCGCCGCGTCGGTCTCCACGCGCACGTCCGCGGCATGGGCGTAGTTGGCGACCACCTCGCGGACGAGCGAGGGCAGGTAGTCGGCCATGGACGCCTCCGAGAAGCGCGAGCTCTCGTACAGCTTCTCGTACAGGAGCGCCATGCTCTGCACACGGGCCTCGGTGGCAAGGAAGGCCTCGGCGGCGGACGGGTCGGTCATCGAATCGGCCTGCAGGCCGAGTAGCCCGCGTATCACAGCGAAATTGTTCTTGAGGCGGTGGTGCACTTCTTTGAGGATCAGGTCCTTCTCGGCGAGCAGCGACTCGACGCGGCGCTCGGCGGCCCGGCGCACGGTGATGTCCTCGATGATGCCCCAGACGACCGGCCGGCCGTCGTAATCGTCGAACTTGACGGCGTTGATGGAGACCGGCATCAGTGCCCCGTCTTTCCGTCGATACAGCTTCTCGTAGGGCCCGAGGGTCCCGCGCTCCCCGAGGAGGCTCACGAGTTCCCGGGATCGCTCGATTTCCTCCGGTGCGGTTACGTCCAGGAAGGTCATCGAGCGCAGCTCGTCGAGCCCGTAGCCGGTCATACGTTGCAGGGCCGGATTCGCGTCGACGAAACGCTCGGTGCAGAAATCGAACAACCCTATCCCGAGCGGCGACTGGTCGAACAGTATCCGGTACTTGCCGACCAGGCGGTTCCTGGCGGTAATGTCGCGGACGACGAACAGGATACGCTTGGGGCGCCCGTCTCCATCGCGGATGATCGCCCCGTTTATCTCCATATCGAAGGTCGAGCCGTCGGCGCGGAGGCCGGTATACTGCTCGGCGCCGAGCGGCTCCCCGGCCAGCATGCGGCC